>NZ_JAASHC010000024.1:0-88320 GCF_019734355.1 Bacteroides sp. K03
CAACGAGGAAATACTTTACTTGCCATATGAATTTTTATAATGTTAAAACGGTGTAAAGTAAATCTGTATTAAGTCAATCTTATATAGTTAAATTGAACTTTAAAAAATCCGCTTCACCTCAGTAGTACTCTTTAATTACACAAAAAGAAAATTCTCTCCCAACCCGAAGCTGCCAATGTAAAACATTACAAACATCCGATCTATTTGCCATAGAGAATCGCCCCGATCTCCGTAGAGTTTCGAGCTGTTTCTCGTAGAGTTTCGACTCGTTTCTCGTAGAGAAAAAACGCGTTTTTTCACTCCATTGATTATCAATTGTTTAAGAGAAAGAATCTTTGTTACATTTTTTCATTAGCAAATAATATACATTCTCACACATTAATTCTTTTTCAAATTCTCAAATAATAACAATCATTAATCAGTTTCCGTATTAGTATTACTTATATATTATCAATCTGGGATGAAAACTCCAACTGAGCATTGTAAGTTTTTTATCAAATATATACAGACTCCTGAGAACAATAAATAAAATCAATATAGGTCAAGTAAAATTAAAGCAATAAGTATTTTTAAAGTTTTTCTAAACAATTAAAACTGTAATTTGTTATTTAATTTAAAAATGAAAGTAATTAAAGGAGGTAAACAGCTATCAATTTGACATATTCATGTAAGCTTTTCCGCGGTTAATGGCAAAAATTTAACCAAAATGTAATATAAAATAAGATAGCTAAGCTTTGTTTATTCAGCTCAATAATATATCTTTGTTTGCTTTACGGCGAAAATTCAAATTAAAAACGCCTACAATATTAACTTTTATTTATTAAACATCAATGAAGAATCTAAATTTTCTGAAGTTGTTTTTTGGAACAATGCTCTTAATTGCCACAACGGCCTTTGTGAGCTGTGTTGACGATAATGACGACACCGAGGCTCCTTATCTGGAAGTCTCTCCAACAAATCTGATTTTTACTACAGACGGTACTCCTGCCGAAGGCAGCCAATCATCTTTCGAGATTTCGACCAATCGCCATTGGACAGCAACTGTGAAAGATGACAAATCCTGGGTAACTCTTTCTGCAACTGAAGGAGATGGTTCTGCAACGATTCAAGTTAGTATCCCGGAAAATATCACAGATGAGGCAAGCGTTGAAATCCAGATTTCAAATAAAGTAGGTCCATTGATGACAGAAACAGTGAAGATCAAAAGTGGCAATATTGCGCCTGTGGAAGTTATCTATCACGAAACTGTCGGTACAACAACTATCACAGATCCTCCTACTTATGTAGATGCTTATCAAGGATGGACTAAAACGGGTATGGGTGTTGCCGACGTCACTTATTCAGGACAAAAAGCAACAGTGCGTGCATCCGGTTTATCCAATGCCAATGCATATGAAGGTGCTTCAGGCCCCAATGTTGTATTCTTTGGAACATTACCTGCTGACTTCCAAATAAATAATATTACTCTAAACGCAGAGCAAACCAATTTAAGACTCACATTTGGTGCCAGCTATTCCTACAAACCGGAAGGAGCTACTGAATATGATAACACTTTTGACCCGTCCAAATTCATATTATCGTTAAGTGCCGATGGAACGAACTGGGTTCCTGTAAATTATACAAAGAATAATGGTGATGAAAAATCTCCTTACTGGATTTTTGCAACATCAAACTTTACGTTAAAACAAGCTTCTGCAAAATTATACATCAAGTTCACTGCTTTAGCAGCATCTGCTTTCCGCCTTGATGATATTACACTATCCACAGGTAATGGTGGACAAGAAATAGATTTAGGAAATGTTACTCCACCGGAACCGGCAGAAACAAAACCAATTACCATTCCTGAACTTATCGGAATGATGACTACAACGCAAACTCCAGTAGATGCTACTTTCGATCGTACATTCGAAGCTATTGTACAAAGTAACACTGAAGGAGGAAACTATACAGTTAACAACCTCGTTCTCGCAACAGAAGGAGCAACTACTGCAGGCAATGGCATTACACTATTTGGAAGTCAGGTTGATCCTGCTGCACTGCAACTTACCCAAGGAGATAAAGTAAAAGTTACTCTCTATAAAAGTCTTGCCAAAACAGTTAATTATAATGGTATGTACGAAGTAACCGGTTCTAAAGATGACAATTGGGCTAAGGTTGAAAAACTCAGCTCAGCAACAACCATTACTCCAACTATCATTACTGCGGATAAACTTGCTGCATTCCAAGGCATGACTGTTACAATTAAAAATGCAACACCAGAAAGTGCAGGTGTTTGGGGAAGTGCAGATACTCATACATTTACTGCAGGAGGAGTTAATTTTGCAGTATTCTGTAAGGAGGATTCACCAGCCTTTGCTAATCGCCCATTTGTAAAAACAGAGAGTGATATAACTGGTTTAGCAGCTGTTTACAAAAACAACAGCCAGCTTGTGCCACGTAATCTGCAAGACGTAATAGGGTTCAATTCAACTGATCCTACAATCATTTCTGTAACTCCTTCACCAGTAAGTTTCCCTGCTACAGGCGGAACGCAAATTCTGACTGTTGAAATCGCTAATCAAGGGAGTAATACAATCTCTACAGAGGGGTTAAGTGACATATTATCCTCCGAAGTAGATGGTAATAAAGTTACAGTTATTGCCAAAGCTAACAATAGTACCAATCCGGTAAATCAAACGTTATCCATCTCACTTACCAACGGTAACACAGTAACAGTTCCCGTAAGTGTTTCCGGACAAGGTAGTGGAAATCAAACCGTTCTCACTGTTGATCTTACGGTTCCAGACAACTATCCAAGTACGTTCCCTAAATTATCTGCAAATAAAAAAGTAGAGGCAGCAACATTCTCATTCGGTGGTCATGATTATGTATTTGCCGGTTCAACTGGTAACGGATATTATCAGGCTATGAATAGTAATGTTCCTTATATTATAAATGGGAAACAAGGAGCCTATATAGAATTGCCAGCCATCGCTGACAAAAAATTAACTAAAGTCACTGTTACAACCCGTAGCGGAGCATCTGTTGCTGTCATGGTAGCTATTGTAGATGGTTCTAACACAGAAGTAGCCGGTGGCAAAGCCATTAAATGGGATCAGGCAGAGGGTAATATGGACTATACCTATAACTTGACGGGAACAGCTGTTAATACAAAGTACAGAATTTATATTAGCAGTACCCACAATGCCCAATTCACAAAATGGGAACTCACTTACGAGTAATTTAAACAAATAATGAGAAGACAATCCTTGGAGATGTGTTTCACCTCTCCAAGGTTTTATAATCTCTCAACATCCCTTTTTCAATTATTTAAATGACATCAATTCATAAATATTATACAGCTGTAATACACACCACCTTACTCACAATATTAATGCTGTGTGTAGGAGCCTGTGGCAGTGATGATCCGGAAGTATCACAAGAGCCGAATGTTGCTTACTGGAAAATATCTTCGACAGTAAGCTCGTCCGAAGGTTCTTCGGCAATCATCATAACAGGAACAACAGGCATTGAGTGGGACGCAGAAGTTGTCGAAGGAAACACCTGGTGTGCATTCAGTAGTAAAGACTATACGAATTCTACCAAGAGCGGTGTAGTAAACAGTGGACTTAATGTACTATATGTATACTACAAAAGCAATACCGGAAACGAGCAACGTGAAGCCAAAATCTCTTTCCGCTTTGCGGGAGGAGAAGCACAGACTTTCACCTTGGTACAACTTGCCGAATCGCAACAAAATTTACCGCCGTTCGGAGCTTGGGCAGAACTGCCGGCACCTAAGGAGAATGCGAATTATCAATACGTCACACATTACGGACCACTAAGCAACGATAAAAAGGTTCGTAATTACTCTATCTGCTTCGATAAGACAAAGAAAGCTGCGTTATGGGTTGCCTATCCGATACACAATGCCTATCTGACAGGATCCGGCAGTCGCACAGATGCATGGGCTTTTGATCCTATCATTCCTATGGCTTATCAGGCAAACTGTGTAGACAAATCATACAGAGGATCCTATGATCGTGGACACCAGTTACCATCTGCAGATCGTTTGGCAACTGATGAATTGAATGCTCAAACTTTCTATATGTCAAATATGACTCCACAGCTGAATCGTCTCAACCAAGACATGTGGGCAAAGCTCGAAGCCAGGGTTCGTGGAAACAAATGCTCCGATACTCTATATGTAGTAACCGGTGCCATTTTTAATTCCAATGCAACCACATTTGACGGAGCCGGCAATGTAGTATCACTTCCCACGAACTACTATAAAGTTCTATTGCGTACCAAAAGTGGTTCGACAGGTAAGGCTATCAAGGATTGTTCGGACAGTGAACTTATCTCTATCGGATTCTGGGTGGAACAAAAATCTTATGGTAATATTGAACCTCCCCGGTCTATTTGTACATCAGTAGCAGATATTGAAGCAAAAACAGGTTTTACGTTTTTCCCACAAGTATCAGCAACTGTAAAACAACAAAACAACCCTACACAGTGGGGAATCAACTAATATTCTGACGTATGAAAAAACTATTAATTCCTTCAATTTTCTTTGTGTTACTGATCTCGTTCAGTTTCGCACAGAAGCCCTATAAAGTAGTTTTCTACAACATCGAGAATTTCTTTGACACGATCAACGATCCTGAAGTTCTGGATGACGAGTTTACTCCCGAAGGACCTAAAAAATGGAATACAGCCAAATATAACAAGAAGCTCAGTAATATCGAACGGGTGCTTTTTGACATCGCTGCCATTGATAAGAATTATCCGGTTGTAATTGGTGTTTCAGAAGTAGAAACCCGTGGCGTATTAGAGGATATTATCGCTACTCCTAAGCTTGCTCCGGGTAACTACCGAATCGCACACTTCGATTCTCCCGAAGCACGTGGAGTGGATGTAGCATTCCTGTATCGTCCTGACGTATTTAAAATAGAAGGGCAGTATCCGGTGAAAACAGTCATTCCTTCGTTGCCCAACTTCAAGACGCGTGATATTCTCACCATGTGGGGAACCATCGAAGATGAACCGTTCTTCTTTATGGTAGCACACTGGCCATCACGTCTGGGAGGCAAAGAAGCTTCCGAATTCAAACGGATTGCGGTAGGAGAACAGATGCGTAGCATTGCAGACTCAGTGTTGAGAGCTAATCCGGCCACAAAAGTGATAGCAATGGGCGACTTTAATGATGATCCTACAGACAAGAGTATTGCACAAGGGTTGGGAGCAAAATTCAAATTAAAAGACCTCAAAGAAGGAGACCTCTATGATCCTTATGCCGATATGCTTAAAGCAGGATTTGGAACATTGGCTTATGGCGATGCATGGAACATTTTCGATAATATCGTAGTGACAGAGAATCTTGCCACAGGTTCTACAGGCAAACTTAAGCTTCAAAGGGCTCCCGGTTCTAAATTCTATGGCAATATTTTCAAACAAAGTTACATGATACAAAAAGAGGGGCAGTTTAAAGGATATCCATTGCGCACGTATGTAGGCAATAATTTCCAGGGTGGTTATAGCGACCACTTCCCCGTATATATCTATATAGGTAAATAAAAATCTTTAATATTTATGAGAATAAAAACATTCCTAATTATGGTATTATCTTTGCTATCACTAACCGCTTTTGCGCAGTATGGCGGTATCAAGGGTAAGGTCGTTTCCCGTACTACACGTGCGGCTATTGATGGTGTAAAGGTCACCTTGACACCGGGAGACGTGACGACAAAAACCGATGCTACAGGTAATTTTGAGATTGAAAATTTAGCAAAAGGTGAATACTCTCTTACCTTTGAAGCTGCAGAGTTCGAATCACTCACCATCGCGGTTCGCGTAGACAAGATGATAAGAGATATCAATAATGTAGTGATGGTTCCCGATAACGTTACTCCGATGATGGATGATGCCATCTTTACAGAGTTCGATACCGAAACACTTGAAGATGCACAATCATTGCCTTCGTCATTGTCGGCATCAAAAGATGTCTTCAACAACATTGCATCTTATAAATTCAGTGAAATGCGGTTCAATGTCCGCGGTTACGACTCTCAATATTCGGACGTTTACATGAACGGAATCCAGCTCAATGATGCAATGACAGGATATACTCCATGGTCATTGTGGAGTGGTCTGAATGACGCAACACGTAACCAGGAGATAACTTCCGGACTAAAGATGGGGGACATGGGGATCGGTGGTATTGCCGGTACGACTAATATTAATACCCGCCCTTCACAGATGCGTAAAGGCTTGCGCGCAAGTGTAGTAAATGGTAACTCCATGTACCGTTTCCGCGGGATGGTAACCTATTCATCGGGGCAGCAGGACAATGGCTGGTCCTATGCCTTCTCCGTATCAACCCGTCAGGGAGGTAATTCTTATGTGAACGGCGTTTACTACAATGCTTTCGGATACTTTGCTTCTGTTGAGAAACAATTTAATCCTCAACACCGTCTTGGATTAACCATCCTGGGTGCCCCTACAGAACGTGGAGCACAACAAGCATCCACTCAGGAAGCCTATGACCTGGTAGGAAACAATTACTACAATCCTAACTGGGGGTGGCAGGATGGTAAACGTCGCAATGCACGCGTACGTAATTATCACGAGCCCATTACAATGCTTAATTACACATTTGATATTAATGATCGTTCGCAATTAAACGTTGCCAGTTCACTCCGATTTGGTCAGAATGGTTATTCTGCATTAACCTGGTACGGCGGTCCGGACCCACGTCCCGACTACTACCGTTATCTGCCAAGTTTTTATAATGGTACAGAAGTAGGTGCATGGCTCGACGAAGCATGGCGTACCAATACAGACAATATTCGCCACATCAATTGGGACCAATTGTACGACATTAACCGCAACCAGCCGGAAAACTCATTGTATGGTTCCGGACGCCGTGCCATCAACATGATTGAAGAACGCCATACCGATCAGTTGGACTGGAATTTCTACACACAGTTCTCTCACATTCTCCGTAATAGCTCTAAAATTAATGGTGGAGTGAACTTACGCCGTAACCGCACCGAATATTACAGCGAAGTAAAAGATTTGTTAGGCGGTGATTATTGGGTAGATGTGGATAAGTTTGCAGAACGCGACATGGGCGGTCTCAACCCTATTCCTTATCAGAATGATATGGATTACTACGAGCAACACGGACATGCACGTGCTGCCAAAGAAGGTGATAAATATAGCTACGACTATTACGGAAACAACCTCACTGCACGTGCCTGGGCAATGTATGAAACGAGCTTCAGAGGTCTTGGTATAAACCTTGGTGGTGAGATCGGGCATTCTACTTTGTGGCGTCATGGTTTATGGAAAAAAGGATTGTTCCCCAATGACTCACAGGGTGACTCTAAAAAGCTGAACTATCTGACCTATAAGCTGAAAGCCAACTTCAATTATAAATTCTCGGCAGCTCATTCCATTGACGCCAGCATTATTTATATGCAGGATGCTCCGGCATTCCAGTCGGCATTCGTGTCTCCCCGTACACGTAATTCAGTTACTCCGGGCATCTCAGCAGAAAAAGTATTTGGTGTAGATGCATCTTACAACTTCCGTTGGGGTGATTTTAAAGCACGCGTATCAGGCTATTATACAAAATTCATGGATCAGTCGAAAGTTATTTCCTACTATGACGATGTAGAAGCTACTTTCTCCAACTTTGCCATGAGCGGTATCGATAAGCAGCATTTCGGTTTGGAAGTTGCGGCTTCTATACCTCTGTATGCCGGATTGGCTCTGAACGGTGCTATAAGCTGGGGACAGTTTACTTACGACTCCAACCCCGATTATGTACAGATTCAGGATAACAGTGGAGAAATTAAAAATGAGGGTAAAGTTTACTGGAAAAATTTCCGTGTAGAAAGTACTCCTCAGACAGCAATGAATATTGGCTTGTCTTATCGTAGCCGTAACAACATTTATGCTTCCGTTGATATGAACTACTATAATAATATGTATCTGTCTATGAGTCCACTCTATCGTACAGATGCAGTATTATCACGTAACATGTCAGCAGAAGATATCCGTGAGTTGCGCCATCAGGAGAAATTCAATTCAGCTTGCGTATTCAATGCAAGTGTAGGTAAGAACTGGTACATTAACCGTGCGTACACACTTGGATTCAGCCTGGAAGTAAAGAACCTGCTCAACAACCAAAATATTAAGACCGGTGGATACGAACAGATTCGTTTGCTCAAGAACAAAGATGAGAACTATCAGACTTATCAACCGTTCGACTCGAAATATTTCTATATGTTCGGTACGACCTATTATATGAATATTTATTTCCGCTTCTAAATGACGTAACGAATAAAAAATGAAAGCTATGAACAAAATAGTAAAAATATGTATGATTGCAGCAGTCGTGTTGAGTTTCACAGGCTGCTACAATGACTTTGACGATCCTGCTCCTGCAAAAGTATGGACGAAAGAGGATTTTTCTAATGAGAAGATTATTTCTATCAAGGATTTCAAGCAACTGTTCTATGATGTATATGGCAGTGGTGAAACAAGCCTGGCCAAAACGCTTGAAATAACAGAAGATTATGTAATACATGGAAAAGTAATCTCAAGCGATCAGGCTGGTAACGTTTACAAATCAGTATATATTTACGATGAAGAATCCGAATCAGCCATCGAACTCAAACTGATGGTCAGTAACTATGTGTTCTATCATCCGGGACAAGAGATTTTTGTAAAAACCAAAGGATTGGCCATTGGTAGTTACCGCTATATGTTGAGTGTAGGAGGAATGCCTACCGCTACTGATATCGCCAAAGGTTATGCAAACCGTAATCTGGAAACACAGCTTCTGGTCAATGCACACATTTTCCCGGGAGCCTTGGGAGAATTAACTGCAGCAGACACACTGGTGGTTAATGCAGAAGATTATAAGACTAAGCTTACGGATGCTGCCTTAGGACGTCTGGTGCGTTTTGAAGGTTTGGAATATAAAGCCGGCACTTTTGATGGTGATACATATCCTCAGTTTCTGGAGGTTACCTATCCGGGAGGACAAACAGAGGCTGTTTATACCAATAAATTCTATGAGAGTGAAGGCTTGACACCCACTTATGCTTATAGCTACAATAATCAACGTTATTACGGTTCATCCTGGTTCTCTTTTGGAGGAACTTCGACCTCATCGGGTAACTACATTGTACGCGTAAGCGGTTATGCCAACTTCGCACTTCAACCGTTGCCCCAAAATGGTAAAAAAGGAGATATCACAGCAATTTATACAAAATATTCGGCCAAAAAGGGTAATTACATTAAATATCAGTTATTGGTTAATAGTATGAATGATATTAAGTTTTGAATCAAACTCACCACAGAGTAACACCGAGTTCCACAGAGTACTATTTATCTGATTTACAACAAGAAACTCGACAAAATTCTGTGTGACTCTATGGTGAAATCGATTCAAAACCATCATAAAAAAAAGTCCGGATGATGTTAAAAGCTTCATCCGGACTTTCTTATCATAAAAAGATCAATCGGTTACAAGAAATAGAATATTAATAATACCACCGCATTTACCGCTATCACACAACCGAATCCTCCTAATATCCAGGGACGCAGTTTACTCCCCTTCCCGGAAAAGAACAATGCGTAGCACATATTAACCATAATATTACTCACAATTGCCTGCATACTACAAGCTGTGATCACCAACGCAGCGACAGTACCTGTACTTTGCAATAAGTTCAGAATAAAAGGAGTAATATCACTAAAGCCCGAAATAAACGACAAAAGGTTTAACCCTCCCGTACCTGCATAAATCAATGTATAGTGCGTAAGAACGGTAAACACAACAAACAGCACAGCGAAAATCAATGCTACTTTAAACTCCAACGGATTGCTACCGTCTTCATCCTCATCCACATTTTCAGTAACATCTGTTTTCTTCCTTCGCGAATGAACAAACCATGCAACAGCTGCCGCAGTCAATGCCATGATAAGGAGGTAAGGATAAATATCCAGAAATATCTCACGACTAAAAATAAAGATCAGTATCATAAACCGCAAAAACATCATACTAACTGCCAGCAACATAGCAGCAACATATTCCGTAGCCTGACCGGAATGTATATTACGACTTTTACGCGCTAAAACAGAGATAGTGGCAGTACTGCTATAAAGACCACCTACAATACCGGAAACCAACACACCGGACTCACGAAACACATAACGTTTCAGCAAATAAGACAGATATGAAATGCCGGAAACAACCACAGTAGCCAGCCATATGGAATAAGGAGTCAGGTTGATATCCGGGATAATATTCTCATCAGGCAACATGGGCAAAATGATACCACTAATAGCCAGAAACTTGGCAAGGGTAATCATTTCATCGTTCTTCATACGCTGGGCGAATTCGGTGAAAGTATGTTTCAATTCCGTCAGTAATAATACGGTAACAACAACCATTACATAAAACCACGAAGGCTGCGTATCAACTATCGGAGCAATGCAATAGGTGATCAAAGCAATTATGATGGTAGTCACACCAAATACGTGGAACTGAGATTGCTTAACATAATAGTTCAAACCAAGCAAGATACCCAGTATCAAACCTCCTCCCATAAACAAACGCATATCTGCCTTATCAAGAATGTAGAGTAAATATCCCAATATACCAATAAAGGTAAAGGTACGGTCAGTACCAAAAAGAGTCGTCTCCCCTTCTCGTTTTAAACTGATTTTACGTTGGGAAAGGCCGATAAGAAGAGAAAACAAAGTCACCAGAATAAAAGTGACCAGTTCACGCGGAAGATAGTTATATAATTGCTCCATACAGTGTCCTTTTAATAATAAGAACAAATATACAGATTATTTTGTTAGCGTTACCAGGTTGTGTATGGTTTCTTCATCAACTGTGAATTATAGTAACGAACATCTCCTGTTACTTCCTGTCCGATAAAAGAAGGTTTCACAAAAGCCTCATCTTCAGCATTGAGTTCCACCTCTGCAACAATAAGTCCTTCGTTTTCACCATAAAACTCATCGACTTCAAAAATATGCTCACCACTACGAACCAGATAGCGGGTTTTATCAATTACCCCCGGTTCACAAAGTTTCATTAATTCTTCTGCCTCATGCAAAGGCAGCTCTTTCTCCCATTCATAACGACTGGTACCGGATTCATTAGAAGCCCCTTTGATAGTAAGATACCCTCTGCCATTACGAATTCGTACACGTACCGTCCGTCCACGGGCACTGCTTATATACCCCTGTACAATACGACTTTGCTCAAAAGCCTGTGATTTAAAATCTCCGATAACGAGAAACTTACGTTCTATCTCCTGTGCCATACCGCAAAGATAGAAATAAAAGTCATAAGGTGATAGAGTTATAGGATTATAAGATTACAGAGTGGTAGGGTCATAGAGTGGTAAGGTTATAATTATATCTAAAAGTTATTTGTCAAAATCGCAACTATCTTTTCGGCATTCTCCAGTTTAAAACAGCAATAAAAGTCAGAGACATTCTTCCCTTTATCTAAAATGCTGATTTTCAACCATTAGCTTATTTATATCTTACCGACAAAACATGCACTTTATACTGTCAGAAAATAGTATTTTAAGGGTGAGTTAAATACGTACTTATTATACACAAAAGTACGTACTTTAAACAGATAAGAGTACGTACTTCTCTAAAACCGCGTCATAAATTCGATAACTAACTTATCTTGCTCCGAATCTTTAGGAATGCCCCCCTTTTTGTAGAAATACTTTTCATAGTTCAATCGGATATCGGCAACGAAAGCCTTGGAAAAGCTAAAAGTAAGCCCGCCGGTAAGACGCTTACGGGCATAATCCGTAACGGGAAGGCGACGGGTTGTTTCGTCCATTCCAAGTCCGTTACTATGGTCGTTCATCATATCATAGCGTACGAGAAACGACATTTTATGAAAGAATTTGTGCAATGGCAGATCATAATTTACAAAGCTATTAACAGCATGTACATCATCAAAAGAGCTGTGACCATACTTCTTATATAGATATTCGGCTTCAATGTGGAAATTGTCTGTTTCATAATAGATACCGATATCATACATATTAATACGTATAGCCTCCGGTTTAATCATCTGTGTACTTAAAGTAAGATTCCAGCCTTTAGCAAACCATAATTGTCCTTTTAGGGAGTAGTTCAACGTCTTCTGCCACTCTTTTTGATTAGTAAGTCCCGAACCATTGAATAAACCTCCTTCAAGAATAAAAGGCATTGCAGCATTTTTTCGAGTATAGGCCAACGTAGCGCCTACATCACGCACATCTCCCACCTGCTTGGCAATAAAAGAACGATTTGCAAAATACTGCTGATGGGGAGAGCGATGGGCATCAATCGTAAAAGGAACACGCATCTGCCCGATTGTAAAATCAAGGTGTTTCACCGGGAAGATACGGGTATAGGCATCCAGCATGCGGATAGTGCCCTGATCTGATAAGTCAATTTCTGCTTTGTAAGCAACAATAGGAAGTACATTGCCCGTAAGACTGAAACGTGCATTACGCACCTGGAAACGGCTTTCATCCGTAGCTGTCTGATACTCATACTTAGCACGAACAGTACCATGGATGGCTGGCAAATAGTCATGCAGTTCCATTTTTTCTTTATTCAGCTTCTTGCCATCCACTACTTCTTCATTCACTTGTCCAAAAGCCATTGTAGCAAGCAATAAACCAGCTATGGCTGTAGTCAGTTTCCTCATTCCGGTCAAAATCTTTATTTTGCCGCAAAGGTATCTGCATAGAGGTACATCGTTATGACAAATGAGCTACAAAGCTGTTACAAAAAAGAATTCATCACAAATTACGCAGAAAACCATCTACATAATCTGTGATGAATAAAATCATCCTAAGAAAGAAAAGCCAATTAACATGGCCAATGCCAGAATAACGAGTCCCACCGAAATTATCTTAATGACCCGCTTGGCTTGTTCTTCTTCCTTTTTTGTGTGTGTTACTTTTTTCTTATTCTTACCCATATGTTTTTAGCTTTAAAGTTCAACGCTAACAAAGCTAAGAATAATTATTCAATCCAACGAAGGATAAGGAGATTAATTTTGTTCTTCTGATGAAAACTCCATCAAATAGGCTTTGATAAAATCCTCAATCTTCCCATCCATCACACCATTTACGTCAGAAGTCTGATAATTAGTACGATGATCCTTCACACGCCGATCATCAAACACATAACTCCGTATCTGTGATCCCCATTCAATTTTCTTCTTTCCGGCCTCTACTTTTGCTTGTTCCGCCAGGCGATGCTGCAATTCTCTGTCATACAAAATAGAACGTAACTGACGCATCGCATTCTCTTTATTTTTAGGCTGGTCACGTGTTTCGGTGTTTTCGATAAGAATTTCTTCTTCCTCACCAGTATAAGGATCTTTAAACTGATAACGTAAACGAACTCCCGATTCTACCTTATTCACATTCTGACCACCGGCTCCACCCGAGCGGAAAGTATCCCATGAAATACGTGCCTGCTCGATGTTAACCTCAATACTATCGTCCACAAGCGGAGTAACAAAAACCGAGGCAAACGAAGTCATTCGCTTCCCCTGGGCATTGTATGGCGAAACACGCACCAGACGATGTACTCCATTTTCACCTTTCAGATAGCCGTAAGAATAATCACCTTCTATCTGAATTGTACAAGTTTTAATACCTGCCTCATCGCCTTCCTGCAAGGTAGAAATAGTTGCTTTATAACCATTCGTTTCGGCATAGCGCAGGTACATACGCATCAGCATAGATGCCCAGTCCTGACTCTCCGTACCACCAGCTCCGGAATTTATTTTCAAAACACAGCTCATCTGATCGGCTTCGCCACGGAGCATATTTCTTAATTCCAGATTCTCTACAGCTTCCAGTGCTTTGGCATAACCCTCATCCACTTCTGCTTCGGTGACAAGTTCGTCTTTATAAAAATCAAAAGCCAGTTCCAGTTCATCGCTCAGTGTCTTGACTGTATTATAGTCTGCGATCCACTTCTGCAAGTCCTTCACCTTCTTCATTTGTGCTTCGGCACGTTTCTGATCATCCCAAAAACCCGGAGCTTGTGTTCTTAATTGTTCTTCTTCGACCTGAATTTTCTTTCCGTCGATGTCAAAGATACCTCCTCAGCGCATCAGTGCGCTCTTTCACGTCTTTAAGTTGTTCAATAGTAATCATTTGATTTACAATTTATTCCCTATGGTCATGACCATTATCTAATCTTTATCGCATAGGTACGTTAACGATTTACAATTTACGATTGAAATTACTTTATTCAATCATTTTATCTGTCTCAAGGGGACAAAGATACGCAAAAATCCGCTACCTTTGCTTTTGTAACTAAATTGTTATCATTGATATGAATAAACTACTAAAACTATCCTGCCTGTCGCTATTTCTCTTAATAGTGGCAAGTGTAAGCGGCGCTACGTCCAAAGACTACCGCTATGAGACAGTACCCAACGATCCGTTGAAGGCACGCATTTACACACTGGACAACGGGCTGAAGGTCTACATGACCGTTAACAAAGAAGAACCACGTATACAAACTTTTATTGCTGTACGTGTAGGTGGAAAGAATGATCCCGCAGAAACCACCGGACTGGCTCACTACTTCGAACACCTGATGTTTAAGGGTTCACAAAAGTTCGGCACACAGAATTATGCGGCCGAAAAACCTTTGCTCGACCAGATTGAGCAACAGTTTGAGATATATCGCAAAACAACCGATGAAACTGAGCGTACAGCCATTTACCATAAGATAGACAGCTTATCATACGAGGCATCCAAATTTGCCATTCCTAATGAATATGACAAACTAATGGCTGCTATCGGAGCTACAGGAACCAATGCCTACACCGGATTCGATATGACTGTTTACGTAGACGATATCCCTGCCAACCAAGTAGACAACTGGGCTAAAATACAGGCAGACCGCTTTGAGAACTGCGTCATTCGCGGCTTCCATACAGAATTGGAAACAGTGTACGAGGAAAAGAATATGTCACTGACCAAAGATCCGCGTAAGGTATACGAAACTGTATTGTCTGCCCTCTTCCCACACCACCCTTACGGTACACAAACCGTGCTGGGTACACAGGAAGACCTGAAGAACCCTTCTATCACCAACATCAAAAACTACCACAAACAATGGTATGTGCCCAACAATATGGCAATCTGCCTTTCCGGTGACTTTGAGCCGGACCAGATGATTGCTACTATCGATCAATACTTCGGGCATCTAAAACCCAATAATAACTTGCCGAAACTGAATTTGCCGAAAGAGTCACCCATCACCGCCCCTATTGTTCGTGAAGTACTGGGTCCGGATGCCGAAAGCCTGACACTGGCATGGAGATTCCCGGGAGCTGCCAGCAAAGAATACGAGATCCTACAGGTCGTTTCACAAATCCTGTACAACGGTAAAGCCGGTCTTATAGACCTCGATCTCAACCAGCAACAGAAAGTGTTACAGGCCTATGGCTACCCACTGGACATGGCAGATTACTCGGCTTTAATGCTGCAAGGCCGTCCCAAACAAGGACAGACATTGGATGATGTAAAGAACCTGTTGCTTGAAGAAATCAAGAAGCTACGTGCAGGAGATTTTGACGAAAAGATGCTGCAAGCCAATATCAATAACTTCAAACTTTACCAGGTTCAACAACTGGAAAGTAACAAGGGACGTGCAGACATGTTCGTAAACTCGTTCATTAACGGTACCAACTGGGCAGATGAAGTAACCGCTATCGACCGCCTTGCCAAACTCACCAAAGAGGACATTGTAACCTTCGTCAATAAATATCTGACCGATCAGAACTATGCCGTTATTTATAAGAAGCAAGGACAGAATCCGAATGAGAAGAAAATGACAAAACCAGCCATCACTCCGATTGTGATGAACCGTGACGTTGCCAGTGACTTCCTGAAGGAGATACAAAACAGTAATGTAAAGCCCATTGAGCCTGTATTCCTTGATTTTAAGAAAGACCTCAGCCAACTGAAAGCTAAATCGGGCATTCCTGTACTATACAAACAGAACACAAGTAATGACCTGTTCCAGTTGATTTATGTATTCGACATGGGTAACAACAACGATAAAGCTCTCGGTACCGCTTTCGATTACATTGATTATCTGGGAACCTCCGATATGACACCCGAACAGGTGAAAAGCGAATTCTATCGCCTGGCATGTAACTTCCGCGTATCTCCGGGTAACGAACGTACCTATGTTGTACTTTCGGGCCTCAATGAGAATATGCCTGAGGCAATGAAATTGTTTGAGAAACTGATGGCGGATGCACAGGTAAATAAAGAAGCTTATACCAATATGGTAGCCGACATTCTGAAATCACGCAAAGATGCCAAACTGAATCAGATGCAGAACTTCCGCCGACTGATGAACTATGGTATGTATGGTCCTAAATCTCCTGCTACCAATATACTGACAGAAGTCGAACTTCAAAACATGGATCCGCATGAACTGACAGACCGCATTCATAATCAGAACAGTTACAAACATCGCATTATGTACTACGGTCCAACAAGTGAGAAGGAACTGTTAGCCATTATCAACAAAAACCACCAGGCTCCCAAAAAGTTAAAAGAGATCCCTGTTGGGATGGAATTCCCACGTCTGGAAACGCCGGTAACAAAAGTGCTTATCTCCCCTTATGAGGCAAAACAGATTTATATGACTCAGCTTTCCAATCGTGGTGAAAAATTTGATCCTATGATTGAACCCTCACGCCAAATGTACAATGAATACTTTGGTGGTGGTATGAACTCCATCGTATTCCAGGAAATGCGTGAGAGCCGCGGGCTTGCATACTCTGCATGGGCCGGACTCAACCGTCCGTCTTATTTGAAGTATCCATATCTGCTCCAGACTCAGATAGCCACACAGAATGATAAAATGATTGATGCTATCAAGGTTTTCAATGATATTATCGATAACATGCCGGAGTCTGAAGCTGCTTTCCAGCTCGCCAAAGAAGCACTTATCGCCCGTCTGCGCACAGAACGTATCACTAAGAGTGACATCATATGGTCATACATTAATGCACAAGACCTGGGACAAAATGTAGATAGCCGTATCAAGCTGTATAATGATGCACAAAACATGACACTGAAAGATGTTATCAACTTTCAGAATAAATGGGTCAAAGGACGCACCTATACATACTGTATCCTCGGTGACAAAAAAGAGTTGGATATGGAAAAGCTAAAAGAAGTGGGACCAGTTGAGGAACTTACACAAGAAGAGATTTTTGGATATTAAAGAATAGATATGAAAAATAAAGATGCACCCCACAAGTTGGAAAATAAACTTTAGGGGTGCATTTTTTATATTGAGGCACACATTAATATATGGTTCTTATCTCATTTTCCTGTACGTCAATTTCCTTCGTTTCATTGAGTAAATTACCAGTTACAATAACTGTTTCACCGTTATTATGGTGTATATTCAGCTTTTTACCCCGAATACATAAACCATCTACCCCGGATGTAGTCTTGAACAAATTCACAACATGGGGTTCTCCCTTTTGATAAAAATAATTATTTTTCAATAAAACAAAATCAATAATAGAAGCCATTCCGAATATAGAAGGCCTCACTCCACTAGGTTTACCGTTCCGATAAGTTTCAGCAAAAACCGAATTGGTCAACACGATATCCCGAATATTTGCTTCTAACAAATTCCGGGCAAGAGTAACCTTATTTTTTTCTATCAATCCATATACCGTATAATTCATATCCGGATATTTTGCCGCGTCAAATCCGGCAAATGGTTGTTCAATATCATAGTATTTATAGAAAAGTCCTAACATACTCTCATAATAATCATCCGAAAGTTCATCCAGATACAATCCGGTAGTAATCTGAACCGGAAAGCTATCTCTCCCCTTAAACTGATTAAGATGTTGGACAGGTAGTGCCTGAGGACTATCCCAAAACCAATTCAGACATTGTGAGAACAGACTCTGATATTTATTTTTCCAATCACTGGCATCTACTTCCTTACCAAGTACATCAGCAATTTGAGCCATACATTTGATATCTATGAGTCCTGCAACTACAAACTCTATATCCTTTTCATTTTCAGGTGTCATACCTAAATAAATCCAACGAGGATTCTTTATCCTCCAGTCCAAATAACGGGACAGAGCCGGATAAACTTCTTCCAACGATCTGACATCTCCCGTCAACTGATATAAGACCCAGGCCGTTTCTGCCTTCTTGGAGGGAAGACTTTCACCGCCTAACATACCTTCATCATCAACCAATGAAAGCATACCTTTCAATGCACTCCAGGAAATAGAGGGATTAATATACCCATATAACTGCATCCCGACAAAAGATTCCCATGCAGCCGAGAAAGGAGAACTCTTATGACCATGATCCCATAAAGAAGGCTTTCCTGCCACAAGCTGATAATAAGGATAAACTGCCGGATCGGGGCACAATACAGACTGTGCCAGAAACACCCATGCTTTATAGTAGGTAGCTTTTACTTGTTCCGGAGTAACTCCTTTTGCATCAATGGAACGTAATGAGAAATCCACTGGCTGAGGTACCTGCGAAAGATATGTATCCCAGTACTTTTCCTGTTTTTTATAAGCATCTAACGCCTTCTCCTTTTTCAATGGAGCCAATACACGGGTAAGCATTTTCCCGGAAGATTCCTCCGGCAAAGCAAAAGAAATACTCCAAACCATATCGGGAACTGTTGTCATTTCTATTGCCCACCATTTGGCTTTAGTCGCATCCTTCACCCTATTTTTCTTAGCTTTCAAATCATCATAACTTCCATAATAAGTAATTCCTCTAAACAACCCATTAGAAGCTATAGCATATTTAAAATCAGGATGTTCTATAGTTAAATAAGATTTGTGATAATCAATCTTACCCGGTATACTCCCTGCAAGAACAATACGGGTGTTTGAACGAAAACGAACGCTCCTCACAAGCGTGTTCTCGTCATAGAAAAAGTCAGTCCCTTCCACATATACATTTTGCGGATAAGTAGCACTAAATGGTAATGCATGAGGCATCCACTGTGTCTGGTACGTCAATGCTTCGCTGTATCCTCCGCCAGTATCGGTCAATAATAGCAGCAGTTTTTTTACTTCTCTTCCAAAACGATTTCCTTTATCATTATTGTTCGTACTCAAATAAGCAACGTTTAAAGGTAAAGAAGAAGCATTACTATAAACGACAGGAGTAATTTCATCCGGATTTTTATCAAAATCATAAGGGTTAATTACAATTCTCGAACCTTCGATACTCAGATCGCGACGTTGAAAAGCCCCTTCTTCCATCAAGTCTGTACTTTTAGGAGGTTGTGCTCCTACAACCAAAAACGGAAAAAAGAGAGCTATTATTAAACTAAAATTCTTTTTCATATTTTATATGACAACTGCATTACACATTGTTTTATTACAAATCGATTCTTTTTTCTTCTTCTCCATGCGAGTAAGTAAATTTCGGGCTACAAAGTAGGATGCCCCTTGTAAAATAGTGACCAAAGGCAATGTTATTTTCAAAGCAGCATCTTCTGAAATGAATTTAGCAATAAATATAAACAACCCGCATCCGATGAGACGTCCGGCATAAAGTCCCCATTCATGATTGCAAATATAGGTATATTCATTTCTCTTTTCAATACCCGAAACAAAGTCAATTACCCGCAATTGTATAGGGAAATAAGCTATATCAAACATTGGGCGGGCCACTACCAGGCATAGTAAGAATATTACTACAGAAAGTGTATTGAACAAAAGCGAATTAGTTACCGCTCCGATGATAAACAAAGCTAATGAAACAAAAAGAATATGCAAACGTTGTTCCGGCTTTGCATTCCGCCCGATAATATACATCAAAAAAGCTGTAACTAACGCACAAACACTTTGAATTGGACCAAGTGCACCTTCTTCCCCAATAAACTTGAATATCAATATAGAAGGAGCCGTTACAATAAATCCCTGAACTAATCCTTTCAACACAGCCATCAACAGCATTCTATTCCATAAATTGTCAAATTTGAAATAGAGAAATCTCGGACTATCCGGTTTTTCATATTTCCCTTTTGTAAGAATCAACACCGAAGCAATTATGGTCAATCCAATAATAAAATAAGATATGACCTGATAGGCAAATGAGCGAACATTGCTTAGCCCGACATACTTATGCGTGATATACACAATAATAGTACTAATGATAATAGGCATAACTACCCCCGCAAAAGTATTGAAAAAAGCTTCTGTTCCATAATAATAATTCCGGTTCCCGTCAGTAGTACTAACCAACACCAAATAATCTCTGTTAGCCCAAAAGAAGCCGAAAGACAACCCCATGATAAGTCCTGCTATACCAATGCCCCCTGTTGTCAGTTCAGGCAAAGAAGTCATATACAACATCGATATACCACCCAGCAACATACCAAAAGAATATAACCAGCCCGGAGCTATCTTTCGGAGTAAAAAACCATTGAAAATAAAAGTGATAGGAACACCTGTATAAACCATCAGCTGATACAAAACAACTCTTGCCATATCAGCAGACTGCCCCATGATATATGCTGCCTGAAATATTTCTATAACCGGTAGCACAAATGCATAAATAGCTGCCGTAGCCAACAGAACTTTTGTATTCAATGGTTGTGATTTGAATAAATTAATATCCTTCATACAATCTTTCTTAAGTATTTAACAATAAGCAAGAGGAAAACTAAGGCACCGTAATTTCCGCCACTTCTGTATAATTATACGCATTACTCGGATTTTTCGTTTGAACTCCAACCCTCATATAATATTTTTTCCCGGATTCAAGTTCTACTCTAACAGTCTGTTCTACTCCCAGATCAGATTCATTTAACTTAATTCGCTTACTCAAATCATTAATAAATCCCCCTGTATTCATCCCCCCGACATATTTTGTCTTATCTGAGATGAACAGACGAGTAGTAGAAAGTGCATAAAAATTTTCATCTGTACTACCTTCCGGACGAGTTGCTTTAAATTTCACAACAAGCTCCATACCTTCCAAAGCATATTCCCAATCAATATGTATAAAAGGTATTACTTCAAAAGTAAAATCGGGATAATCACCTTTCTCCAACGAGAATTGCTGAGGTTCAGGAGTGACAAAAGCTCCCTGAACGGGTTGGACCTCATAAAGAGAACCCGCATACCCGAAGGCATACTCCCAATTGAAAGAGCCATCTGTTTTTCCCCAGAAATACTCCGGCTGGATATTGTCCTGATACTCCCAGCTTAATTCGGTCCACTTGATTTTGAAACCATTCGGTTGTTCAGTCTGAATACCCTTACCTGTTGTTTTATCAATAACAACACCTCTAAACTTAGCATTCGGTCCGTCATAGTTATCCACATCACATGACGTAAACAACACACACAATAACACAGTATATATACTATAAAATGATATTCTTTTCATAATCGGTCTTTTTATTTTTATAATTAAATTCATTAGTAACCATAATTCTGGACCAACTTGGGATTCTTCTTTATTTCATCTGCCGAAATAGAATTATAATAGTATTTTTTTAAGAATAGCAAATCATTGGTTCCAACAAAATCAACTTTATATTTCCACTTATTAGTACGAGTATCAAGCATTGGGAAAAGTCCACGGGGACGGAATAATTCCCCCATCACCTGATCAAAAATCCGCCAACGGCGATAGTTCCAATAAATTTTATTTTCAAAAACAAACTCACAAATATATTGTCTGCGCACCTCTCCGATGGTTATATCTGAAACGGGTAATTCCTGTAAACCAGCACGGGTACGTATATCATTAACCAAAGGTTGAGCAATCTCCGGATGTCCCAGTTCTACCTGAGCCTCAGCAGCTATCAACAGAATTTCTGCATATCTGATAACGGTCCATGGCTGGTCACTGTCAAATTCAGTAAGACTATGTTTTTTAGAGTCGTCAATCATTTTTTTCTGAAACATAGAAGTAGGTGTCTTATTGTCTTCACCCATACCGTACTTCCCACGATATTTGGCAGAAGTCTGTTCTTTACCACTTGCATTAATCTCACCATACTTCACATCGATCAATTCTCCCTGAAATGTAGATCCCGGCACAATCACCGATCCCAATAAACGTGCATCCCGACCAGCAAACAAATCTTCACGATTATCAAACTCTCCCGGTATATAACTGCCAGCAGGGGTATTAAAGGCACCCGAAGTACCATCCAGATATTCAAACTGTTCCACTAAATCAAGAGTCGGACAACTATTCGGATTACTTTGACCTCCCCAAGGCAAACGATCCACATCAAAACGGTAAACCAAATCAGGATAAGAATATGAACGACTCATAATGACCTCTTTATTTTTATCCGGCTCCACATTCAGGAATATTTTTCTGAAGTTTTCACTTAAATCATTCGTGTCAAATGACCGCGCCAATTCGTACTTTTCTGATTTAATAATTTCATTTGCTGCCTGATAAGCTATTTCATAATATCTGTCAGCTTCAGATGCAGGAATCCCGCAAACCATTTTTCCGGTATTTTCATCTTCCAAAACCAAATCATTATATTTAGCAATACTTGCTGCATAAATAGCAACTTGTGACTTCAATGCATATACCACAGCCTTATTAATTCGTCCTTGAGGATTGTTTTCCGGAATATTCAACTCGAGTGCCTTATCCAAATCAGCCAAAATATAATCCCAAGTCTCCTGTTCACTATTACGTGGAATTTCAAGTGAAGAAATACTGGAAGGACCTGAATATTCCAACACTTTGTCGATATAAGGAAGGCCCCCAAAACGTTTAGCCATCGCAAAATAATACCAAGCCCTGATGGCATATCCTTCTGCCTGATAACCATCCACTTTATCGGCAGTCATTCCGGCAGAGTATTTATTCAGATTCTCTATATATTTACATACATTTCTGATCACTGTATAATTCCACCAGGAATTACCTGAATTACCACTCAGATTAGCACCATCATCTTGTTTACGATTACGTGCAAAACCAGTAATTGTCTCCAATTCTTCAAACTTATAATTAGTATTGTTAAAGCCCCCACGTTGATCAAAACGATAATCTTCAATAGGCAAATCAATGTATAACCTTGTAAGTGCTGTCTTCACACCTGACTCATTAGCATATACATCCTCATCTGTGACAATATTAGATGGTTTCAAATCCAGATAATCACTACAAGCAGTTGCACATAGCCATATCAATATACTATATAATAAAACTTTTTTCATGATTTATTGCTTTTTAGAAAGTTAGGTTCAATCCGATATTAAAATTCTGAGAAGTTGGATAAACATATCCCCAGTTCGTATCACTACCTGTTTCAGGGTTATCAACATCCCAACCGGGATATTCCGGATCCATATTCTTCAATTTAGAGAATGTCAACAGATTAAAGCCATTGGCAAAGATACGGGCATGTGACACACCTGCCTTACGAGTCAATCTTTGAGGGATAGTATAACCGATCTCCACGCTTTTCAGTCTCAAATAGCTTGCATCCATAATACGCCAGGTATCATCCCGGTAATTGAAAGAATATGAATTATCCCGGTAACGGGGATAAGTTCCTGCAATCCAATTACCGGATTCATCCTGTCTCCACCGATCGGTATGAAATTTCAAAGCTCCGGCAGATCCGTCAAATGCATAAGGTGTTTTAAGGAATTCGCTATATACTACATTCTTTTTACCTGCACCCATGAAATGTAGATTTATATCAAAATTATTCCATTCCAGATTAATTGTAAATCCATATTGAATTTTCGGATAACCTTTATGGAAGAAAGGATAAATATCTTCTCCATCCACATAACCATCACCATTCAGATCTGTATGATAAAAGTCTCCCGGTGTCAATATTGAATTCTGAAAGGTACCTTCTTCGTTGGGCAAAGCAGAAATATCCATACCGGGTGTTATAACACCTCCCCATTCCATAGCCCACCAAAGACCACTATTACGATTATTCACATTCTCTCTCCAATTACGATAAGAGCTAGATGAAGGAGCACGCTCGGTATATATATTCTTTGTATTGGAATACATAAAATTTCCGGTAAAATCATACTTTACACTTCCGATTTTATTACTATGGGTAAGAGTTATCTCCCAACCTGAAGTACGTGTACTATTTAAATTCTCTTGTGGCAAATCCATACCTGTCACACCCGGTATAGAAGCATTTCTTCGGGCAGGTATACCAGTCCTGTTTCTGACAAAAGTTTCCACAGTTCCTCCAAATAATCCATTCCACATGTCCCAGTCAAGTCCGAAATTCATCAGTTTATTTTCAATCCAGGTTAATTTCGGATTTGTTGCACCCCTGTCAGAAATAGCATTCATCTTATCGTTTCCAAAATAATAGTAACCGCTGGGGTAGGTATAGCCAGACACCCATTGATAAGCAGCTACCCCATCATCAGCTGTAACTCCGTAAGAAGCTCTCAGCTTCAAATTATCAATAAATGATAAAGCTTTTATAGATTTAAAGAAGGATTCTTCCGACAAACGCCAGCCAACGGAACCACCAGGAAATAATCCAAATTGCCCACTTCCTGTATACATAGAAGAACCATCGTAACGAAAAGCAAGTTCTAACAAATATCTTTCCGCAAAGTTATAATTCAACCGCCCCACATAGCCTTGCCTCCTGATGATATCAGGAAATGAGGCACCTATCACCTGTGTCTTGTCATTATTGCCAGCAGCCAGTTCGTCCAGATCAAATGTATAATAACGTTGAGCTCCCTGATACTCTGTTCTATTCTGCGACTGTTCAAAAAGTCCAAGAACATCAATAGTATGCTGTCCAAACTGTCTTTTATAATTTACAGATAGTTGTAAACCATTAGTAGTTGCCCAATGCACATCCTGCACCAATGTACTGGGTGACATATAAGTTTTGGGAATATATTGTTCATCTTTGTATGTATATAAAGTATATGCAGGATTCCATCCTTTATAAAGAGCATTATAACGACTATAGTTATACATAAACTTAGCACTTAGCCCTTTTACAAAAGGTATGTCCCAATTGAGAGAGGTCTGAATAGAAGTACGATCTGATTTGTTCTTTTTATATCCGCCTCCATTTTCCGAATCAGAGTTAATTACAGGATTCAATTCAGCTCCCATATATGCCGGATAGTCAGGATTACCATTTGCATATATACTTGTCAACGGTTCATTCGTTTCACGATTTACCGGAGGAGTAAACCACATCCATTTTATCTGGTTCCATGCATCCTGAAAAGGTGCATTTTTCTCATCTTTAATATATCCGATATTTACATTAGCCGTTAACCCATAACCTAATTTCGCAGTCAGATTTGTCCGAAAATTAAAACGTTCATAATCCATTGATCCGGATTTAAACATACCTTCCTCATTAAAGTAACTCCCATTAATAAAATAGTTCACTTCCTGATTTTTTCCCACACTGCCGGAAACACCTATAGTATGATTGGTCTGGGGTACAAAATCTTTAATATATTGGCTATATAAATCAAAATCCGGTGTATTTCTAAATAACTCCAACTGTTCTGGCGTATAGGTTCCTTTCGGATTAGCATATCGGGCTAATCCTACTTCATTAATCATAGAAGCCCATTCAAATGCGTTCATCATTTCCGGTAAATCGGTTTGATGAGACCACCCATAGGTCCCGGAATATTCTATCTTAGCCTTCCCGGTGGTTTTCCCATTTTTAGTTGTAATCAGGAGTACACCATTACCGGCCCGCATTCCGTATACAGCAGCAGATGCATCTTTCAATGCCGACACACTCTCTATTTCGTTGGCAGATAGTCGGTTGAAAGTTGCCATATCACTTACTACCCCATCAATAACAACCAACGGTTCTCCCATTCCACGTATATCAATATGTGATTTAAAAGCACCTGGTTCGCTTGAATTAGTTATCACTTTTACACCAGCCATTTTTCCTGCTATATTCTGTTGCAGATTGCTGTTGGTAGAAGTAATAATCTGACTGTTATTTACTGAGGAAACAGCTCCGGTTAAAGTAGCTTTCTTTTGTGTCCCATATCCTACAACCACAAGTTCATCCAATGAATGGATATCTTCTGTCATTTCCACCAGCAACTCTTTATTATCTCCGACCACAACATCACAATCACGATATCCAATATAAGAGAACCGGAGTGTAGTTTTTGCAGAGGGTACCCGCAATAGGAAATGCCCGTCCATATCAGTAACCGTACCTATATTCTTGTCACCTTTTACCGTTACTGACACTCCTATCAACAGTTCACCTTCGGGAGATGTTACTGTCCCTTTAACGGTAACGGCATTTTGAGCCTGTACTAAGGCCACACCACATAAAAAACAAAAGATAAAAAGTAATCTGAGGAAAAGAATACCTCTGATGTAGTAATTAGACTTCAGGTAATACATAATAGTAGATTTTAATTAGTAATACGATTAATTGAGGCACAAATATAAGAACCATTCAATACTTTAAAGTATGTTTATTTAGCAAACGAGTATACAGCGCAATAATATCTGAAATAAAGATTTAGCATAACAATATGAAAAAATAACAGACCTGTGCAATAACCCCAATCTCCTATATTTGCCACACATTTATTAATCATTTAATTCAATGCGTATGAAAACTTTAAATTTACTACTTACAACCGGAGTACTTCTGGCAAGCTCGTTCATCATTAGTGTAAATGCACAGACTCAGCCTATTAGCCTGGACCCCAAAGAATGGTCGGAAGGCAAGAACATGGACATTTATGAAGAAGAAGGTAATTTAGTACTCGAAGTCTGGACCGCAGCCGAACCAGCCTGGCAAGAAACGTATATCCGTATTATAGACCTGGATCTGGAAAAATACCCTAATTTCAGTATTACGACCGAAGGAGATGAAGGCGCACAATGGAATGTTAAAATAGCTGCCCCCGATCTTCCGGATCAGGCCTCTCTACTTACTGGTTCTACAGCAGGTGGTGGTGACTCTTCTGAATTTGGAGAATTCAACTTCGAGGGGACCATACCTTCTATTTTAGGAGAAGACAGTGGAGAAGTTTCTTTTGAACTTTATCTATGGGTAATCGGACAAGGACAAAGATTAGTAATCAGTGATCTACATTTTTACGGAGACGGCGGAACCGGTTTAAATCAAGCATTCAATCCTACGACACTGATTAATAAACCCGGAGGATTTGTATTGAATAATGTAGAAAATAAAGCTATTACAATTTTTAGTTCGACCGGGGCTATAATAAAAAGTATGATATCGGCTAATAGCAAACAAGATATAGATCTTCCGACAGGGTTATATCTCGTTAAAATCGGGGAGAAAACAACAAAAGTAATTGTTAATTAAAATTCAGAATATGATTATCTGTAATCACGCATATTAACCGACTAAAAACTATAAATAAGAACAGGCTATATATATGATGCAGATAATCATAAATTTGTAAATTCTTAATCCTCATAATGAAAATACCATGAAGAAACAAGTATTATCTTCTCTATTCATTTTATTTCTACCGTTCTGTATTTGTGCACAAATACCTGACACGGAACAACTCCGTGAATCGGATAAGAATCAAAGCAGAGATTTAAGTATCCCGGGATCACGATTAGTTCTAAATCCTTTTGCTTTTTATAATGCAACTCCCTCAACTACTCCATCTGATTTTTCAAACCATCCCTCACTTCCGCTAAACATCGGTTATCTTAGTACGGAACGTATCGGCGAACGGCGTATAGATAATGCTTTATTCCTATATCGATACAAAGGGCAATCGTCTGCTTCTACTTTAGAAACCGGCTGGCAAGCCGATCTAACCAGCACAGTAAAGTGGTACCCTGAGAATGGTTCTAAATTAGAGATTATCGAAGAAGGACTCAAGATGAGTGTAAACAGTAACGCAAATCCTTCCTATAAATCACTAACTACCACCAATCGTATTTCTATTGATCTGGATAAGACTCCAATACTCACTTTATACATGCCACAAGCTTCCGGAAAATGGTCTCTAAAAATTAGAAACACCCAAAATGAAGAAGTTACCCTTCGAACGGATGCATCCGGTACAGGAACCTTTGAATACGATTTACGCGAACTTACTACCTGGAAAGGTAATCAAAGAATCTCTTTCAACTTATGGGCTATCGGTTTAAATTCTTACTTTGTACTCAGTGACATGCGATTCATTGGCATAAACGGCGAAGAGGCCTGTGAAGAAGCAGTCTCTTATTCAACCGAATGGTTACCCAATGAACTACCCTTTAAAGCCACTTATTCCGATGAAACCACTCTCACCGGAACCGACTTCTTCTACGACAAGAACACCATCGCCCGACAAATTAAATTTAATCCGTCAAACAATAATAGTTCTTTTATACTTGCTGGTTATTACGCAGGTAAAGATATATCAGTAACCAATGACATTCTGAAAACCAATAATGGTACATTCTCATTTGCCGTAAAATCTGATGTATTTTCTCCTTCCGAAATCATCTTCTACAAAAGTAAAATTGAATTAAAATCTCAAATAAACGGTTCACCCAATCCTGGATATGGCCCTTATTGGGCTGTAAAATTCAATATTAATTCACTTCAAAAGAATGAGTTAAGAACAGCTGTCGCTTTCTCATATAGTAACGACAAAGAAGATTCCTCTACTATAACCAATCGCATCAATGCTCCGTTTAATGGGGATAATATGCAAACTCAATATATCGAACGTAAGATGTTTTGGAACAACTTCCTAAAAAAGGTTCCCTGCCCTTCAAACTTCTCTATCGAAACTGTAGATAATTATGGTATAACAGCCGAACAAGTCAGAAGAGATTATTACAACGCCTGGGTATTCGTAGCTCAAAATGTCCTTGAACCAGATCCGGTACACTTTCCTTATCCACAAGTAGTAACAGGTAAGGGATCCATGTGGGACGAATCGGACGATCGGGCTCCTTATAGTGCCACTTGGGAGAGTTTCTTTGGCATACAGTTCTATGCTTTCATTGACCCGGAAACGGCTTGGGACGCTTTTGAAGGACTCATGTCACTCACTGACAAAGATGGGGTAATAGGGGGTGAAAGTCTTCCGTCCAGAAAAGCCCAAACAGCCTGGATACTTTATCAAACCACCCAAGACAAAGAACGTCTTGAAAAAATATATGCTCCATTAGAAAGATATCTAAACTGGCGACTGATTTACCCACATTGGATATATAATTCATATCCGGATAAAAATAAGAAAGATGCGGAATTTGCCTTCTCTGCTATTATTGATATTGATTATATGATCAAAATTAGTGAAATAATCCGTGATGAGCAAACAGCAAATGAATGGAGAATCAAACAGAAAGAATTCTATAATCAGTGTTTACCCTGGTTCTGGCGTACACCAACAACTTTTCCTTCACAGTATTACGATCTTTCCACACAAGGCAGATCTGAAGGGCATCCATATTGGGTAACATCCGGTCTGCACATGAATTTGCTTTCGGGAGATTATCTCGAAAGTTTATATTCACTTTTTTCTTTCAATTTCAATCCGAAAAAGAATTTTGGAGGTTCGGGTATGGGATTTCCCAAATATCCTGATGTAAGCTATACATTATACGGATTACTTGAACATCAAAAAACGAAAAAAGCCGAGAATGTAATCGATGCCTGTATCCGGGATATCTGCCGTTCCGGAGGATGGTTCTCCGAACAGTATGAAACAACTGATACACCTTATCCGACAGGAGTACGCCCCTCTCTATTTGGTGCCAGTATGATAATTGACTTCGTAATGATCAAAAATGGTTTTCGATACGATATGGGAGTACCTTATATCCAGAATCTATTCCGAAAAGCAGCTACAATCAGCGGTATCCGTTACGGAAACGACGTACTTAATATAGAATGTGATACAGAAGGAAATTATTCCGTCAGTGGAAGCTATATAAATACTCCCCGGATCATCCGGACAAATTATGGAGAATCAGTTCCCGTCTACAAAGACGGGAACCCAAGTCAGATAAAAGTAAACAATGTGAATGATGAAATAATGAAAATATCCAATAATTACACATCCAGTCCGTTTGTTAGCATATATGTTCCACTAAATCAAATCTACTCGCTTTACCTATATGATTTGAAAGGCAGTTTGCAAGCAATTCTCGCCAATCAAAAAGTATCTACAGAAAGCGAAAAAAGATACTATTTAAACAATTATCACCCACAACCTTACTTAATCTGCCTGCACCTTCCTGGAGAAGTATATTCTAATAAAGTAATCGTTACTCATTAAATTAGCCATCCAAAAATACCGAGACATCATGAACAAGCCAGCCCTTCTTTATATAGCCTCTTACCTTTTTACAATACTATTATCCGGTTGTTCTTCCGAAAGTACTAAGACTCCGGTAGATTATGTAAACCCATACATGGGTAACATCAGTCATCTGTTAGTACCAACCTATCCGACCGTACATCTGCCCAATAGTATGTTAAGAGTATATCCTGAAAGAGCCAATTATACCTCCGAATTGATTAAAGGTCTGCCTATTGCCGTTACAAGTCATAGAGGAAGTTCCGTGTTCAACCTCAATCCATTTCAAGGGAATGAATCCGACGCCTGTTCTGAAGTCTATTACTCATACGATCAAGAAAAAATAACTCCTTACCGTTACACTGTTTTTCTTGATAAAAATAAAATCAACGTTGATTATGCACCCTCACACCGGTCAGCCATTTATACCATACAATTTGAAGAAAGCCGGAAAGAAGCTAATTTTATTTTATTGAATGTAGGCAACGGAAAGCTAACGTTCAATGAAGAAGGTCATATAGAAGGGTATCAGATAATTGATAATAGCCAAACCAAAATATACCTATATTTAGAGACAGAACAAAAGCCTCACTCTACCGGGTTCCTATCCGGCACATCCGTCTATTATGGAGCAAGCAGTATCAACGGTGAAAATAAATCTGCTGTTCTGAAATATAATAAAGAAACACAAACCATAAATATCAGATATGGAATTTCTTTTATTAGCAGCGAACAAGCTAAAAGCAATCTAAGAAAAGAAATCAGAACCTTTGATGTTAATCAGGTAGCCGAAAAAGGAAAGGATATCTGGAATAAGGCTTTAAGTAGTATCTCTGTAAAGGGAGGAAATGAAAACGATAAAATAGTTTTCTATACCTCCCTATACAGAGTATACGAGCGAATGATCAATATATCGGAAGAAGGAAAATATTACAGTGCATTCGACCATCAAATACATAACGATGAGGGAATTCCTTTCTATACGGACGATTGGATCTGGGATACTTATCGGGCTGCCCACCCATTACGTATTCTGATAGATCCGGAAGCGGAACAGGCAATGATTCACTCTTATCTCCGTATGGCCGAGCAATCCCCAGAATTCTGGTTACCTACATTTCCGGAAATCACAGGTGATAGCCACCGGATGAATGGAAATCATGGAGTAATCGTTCTCTGGGATGCATACATTAAAGGACTTACTAATTTTGACCTGGAAACTGCCTATAAAACCAGCAAAGGGGCATTAACCGAAAAGACCCTTCTACCTTGGCAAAAAGCACCTTACACAGAATTAGACACATTCTACAGGACCAAAGGATACTACCCGGCTTTACATCCGAACCAAGAAGAGACGGTAGCACAAGTTTCCCCTACTGAAAAGCGACAGGCAGTAGCCGTCACTTTAGGTACCTGCTATGACGATTGGTGCTTATCACAAATAGCGAAGAAATTAAATTTTGACGATGATTATAACTACTTCTTAAATGCTTCCTACAACTACCGGAATCTATTTAATGAAGAGACTTCTTTTTTCCATCCGAAGGACAAAGATGGTAATTTCATCATGCCGTTTGATTATCGGTATGCAGGAGGACAAGGAGGAAGAGAATATTATGATGAAAATAACGGATGGATTTATCGTTGGGATGTTGCTCATCGTATTTCCGACCTGATCACATTAATGGGAGGAAAAGAGCAGTTTATCCGCAATCTTGACGACTTATTCACAGAACCACTTGGAATGGAAAAATTTCTGTTTTATCATCAATTTCCGGATCATACAGGTAATGTTGGTCAATTTTCCATGGCAAATGAACCTTCGCTCCACATCCCTTATCTGTATAATTATGCCGGTAAGCCCTGGATGACCCAAAAGCGTATCAGACAGTTGCTCAAACAATGGTTCAGAAATGACTTGATGGGAATTCCCGGTGATGAAGACGGAGGAGGTTTATCAGCCTTTGTTGTATTCTCGTCTATGGGATTTTATCCGGTAACGCCGGGAATTCCTGTTTACAATATCGGAAGCCCGTTATTTCAGTCTATAAAAATAGATTTAAAAAATGGAAAGACTTTCGAAATAGAAGCTCTCAATAATTCTGAAGAAAACAAATATATTCAATCGGCTACTTTAAACGGTAAAAAGTGGAATAAGGCTTGGTTCAGCCATGACGAAATAAAAAATGGTGGAAAATTAATTCTTATAATGGGGAACAGAGCAAACCCGGAATGGGGGAGCTCTTCTGAGTCCGTTCCTCCTTCCGGCGAATAGGTTCCATTATGACTTTTTAATACCATTGCTGTTTTTTTAAGACATGGAATCAGGCCAGATCGTATAACTTTGTCCAATTAAGACAGAAAAACACCATGCAGAAAGTATTATATCTACTTACTTTATTACTCATTACCGTATATACATATGCCGATGTCTCTCCGGTCGTCATAAACAGGTTAACCAATAATGAAGGCTTATCTAACAGTTCGGTGAATGTAATCTACCAGGATTCCAACAATTTAATGTGGTTTGGGACATGGGATGGCTTGAATTTATATAATAGCCGTGAATTCAAAACCTTCAAACCCAACCCCAATGTTCCTGGCAATATTACTAATAATATAATCAGAGATATCATTGAAACAACCAAAGGTAAGCTATGGATCACTACAGATAACGGGATCAATCTATACACTCCGGAAGCTATGCGGTTTCAATCTTTCTTCTATGATAACAAAGAAAATACCATCTTTAAAGAACGCTCTTTTTTAATCTGTAAAAACAGCCACAATAAAGTTATAGCTTCAGTATACAACACTGGATTATATTATTTTGATGAAGAACTGTCGGATTTCATCCTTATAAGAAACTTAAAAGAAACCTCCTTGAAAAAGCTATTTTTTGATAAGGATGATAATTTATGGCTATTCACTGACAACAATTCATTATACAGAGTCAATCTAGACTGGAGTAAAAACAAGCCTGATATAAAAGATATAAAACCGGTCATCTTAAGCCAGTCATCCCATGATGTTTTTTACAATCTATACACAAATCAGATATGGGAACAAAATGAAAACAGACATATCAATATCTATGATATACCGACTGAAACAAAAATAACGGAAATACCTTTCTCTAAAGTCATCTCTTCTATTATTTTTGAAAAGACCGGCTATATCATCGGTACAGCCAATGGCTTATTTTCCATCCAGGCCCTAAACCATGAAATAACAACTCTTATAGAAGATATCCCTGTTTTTTCTATTTATAAGGGGACACAAGATATACTATGGGTGGGTACAGACGGACAAGGTGTTATTATGCTCACACCAAAGAATAATCGGTTCACATCCTATTCATTAAAGAATTCATCTATTTATGGACTCAGTCCGGTACGCTGTTTTTGGGAAAATCAAAACAAACAATTATTCATTGGTACCAAAGGCTCTGGCCTATATATCTTTCAAGATAATACTACCGAAAATCTTTTTGCACAATTTACGACCAATAATGGTCTGATCAACAACTCCGTCTATGCGTTAGCAGGAAAGGAAAATGACATATGCTGGATAGGAACAGATGGCAAAGGGCTAAATTATTGGGATTATAAAACAAAAAAATTGTATACTCTGAAAATGAATGAGAAACTTGATATCATTTCCGTTTACGCCATTTATATTCAGAATGATCATACACTATGGATAGGTACGAATGGATTCGGACTCTATAAATTAACTATAAACCGATCAAAAACTCCCTATGAGGTCACAGAATATAAACAATTCATCTATCAGGATCATAATAAGAAAGGGCTTAGTAACAATGTTATTTTCTCCATTATTCCTGATGATCATAACGGTTTATGGATTGGTACCCGGGGAGGAGGACTCAATTATCTGGACACACATACCTATACTTTTACCACCTATCGCTTTTCAGAAAAAGAAATGTCCTCCATCAGCAACAATGATATCATCACTTTATATAAAGATCCTGATCATCAGCTATGGATAGGAACCAGCCTCGGACTTAATCTCATGCAAAAAGACGAAAAGGGAACGATATCTTTCAAACATTACACCGAAAAAGATGGTATGCCCAATAATACGATACATGGCATACAAGCAGACAATGATGGTAATATATGGATCAGCACAAACAAAGGATTAGGCAAATTATCCAAAAATAACGATAAAATCATTTCTTACTATCAAAACGACGGACTACAAAACAACGAGTTTTCTGATGGTGCATCCTATAAGTCTTCCTACACTAACAACTTGTTTTTCGGCGGTATTAATGGATACAATAAATTTGATCCTCAAAGTATTCCTGAAGCCACTTTCTCTCCCCGGCTTAATTTCGATGATTTCCTTATTAATAATGAGAATGCTGACATCCGTAAATTTACTAAAAAGATCAATGGAAAAAAAATGATTGTGCTCAACCATACTGAAAATCTGATAGGGTTTAAATTTACTCCGATCGATTACATATCAGGTATGAAATGTGAAATAGAATATAAACTTGCACCTTATGAAAAGAACTGGATACAAATGGGGACTTCACAGCTAATTGTACTCAATAAATTACCATCGGACGACTACATATTAAAAATCAGATTTAACAATGCCAATAAAATCTGGTCAGAGGATATCTATGAAATCCCGATCCGTATACTTCCACCATGGTGGCTGAGTAAATGGGCTTATCTTTTCTATTTTCTTACATCCATCAGTATTCTATTTGTTATCTATTCAGTAGTTAAAAATAGAATCCAAATGAAACATACATTAGAATTAAGCAATTTGGAGAAGACTAAAACGGAAGAAATTCATCAAGCCAAACTTAGGTTCTTCACAAATATAGCACACGAATTCAGTAACTCGTTAACTTTGATTCTCGTTCCTTCGGAGCAATTACTAAAAATAAGAAATTTGGAACCGGAGGCTAAGAGATATGTTAGAACAATACACTCTAATGCCGGACGAATGCAAAAACTCATTCAGGAACTGATTGAATTTCGTAAAGCAGAAACTGGTTTTTTAGAGTTGCAAACTGAAATTGTTGATATACATGAATTTGTAAAATACATAACTGATTATTTCACAAATACCGCAGCACAAAAAAACATACAGTTTTCAATTCAGATACAAGATGATACCAACACATGGATCACTGATCGTAGTTGCTTTGAAAAGATCGTATTCAATATTATATCCAATGCTTTTAAATACACCCCAATAAATGGGTATATCCATTTATCTATCAGTCAAATTAATGAACATCTTATTCTTCAAATCAAAAATAATGGGAAAGGAATTAAGAAAGAAGATATTCATCTCATATTCAACAGATTCAAGATACTTGATCAGTTTGAAAAACAAATGGCTCAAGGAGAAAACAGGAATGGAATTGGATTGGCACTCTGCAAAGCTTTAACTGATCTTTTGAAAGGTACAATTGAAGTGGAAAGTGAACTAAATGATTATACTCAATTCACCATATCTCTTCCGGCATTGGAACTCACAAACAAACAACCGGTCTCAATGCCTCCATTGGTAACAGAAGAACCGCCCATAAATACAGAGTATACAGATATTACAGAATTGACAGATACGGACACTAACAACATGTCTCAAACAGTAATCCTAATTGTAGAAGACGATAAAGAAATCAGTAGTTTATTATATGGCTTATTGAAACATAAATATAGCTTATTGTTTGCTTCTAATGGGAAAGAAGGCGTAGAAATGGTAGAAAAGAACAGTATCCATTTAATTATCAGTGACATCATAATGCCGGAAATGAATGGAATTGAATTTGTCAATCACTTAAAGGGTAAAAGTACAACTGCCAACATACCAGTAATTTTTCTCTCCTCCAGAACCTCTATTGATAATCAAATTGAAGGATTACAAACCGGAGCAGATGCTTATGTAGGAAAACCTTTTAATTCAATGCTTCTTGAAACAACCATTGACCGTCTTCTCACAAGCCGCAGAAGCTTAAAAGATTTCTATGCTTCTCCTTTATCAGCTATTGAAAAAATTGAAGGAAAAACTGTTCATAAAGAAGAAAAAGAATTTATCCTGAAACTAACCAGGATTGTTTCTGAGAATATAGACAACGAAAACCTATCAATCGAAATGCTTTCCAATGAAATGGGAATCAGTAAAATAATGCTCTACCGTAAACTGAAAGAGATAAAAGAAGAAACCCCCACTGAATTCATCCGGAAAATAAGAATGAATCAGGTAGAGAAATTATTGAAGATGACCAACAAGACAATACAGGAAATAATGTTTGATTGTGGTTTTAATAATAAAGCGTACTTTTATCATGAGTTCAGCAAGCAATTTAATCTTACTCCTGGAGAATATAGAAAAAAACATGGTTCAAAAGCTATGAATGAATAAGCATCATACTCTTTTGTAATCCTACGATACCAGGTTTTCCGATAAGCGGCGTTTCTTTGTTTTGATTTTTAATTTTATCATAAAAAACATACTAAGAAATGAGAAAGACAGATTTAGCTTATCGCTCAGAACTGAATCCACTGATTAAACCACAGGATTTAGCCCCTATGATACCGGGTATGGAAATAGCTTGTATTTTCAACCCGGGAGTATTTAGATTTAATAACAAAACCTGCTTGTTACTACGTGTTGCCGAAAGGCCAATTCAAACAGACGGAGAAATATCCACTATCATCAGAAACTCCAACGGACAATTTGAAAAAATAACCTTCAGAAAAAGTGATCCGGACCTTGATGCTAAAGACCCGCGCGTAATACGTTATAAGGGCCAGGATTATCTCACCACATTGTCTTACCAACGATTATTATTCAGCGATGACAATATTCATTTCTATGAAGATATAAACTACCCTCCCATTTTTGGTGAAGGCCAACTGGAGAGTTTTGGAATCGAAGATTGCCGTGTATCATATATCGATGGTAAGTTCAATCTAACCTATTCTGCCATATCCCCGGTAGCCGTCGGTATCGGTTTAATGCAAACCACAGACTGGCAACATTTCGATCGTAAAGGTCTGATATTCCCTCCTCATAATAAAGATTGTGCTTTTTTTGAAGAAAAAATCAATGGCACACATTATGCCTTGCATCGTCCCAGTTGCCATGAATTAGGAGGAAATTATATTTGGATAGCGCAATCTCCCGACTTGGTTCATTGGGGGCAGCATAAATGTATTGCATTAACCCGCCCGGGTATGTGGGACGAAGCAAGAATTGGTGCCGGTGCATCCCCTATAAAGACTCCTGAAGGATGGTTGGTTATCTACCACGGAGCAACCTATGATAACAGATACTGTCTTGGTGCCATGCTGCTCGATCTAAACGATCCTTCTGTTGTTCTTTCACGTTCTATTCATCCAATCATGGAACCATTAGAGCCTTACGAGAAAACAGGTTTCTTCGGCGAAGTCATTTTCTCAAACGGACATTATTTGGAGAGAGATACCATACACCTTTACTACGGTGCCAGCGACGAGATCATTTGTTATGCCCGAATGTCAGTCACAGAAATCGTAAACAATCTCAAATGTAATTAATATGAATTTCAATAAAGCACGTACACTTTACTTTCACAATCTATTGATGGTATTTTGCTTCTACCTATCCTCAGCCACCGTAACTGCTCAAGATACGGCCATCATGCGAGATGAGTGGTATCAAAGAAGTATAAAAAATACTTATACAACTGCACCGATACAAGAGATATTCAAAAGAGCTGAAGCAAACAAGAAGTTAACTGTTGGAGTAATAGGCGGATCGATAACTGCAGGAGCAAACGCATCCGATTTTCAGCAAACAGCCTATGCTCCTTTGGTTGTTCAATGGTTTCGTAAGAAGTTTCCTCAAACTGAAATACATTTTATGAATGCAGGAATAGGAGCTACTAACTCACTTTTTGGTGTACACAGAGCCGACGAAGATTTACTGTCATGCAAACCCGACATTGTTATTATAGAATTTAGTGTCAACGATCAAGGCGAGTCAAGAACAAAAGCCAGCTATGAAGGACTTATACGTAAGATTCTGAAATCAGAAAACAAACCTGCCATACTTGCATTAGGACTAATGGATATGCAAGGAAACTCATGGCAGAAATATCACTTAGAGGTCTGTAATCATTATCACATTCCGTATATCAGCTATCGTGATGCTATATATCCTGAAATACAGAATGGTAATATGGTATGGAGTGAAATTTCCTCAGATGAAGTACACCCAAATGACAGGGGACATCAAATCATCAGTAATTTAATCACTCATTTTTTAGAGGAGATATTCAACGAGAAAACTCTACCGGTTCCACTTACCCTGAATAGATATGAACAAGCCTGTATATATCCGTTTACTCATATCGACAACCCGGATTGGGAACTGACCTCAAGAGGATGGCGCACTACTCATAAAGGTAAACCACTGAAATTTACAGTCAAAGCCTCCATAATCACAATTATGTTTGAGAAAACAATCAATTCTCAAAAAGCTGCAAATGTATATGTTACTCTTGATAATGGTAAACGGCAAAAGCTCAGTACATTCTTTAAAGATGGCTGGGGAAATTATATGTATCCGGAAATTATCTTGGACTCAGATAAGAGTGAAAGTCATATTATAAGTTTTGAATACGATGACAAAAGCGGTAAAGAATTCATTCTTCATAACATCCAAATCGTTCCATAGATAAAATTAAAATCCCACTTCAGGATTTTAATCTGATAGTGGGATTCTCTTTTTATGATTGCTAATTACTCTTCGTACATCTTATCTATCATCTCTTTGTAGTTTTTGGCTACCACCGGACGTTTTAGTTTCAATGTATTTGTCAACTCACCCTTTTCCATACTGAACGGTTCGGGCAAGAGTGTAAAGCGTTTTATCTGTTCATAATTAGCAAATTGTTGCTGCAAGGTATCAATACGGGCACGGAACAATCCTACAATCTTAGGATGCTGCAACAATTCTTCCAGATCCTTATATTCAATACCTTTCTCTTTGGCGTAGTCTTTCACAAAGCCATATACCGGAACAATCAACGCAGATACAAACTTACGCTGATCGGCAATAATAGCAATCTGATCGATATAACGGTCAATGACCAATTTCGTTTCAAGAGCTTGCGGAGCAATGTACTTACCATTGGATGTCTTGAACAAATCTTTGATACGCTCCGTCAGGTACAGTTGCCCGTTCTTAAAGTATCCGGCGTCACCCGTATGGAACCAACCATCAGCATCAATGGTAGCTGCGGTAGCCTCCGCCTTCTTATAATATCCTTTAGTGATAGTCTTTCCACGCAACAGAATCTCATTATCTTCTCCTATCTTCACTTCTACATCCGGCATCACCTGGCCTACCGAACCAATATCATAACCTGTTTTGGAAGTACAAGAGACGGTAGCCGTAGATTCTGTCAATCCATAACCTACCAGCATATCAATACCCACAGAATGAACGAATTCACAGATTTCATCGGGTACCGCTGCACCGGCAGTCGGAAAGAAATTACCATTTTCAATACCAATCGTTTTCTTCAGCAATGAATAAATTGTTTTCTCGTAAAACTTATATTTCAAATGAAGCATTAACGGCGGAGTCTTTCCCTGACGTACATAGTCAATATTGTGTATTCTGCCAACACGGATAGCATCCATCATCAATGTTTTTTTGATACCTGTCGTCTCGGCAATCTTTTCTTGTACACCCGCATACACCTTCTCCCAGAAACGGGGAACGCTACACATCAATGTGGGGCGGATCTCCTTAATTGTCATCTGAATATCGGCAGGACGAAGGTTAACACAAATCTGTACCCCCTTATAGATGCAAAGATAACTCCATGCTTTCTCAAACACATGAGTCAACGGCAGAAAGTTCATAGAAATGTCTTCATCCGTCATGTCCACCAGGCGAATATCATGAATCCGGAAAGCTTCAAGGAAACAAGAGTGATGCAGCATTACACCTTTCGGCTCGCCCGTTGTACCGGAAGTATAGAGAATATTAGCCAAGTCATCTTCTGAAGCACGTGAAGTTCGCTCTTCCACCACATCATTATGGGGTAATCCTTCACCCATTGCCAAAAACTCATCAAAATAAATAGACGACACATCACGGGGATCTTTCACCACATCACGGTCGAAAATAATAATCTGCTGTAACGACGGACAGAAGCCAAATATGCTAAAGGCAGCATCATACTGAAACTGTTCGCCCACAAACAAGAAACGTATCTGTGCATCATTAATAATGTATTGCGCCTGTGCCGGAGAACTGGTGGCGTAAAGCGGAACAGTCACTGCACGGTTAGCAAATGCTGCAAAATCCACATAAAGACATTCGGGCTTGTTTTGCGAAAAAATACCGATATTTTCTTCTTCCTCTACACCAAGTGCAACAAGAGAATTTGCGGCTTGTTTTACGGTTTTTGAAAACTGATTCCAGGAAATAGGAATCCATTGTGCAGTCTGGTAATCACGGTATCGAAGAGCTGTCTTATCGCCATACTTTTGGGCTTGGCGATGAACTAAGACAGATAAATGATGTTCAATCATATCTATTTGTTGTTAGTAAATATAGGGCAAAGATATTAGTTTTATTTGAAACTATCGCCTTTTTCAATAATTATCAGTAAGTTTGCACCATGAAATATGACGTATCTTATCTGACAACGGAGGCCGTAAGCCTGCTTAAGTCGCTTATAGCCATCCCCTCAATCAGCCGTGAAGAAACTCAGGCTGCTGGCTATCTGCAAAATTACATTGAAGCAGAAGGCATGACTACCGGACGTAAGGGCAACAACGTTTGGTGTCTTAGCCCGATGTTTGATTTAAAGAAACCCACTATTCTGCTCAACTCGCACATTGATACCGTAAAGCCCGTAAACGGCTGGCGCAAAGATCCTTTCACTCCGAGAGAAGAAAACGGAAAGCTCTACGGACTAGGTAGCAATGATGCCGGTGCCAGTGTAGTAACGTTATTACAGGTGTTCCTGCAACTATGTAGAACAGAGCAATCATACAATCTTATTTACCTTGCCTCCTGCGAAGAAGAGGTATCCGGTAAGGAAGGGATCGAGAGTGTTTTGAAAGGTCTTCCTCCCATTTCGTTTGCTATTGTGGGTGAACCCACCGAAATGCAACCTGCCATCGCCGAAAAAGGTCTTATGGTACTGGATGTCACTGCCACCGGAAAAGCAGGCCATGCGGCCCGCAACGAAGGTGACAATGCTATTTACAAAGTACTGGATGACATTGCCTGGTTTCGCGACTACCGTTTCAAGAAGGAGTCTCCTTTGTTAGGTCCGGTCAAGATGAGTGTTACAGTGATCAATGCCGGCACACAGCACAATGTGATTCCGGACCGCTGTACATTTGTAGTAGATGTGCGAAGCAATGAGTTATACTCTAACGAAGAACTGTTTGCTGAAATACAAAAGCATATTAGCTGTAAGGCTGAAGCACGTTCCTTCCGTCTGAACTCCTCACGTATCGAAGAGAAACATCCTTTTGTTCAAAAGGCCATCAAATTGGGGCGTTCACCTTTTGGTTCCCCTACTCTTTCAGATCAGGCACTGATGCCGTTTCCATCTGTTAAAATAGGGCCGGGACGTTCATCCCGTTCACATACAGCAGACGAATATGTGATGTTAAAGGAGATGGAAGAGGCAATAGGGCTATATCTGGAATTGCTGGATGGATTAAGTCTTTAAATATCAGTTAGATTTGGATAAAGATATACTCTTTATATATGCAAATGATATTTACTTGAGGTGTTTTTCATTCTTTAATTCTAATGAAAAATGAATAAAGGAAGAGAAAAGGTTGCGTATCCAAAAACTTATTACGTATTTTGCGTTACACAAAATGTGTAACGTAAAACATGTAATTATGATGAAACCGAATAATCCCTTTTTAGTTTACGGCTATCATAGCCCGGCATACTTTTGCGACAGAGAGACTGAAACTCAAAAGATCATATCGGCTTTGAACAATGAGCGAAACCTTACCCTCATTGCTCCCCGACGCATGGGTAAAACCGGTCTTATCAAAAATGTGTTTCACAATATGGCAGAGCAGGAAAAAAAAATATTCTGCTTTTATATGGACATCTACTCTACCCGTGACTTAAAAGCATTCGTCCAATTATTGGCAAAGACAGTGCTGGGAGAGTTGGATACATTGTCACAGAGTGCACTCAGAAAGCTGATGTCTTTCTTTAAAAGTTGCCGCCCGGTAATCAGTGCAGATGAGAGGACCGGAACACCAACCGTAACACTCGATTTTCTACCGGAACAATCAGAGCAAACATTAAAAGAGATATTCGACTATATAAAAGACTCCGGGAAACGTTGTTATCTTGCCATTGATGAGTTTCAGCAGATAACAGAATATCCGGAAAAGGGAGTAGAAGCACTGTTACGATCTTACATTCAGTTTATACCTAATGTACATTTCATTTTTTCCGGTAGTAAGAAGCATGTCATGGAGGAAATGTTCACTTCGGGCAAGCGACCTTTCTACCAAAGTACTCAAATGATGGTCCTGAAAGAGATTCCGGAAGAAACTTATTATCAGTTTGCTTCGAGATTCTTCGAAAAAGCAGAAAGAGAACTCCCGAAAGAGATATTTTCTTACATTTATGATCTGGAAGACGGACATACCTGGTATATACAAACAATTCTGAACAGGCTCTACGAAACAAGCTATAAAACTATTAATAAGGAGAGGGTAGACCAAACTGTGAGTAATATTCTGGAAGAGCAAGAATCAGTATATCAAAATAATCTGGTATTACTAACCAACAATCAAGTAAATCTGTTGAAAGCCGTTGCCATGGAGGGCTGTGCGCAAAGTGTCAATTCAAGCGAATTTATTAAGAAATACAACCTGAAAGCACCCAGTAGCGTAAATGTAGCCTTGAAATCGTTACTCAACAAAGAATTGTTGTATAAGACCTCAAAAGGCTACATCGTTTACGACCGCTTTATGGGTAAATGGCTGAAGAGCGAGATTATCTGATCGCTATTTATCTACTGAGAATTTAAAGATACAATGACTATTGTATTTCTCGCCGGGACGTAGTACTGCCGAAGGCCATTCGGGTTTATTCGGAGTATCCGGATACTTCTGTGTTTCAAGACAAACGGAAGCACGTTGATTGTATACAATCCCTTTCTTACCTTTCACTGTCCCATCCAGGAAGTTACCAGCATAAACCTGTATACCGGGCTCGTTAGTATAAACATCCAGGATGATACCCGTCTTTGGAGATTGAAGGGTAGCACACTTGCGGGTAATATCCCCTTTTGTATTCAATACCCAGTTATGATCATAACCGTTTCCATTCTTTAACTGCACAAAATCAAAGTTGTTGATCCGGGTCCCTACGGCAACCGGCGAACGAAAATCCATTGGAGTATCTTCTACCGGAACAATCTCGCCGGAGGTCATAAAGGTACTATCCACCGGGGTATAGTAATCGGCATCAATCGTAAGCAAATGTTCCGCATTGCTGCCAGCATCTCCATCCAGATTGAAATAAGAATGGTTGGTCATGTTAACGATAGTAGGCTTATCCGTTTCTGCCTCGTAGCGAATATCAATGGCATTATCATCCGTCAATGTCATCAGCACCTTGCAGGTAATATTACCGGGAAATCCTTCTTCACCATCTTTGGCAAGATAGGTCAGCTCAAGCTCCTGCGGACCAATCTGCCGGGCATCATATACTTGGTACTGGAATCCCTTTGGACCGCCATGCAAGCAATGTCCGTAGTTGTTGCGAGGCAGAATATATTCCACACTATCCAACACGAATCGTCCCTGATTGATACGATTGGCATAACGCCCGATAGAAGCTCCGAAGTCCGAAGGTATCGTAATATAATCCTGTATCGAATCAAACCCAAGAACTACATCCCGCATAATTCCCTCTTTATCGGGTACCATAACAGAAACAATACGTCCGCCGAAATTCGTCACACATACTTCCATGTTGTTAGCATTGCGAAGTACATACAAATCAGTCTTTTTACCATCCACTTCGGTTTGGAAATTGCTCTGCAATAAACCGGATCCGGTTGTTTTCTCATTAGTGGCACAACCTGCCAACAAAAGGGCACAAAGTGTCCACACTGAAATTTTCTTCATCATTCTTCCTTAATTATTCTATACTGTTTAATAGGTCTGTTTTCCCCTCATTCACAAGTTTAAGAATCAACTCTCCAAAAAGAGTATTCTGCCAGGCAAACCAGGCACGGGTAAAGTTCTTCGGATCATCCTTATGAAATGATTCGTGCATAAAACCTGTACCCGCATCAGTATTCATCAACATCTTGATACAACTCTTTATTTCTGCATCATTCTTACTTGTGAAAGCTTTCATCATAATACTCATCGGCCATATCATATCGTAACCAATATGAGGGCCACCTATACCCTCACCTGCCTTACCTTTAAAGAAATAAGGATTATCCTCACTCCACACAAAACGACGGGTATTTTGATAAACAGGATCATTCACATTAACATCTCCCAGATAAGGCATAGCTATCAGGCTGGGTACATTGGCATCGTCCATCAACAGATGATTACCAAATCCATCTACTTCAAAGGCATATATCTTACCATATTTAGGGTGCTTATAGACTGCATATTTCTTTAGAGCTGCTTCCACTTCGTTGGCAAGATCTTTGCATTCTTTTGCCAATTCCGGCTTCTTATTGACCGTTTGCAATATCTCGGCTGCCTTACGAAGCGAAGATACAGCAAAGAAATTGGAAGGTACAAGGAATTGCAGTGTGGTAGCATCATCAGAGGGACGGAAGGCAGAAGCAATCAGTCCTACCGGCTTCACCGGATTTCCCAGCCCGTTATTGGTCATCGTATCTAATGCACGATTCGTTTTACGTTCAAACTTGTAAGGACCAACTCCATCTTTACGTTGCTGTTCTTTGAAAGTGCGCAGGATGTTGGTGATAGCCTGTATCCACTCTTCATCGAAAATACTGGCATCACCCGTTACCTGCCAATAGTGATAAGCCAAACGTAAAGGATAACACAATGAATCTATTTCCCATTTACGTTCGTGTAATTCAGGTTTCATATCAGTAAGGTCACTCATCCAGCGTCCACCTACGGGACCATCATTAAAAGCATTGGCATAAGGATCCATCATAATACACTTGAACTGGCGGTTGATGACACCGGCAAGCATACGTTTCAACTCAGGATCGGAGTTGGCAAGCTGTACGTAAGGCCATACTTGTGCACCGGAATCGCGCAACCACATGGCATGAATATCACCTGTATAAACAAAGGTGTCGGGTTTACCATCTTCGCCTTCACGAAAATGTACAGTAGTATCGAGCGTATTCGGAAAGCAGTTGGTAAACATCCAGGCAAGCCGGGCATTTTTCAGAAGTTTCTGTAAACGGATAATTTCATTTTCTACTGCCTGAGAACGGAAAAGACGTTCAGCCGGTTTAGGACGGTTGTCTTTCTGAATAGCGTCTGTTGCACAGACATGTTCAGACAAATTGTTTCCGGATGCAAATGCAAAAGCCGGAGAGGCCAAAAGTAAAGTAGCTGTAACCGTGCAGCTGCCAATCAGTTTCATCGAGTGTTTTAGTGTCATAATCTGTAATTAAAGTTAGTTATTTATTCAATCCTGTAAAACAGAAAAGTAATGACTATGGCATTTCATAGCAATACGTATCTTTTATATATTACAAAGAAAGGCCTTTTCGGGCAAATACAAAAGCGCTTAGATGGTAAATACGTAGCAAAAAAGTATCCTATTCTGCCAAAAGAGTAACAAGAAATGCCATTGGGCAATATCTGCGATTTATTGAATGATTTATTTCATACATTTGTCTTCGTTTTCTTGCATATTTGTATAACGAAACCTATAAAGAAAAACATGAATACCGTCACAAGACTTACACAATTTTTCATCGGTGCATTGATTTTGGCAGGCACACTAATATCATGCGTATCCAAAGAAACGCGACAAGAAGAAATCTCCATGAAGGACCGGCCGGACTATACACAGACAAATGTGAATTATATCGGAAACCGTTCTCCATTGAAATCCTCAAACTTTATAAAGCTTCCGGTAGGAAGTATTCAACCGGAGGGATGGGTAAAGAAGTATCTGGAATTACAGAAAAACGGTCTGACCGGACATTTAGGAGAAATCAGTGCCTGGCTGGGTAAAGTAAATAATGCCTGGCTCACCAATGGAGGCGATCATGGTTGGGAGGAGGTCCCCTATTGGCTGAAAGGATATGGCAACCTGGCCTATATCCTGAAAGATCAAAAAATGATTGATGAAACCCGGATATGGATCGAGGGAGCCTTTGACAGCCAACAAGCCAGTGGATTCTTCGGCCCGGCAAACACAAAGAACGGCAAGCCGGAACTTTGGGCACAGATGATAATGCTCTGGTGTTTACAATCTTATTACGAATATACACAGGACGAAAGGGTGATCAGCCTCATGACTAATTACTTTAAATGGCAACTGGCTTTGCCGGATGATCAGTTTCTGGAAGATTACTGGGAAAACAGTAGAGGAGGAGATAACTTATTGAGTGTCTACTGGCTATATAACCGTACCGGAGAGAGCTTCCTGCTGGAACTTGCTGAAAAAATTCATAGAAATACGGCTGACTGGACACGTCCATCCACCTTACCAAACTGGCATAATGTAAATATCGCACAATGTTTTCGCGAACCGGCAAGCTACTACGTATTAAGTGGTGACTCCGCCTTTTTACAAGCCTCTTACAATGCGCACAATCTGATTCGCCGTACTTTCGGACAAGTTCCGGGAGGTATGTTCGGAGCCGATGAAAACGCACGCATGGGCTATATCGATCCCCGGCAAGGAGTAGAAACTTGTGGAATGGTAGAGCAAATGGCTTCTGATGAAATAATGCTTTGCATCACAGGTGACCCTTTCTGGGCTGAACATTGTGAAGAAGTGGCTTTCAACACATACCCGGCCGCTGTAATGCCTGATTTTAAGGCATTACGATATCTCACTTGTCCGAATCATACAGTCAGTGATGCCCAAAATCATCATCCGGGTATTGATAATAGCGGACCTTTTCTTGCCATGAACCCATTCAGCAGCCGTTGCTGTCAGCACAATCATGCACAAGGCTGGCCTTACTACAGTGAATATCTTGTATTGGCAACCCCTGATAACGGCGCTGCCATTGGGTTGTATGCAGCTTGTAAAGCAACTCTAAAAGTGGCCAATGGCCAGGAAATAACGATCGATGAACAAACAAACTATCCGTTTGGAGAAGAGATTGATTTTACTGTCAATACGTCAAAAGAAACTAAATTCCCATTCTATCTGCGCATACCTTCATGGAGTAATCAAGCAGAAGTTGCAATTAATGGGAAGAAAGTAAATATTGATCCGACTCCGGGGAAATATGTATGTATCAACCGCATTTGGAAAGACGGAGACAAAGTAAACCTAAAGCTACCGATGCAACTCGCGATACGTACCTGGCAGGCAAATAAGAACAGCGTCAGTGTAAATTATGGTCCTCTTACCCTATCACTGAAAATAGATGAAGAGTATGTTAAGAAAGACAGCCGCGCTACCGCAATATACGACTCCCGCTGGCAGGAAGGGGCAGATTCGGAGAAATGGCCTTCCTATGAAATATTCTCGAAAAGTCCGTGGAACTACGCACTGGTGCTTGATTCTAAAGATCCTTTGAAGAACTTCAAAGTCATACATAAAGAATGGCCGTCGGATGACTTTCCGTTTACAACCGCCAGTGTCCCACTGGAAGTAAAAGCAACCGGCCGTCAAGTACCTTCCTGGACATTAGACAAATACGGACTTTGTGGTGTACTGCCTGAGATAGATGCTCCTAAAGCCGCCAAAGAAGAGATAACACTTATACCAATGGGCGCTGCCCGGTTAAGAATCTCTGCTTTCCCAAACCTAAAAGAGTAAAACCCTAATAAACTAACAAAAAGACCATGAACAAACTTTGGATAGCAGCATTGCTGCTTCTTATGAACACTTACAGTGGATTTAGTAATAATACGCCACGTCCGGAGTATCCTCGTCCGCAATTTGAACGAGCCGAATGGATTAATCTGAACGGAACCTGGACTTTCCAGTTCGACTTCGGTAACTCCGGCAAAGACCGCCAATTACAACAATCCGAAAGATTTGCACAGAACATTACAGTCCCTTTCTGTCCCGAAAGCAAACTATCCGGCGTGGGACATACGGACTTTATCAATCAAATGTGGTATCAGAAGCAAATCTCCGTCCCTGCAAACTGGGATGGAAAGAAAATATTCCTCAACTTCGGTGCTGTAGATTATCAGGCTGAAATATTTATCGATGGCCAGTTCATCGGGCGGCACTTTGGCGGAAGTTCTTCATTCAGTATAGATCTGACCCGTTTCGTAAAACCCGGACAGAACCACAATCTGATTGTATTCGTGAAAGACGATCAACGCTCGGGGTTACAGACAATAGGTAAACAATGCAATAATTTTCAGTCCGGTGGGTGTTCCTATACCCGTGTCACCGGAATCTGGCAGACAGTATGGCTGGAAGCCGTAGCTCCGGCAGGATTGAAAACAGCAGTTATCCGACCGGATATTGACCAAAAGCAACTCATCATAGAACCAGAATTCTACAACGAGTCCAATGGAACCCTGGAGGTGACCCTTATGGACGGACAAAAGGCAGTAGGCAAAAAGACAGTAACCTGTGCCAATAGTGCTACTATCGTTCTACCCATAAAAAACATGAAGTTATGGACTCCTGAAACCCCTTATTTATATGATATTATTTATCGTGTTAAGGACGTACAAGGCAATCTCATCGATGAAGTAAAGTCTTATGCAGGCATGCGCAAAGTACATACTGCCAACGGACTCTTTTACCTAAACAATGAACCTTACTACCAGCGTCTTGTACTCGACCAGGGATATTACCCCGAGGGAATATGGACTGCACCGACAGATGAAGCATTAAAACATGATATCGAATTGGGAAAAGAAGCCGGTTTCAACGGTGCACGCTTACATCAGAAGGTTTTCGAAGAAAGATATTTCTACTGGGCAGACAAGTTAGGTTACATCACCTGGGGAGAATCGGCAAGCTGGGGTTCGGACGTAAACAATGAACTGGCTGTACGCAATTTTATCGGCGAATGGAGCGAAGTAGTTGTACGCGACCGTAATCACCCGTCACTGGTTACGTGGACTCCCTTTAACGAGACCTGGGGTGGTGGTCCCGATACGTATGTACGATTGATTCAGGATATATATCACATCACAAAAGCCATTGACCCTACCCGCCCGGTAAACGATGCCAGTGGTGACAATCATGTGCTGACAGATATCTGGAGCGTGCATAACTATACACAAGAGAAAGAGAAACTGATTGAGGAACTGAAAATAATAGAGGGTCAAGAACCTTATCGTAATGCACGGGACAAAAAATACCTGGCTGTATATGAAGGACAACCCTATATGCTGGATGAATTTGGCGGTATTGGCTGGATGGCAGCCAAGGACCGCAACAATTCATGGGGCTACGGTGGAATGCCTGCCGATGAAGAGGCCTTCTACGAGCGTCTTGAAGGACAGATCGATGCCTTGATTGCTTCAAAACATGTATGCGGTTTCTGCTATACACAGCTGACAGACGTGGAACAGGAGAAGAATGGCGTTTACTACTACGACCGTCGCCCCAAAATGGATATGAAACGCATCAAAGCTATTTTTGAGAAAATACCCAGCAGACCTGCTAAATAAGACAAACTTATACTTACTGATATGAAAAATAGATTCGGACCTATACTTCTATTGGCATCAGCCCTGCTGGTGCCAACCGGACTTTCGGCACAACTGGGCGGGAAGTTATACCAGCAACGTGCTGACTCCTTGTTACAAAACATCCTCACCCGTTATGAGGTGAAAGAACACGGGTTGCTCATGGAGACATACCCCAGAAACTCCAAACAGGAAATTACCTATACAGCCAATACAGGATCTACTGTTCATCAGCAGGAAGTATCTTTCTTATGGCCCTACTCGGCCATGGTATCGGGATGCGTGTCTTTATACAAAACTTCCGGCAATAAGAAGTATAAGAAGTTAATGGATAAACAGATCAAACCCGGTCTTGACCTCTATTGGGATACCACCCGGGAGCCACATTGTTATCAATCCTATCCGGCTTTTGCCGGCCAGAACGACCGATACTATGACGATAACGACTGGGTAGCCATCGACTTCTGTGATTACTACGAACAGACCCGTAACAAAGAATATCTGAACAAGGCCATTGCCCTGCATAAATATATTTACTCGGGCTGGTCAAACGATCTTGGAGGGGGTATCTACTGGTGTGAGCAAAAGAAGGAATCGAAAAACACCTGTTCTAATGCTCCGGCCACCGTATTGTGTATGAAACTGTACAAACTGACCAAAGATAAAAAGTATCTGGAACAAGCCAAAGAAACGTATCAATGGACACGCGACAATCTTTGCGATCCATCCGACCACGTATATTGGGACAACAAGAATCTGGAAGGTAAGATCGGCTATGCTAAGTTTACATATAATAGCGGACAAATGATACAAGCCGGTGTACTGCTTTACCAGGCCACCGGAGACAAACGTTATTTACAGGAAGCACAACAAACGGCAGAAGGTTCTTACCATTTTTTCCTGAAACCACAGCCCACTGTGAAAGGAGAAATGAGATTCTATCCCTCCAGCCCCTGGTTCAACGTTATCTTATTCCGCGGACTGAAAGCACTCTATCTTGTTGACCGGAACGACACTTATGTGAAGGCCATGATTGACAACGTAGATTACGCATGGAGATATACACGTGACGAAAACGGATTACTCAACAGAGACTGGTCCGGCAACAAAAAAGATCAGTTCAAGGGCTTGCTGGAAAACTCCTGTATGATTGAGCTCTATTCGGAGATTAGCGAATTATAGGAATATATAAATCATAAAACAGACAGAAATGAAGAAACACATCGTTGCACTGGCATCGACTTTACTATTATGCAGTGGCTCCTATAGCCAAAATACGCAACCGGAGAAAAAGTCCAAAGCCTACATGGTTGCAGATGCACATCTGGACACTCAATGGAACTGGGATGTCCAAACGACTATTAAACAGTATGTATGGAATACTATTAGCCAGAACTTACTTCTACTAAAGCAGTATCCTGACTATATCTTCAACTTTGAAGGGGGAGTCAAGTATGCATGGATGAAAGAATATTATCCGGCTCAATACGAAGAAATGAAAAAATATATCCGGGAAGGACGCTGGCACGTGAGTGGCTCCAGTTGGGAAGCTAACGATGCTTTGGTGCCCTCAACCGAATCTGCGATTCGTAACGTCATGCTGGGACAGGAATATTACCGGAATGAATTTGGAGTGGAAAGTACAGATATCTTCCTACCGGACTGTTTTGGCTTCGGATGGACACTGCCTACCATTGCAGCTCATTGCGGACTCATCGGGTTCTCATCACAAAAGCTGGACTGGCGTAACAAGCCTTTCTACGGAAAAAGCAAACACCCCTTTACTGTCGGGCTGTGGCAGGGAATCGATGGTTCTTCCGTCATGCTGGCTCACGGATACGATTATGGCAAAAGATGGAACGATGAGGATTTATCGGAGAACAAGGAACTGTTAGGACTGACCACACGTACCCCGCTCAATATGGTGTACCGTTATTACGGCACAGGAGATATTGGCGGATCACCCACATTGGGTTCCGTACGTTCTGTTGAAAAGGGAATAAAAGGAAACGGGCCACTCGAAATCATCAGTGCTACAAGCGACCAGATGTTTAAAGACTTCCAACCTTATAAGGATCATCCGGAATTGCCTGTATTCAACGGAGAGTTACTGATGGACTTACATGGAACAGGCTGCTATACTTCACAAGCAGCCATGAAACTGTACAACCGGCAGAATGAGCTTTTGGGAGATGCAGCAGAAAGAGCAGCCGTAGCCGCCGAATGGCTCAACAAAGCTGCATATCCCGGAGCAACTCTAACAGATGCCTGGAAACGTTTCATCTATCATCAGTTCCATGACGACCTCACCGGAACAAGTATTCCACGTGCCTACGAGTTTTCGTGGAATGACGAGTTAATCTCACTCAAACAATTTTCCGGCGTACTTACCTCTTCCATTCGTTCAATAGCCGGAGACATGGATACACAGGTAAAGGGCATTCCGGTAATACTCTATAATGCATTAGGATTCCCGGTACAGGACATAGCAGAAGTAGAACTGGAATTGCCCACAGCCCCCAAAGGTGTCACAGTATATGACAACAACGGTAAAAAGGTGGCATCACAGTTACTATCCTACACAAACGGAAAAGCACATCTGTTGATAGAAGCAACAGTACCGGCTACCGGCTACGCAGTGTACGATGTACGTACTTCCGGCACGGCAAATCGCTTTGCTGCAACAACAAGTAACATACTCGAGAATTCCATCTATAAAATCACATTGGATGAAAAAGGTGATATCACCTCGCTTCTCGACAAGACGCAGAACAAAGAGTTGGTAAAACAGGGTAAAGCCATCCGACTGGCCCTCTTCACCCAAAATAAATCATACCACTGGCCAGCCTGGGAAGTACTAAAAGAAACAATAGACCGGGAACCAATCTCTATCACGGATAATGTGAAAATATCATTGGTAGAAAACGGAGAACTACGTAAAGCAATCTGCATTGAAAAGACACACGGAGAATCGGTGTTTAAGCAATACATCCGGCTCTATGAAGGAAGTCGTGCCGATCGGATCGATTTCTACAATGAAATAGACTGGCAATCAACCAATGCCTTGCTAAAGGCCGAATTCCCTCTGAATATAGAGAATACGGAAGCAACTTATGACTTAGGAATCGGAAGCGTTAAACGTGGAAATAATACCGATATCGCTTACGAGGTATATGCACAATACTGGGCCGACCTGACCAACCAGGACAACAGCTATGGTGTATCGATATTGAATGACAGCAAATATGGCTGGGACAAGCCCAACAACCATACGCTCCGTTTAACGCTGCTCCATACTCCGGAAACGAGTCGGAACTACGCTTATCAGGACAAACAGGACTACGGACATCACAACTTCACGTATAGCCTTGTAGGGCATTCCGGTAAGCTGGATCATGCATCCACCGTAGAGAAGGCAGAACTTATGAACCAACGCCTGAAAGCATTCCAGACTACAAGGCACAAAGGTACACTGGGCAAAGAGTTCTCTTTTGCAACCTCAGACAACCACAACGTAATTATCAAAGCACTCAAGAAAGCAGAAAGCTCAGATGAATATGTAGTGCGCGTGTATGAAACCGGAGGTGAAAAGTCACAGCAAGCTACTTTGTCATTCGCAGGTGATATACTCAATGCGAATGAAGCTGACGGAACAGAAAAAACAATTGGTGCTGCCAGTTTCAATGGAAACAAACTGCAAGTCACTATTAAGCCCTATTCTGTCAAGACATTCAAAGTGCGTTTGAAAGGTGCTGCACAACCTGCATCTGAACCGGAATATGTGAACCTGCCACTAAATTATGACCGCAAATGCGCCTCATTTAATGAATTCCGCGGAGAAGCGAATTTTGAGTCCGGATACTCATACGCTGCAGAACTACTACCGGATTCCATATTCGCAGATCAAATTCCGTTCCGCCTGGGAGAGAAAGAGACATTCAACGGCATGACCTGCAAAGGAGATACGATCTATCTGCCCGACGGACATAAATATACTCATTTATACTTCCTGGCTGCTGCAACGGATGATGATTATACAGCTACATTCTGCTGCGGGAAAAACAAAGCGGAAATCACCGTTCCTTCTTACACCGGTTTCATCGGACAATGGGGACATACCAATCATACCAAAGGGTATCTAAAAGATGCCGAGATAGCTTATGTAGGTACACACCGTCACGCTCCGGGTGAAGATCAGGCATACGAGTTTACGTATATGTTTAAATTCGGTATCGATATTCCCAAAGGCGCAGTAAGCTTTATCCTGCCAAAGAATGACAAGATTGTGCTCTTTGCCGCTACACTGGCCAAAGAAGAACAGCCTGCTGTGAACACTGCATCACAGCTATTCCGTACAGCCATCAAAGAAGAAGCCGGCAAGAAATTATCTACACAGGAAAGTCCGAAAGAAAACTTGCTGAAAACTGCGAAGATCATATCTTATTCAGGCTATATGAACAACCGTGAAAAACCGGAATGCATGATTGATGGAAATAAGGATACCAAATGGTGTGATACAGGTATGACTCCGAACTATGTGGATTTTGATTTAGGAGAGGCACAAGACATCAGTGGCTGGAAACTTGTGAATGCAGGTGAAGAGAGTCACACATATGTTACGAAAGGGTGTTTCCTGCAAGGAAAGAATAATCTGAATGAAGAATGGAAAACACTGGACAGGCTCAACAATAATAAGCGTAATGTTGTTTCACGACAACTGTCAGAACCTGTTAAAGTACGTTACATCCGCTTAATGGTAACCAATCCGACGCAAGACGATGAAGGGAAAGACACCCGCATTTACGGATTTGAAGTTTATAAATAGAAAGTCCTCTTAGAGATCCTTATATAGGAACAGGCTTTTATATATTTCGCCGGTTATCTCGTTATCGAGACTAACCGGCGAAACGGGTTTATAGAGAGTTCGCCAACTACCGGAAACACAAATATGGCTCCTCTTGAAACAAGGAAGCCAGAAGAAAGACGCTAAAAGGAGTAGCAAGGGAGACATAACCCGGTAAGGTCGTAGAGGAACAAGAGATGGCTCGTAAGGGAGCGTTGTTTTACATGTACATGTTTAACAGTACGACATGCACATGTGGAGCAGTACGACATGTGCATGTGGGACAGTACGACATGTGCATGTCGTGCAGCTTTACATGTACATGTAAAACAATGCTTCCCACCAGAGAAAGGAGGTTTACATTACTAAGAGAGGAATCGTCAACGGCAGGCATCATCTGTTCAGCCAAGGTTCAGGATTTAATTTGTCTTTCTCTTTACGCAATTGGAAGTGCAATACAGTACGCCCATTGTCGGAGGCATCAGAAAATACCTGCCCGATAGCCTGCTTCGTACTAACCGTATCTCCCGACTTAACAGATGCGGAAGAGAGATTACAATATACAGAGATATAATTGCCATGGCGAATTAACACATTGAACAACCCATTGAGTTGGAAAACGGCCGCAACTTTACCATCAAAAATAGCACGAGCCTGCGCACCGGGCTTTCCTTGAATATCAATACCCTTATTATCGAGTTTAACATTGCGTAATCCCTCAACGGCATATTGTCCATAATGGCTGGTAATAATATAAGGACCCGAAATCGGCATAGGTAGCTTACCACGATTACTGACAAAGTTGCCGGATAACTCACGGTCCGCTTTACTCATACTATAAGCTTCCAGAGGTTCCGCTTTTTTCTTTGTCTCCGTTCCGGAAGAAGTTGATGTTGATTTACCTTCCTTAGCTTCTGACTTTTTACGAGCCTCTGCTTCGCGACGCGCTTCTTCGGCTGCACGCTTACGGGCACGTTCTATTTCCTCGGCTATCAACTTATCAATCCGGGCATTGAGTTGATTGGCTTCACGTCTCTTTTTATTTATTTCGCTTTGTAACCCTTTCTGCTTCTTTTGCAGATTAGCCACCATTTCACGCTTCTGCTTTTCCTGATCTTCAAGTTTCTGCTTCTCTCCTTCGCGTTCTTTCAACAGATTTTCTTTGGCAGTCTTTACCTGCAGCAGCTCTGCTCTTTTCTTCTTGATCTGTTCCTGTTTTTTCAGAATTTCTTCGCCCTGAAGCCGTTGATAAGTAGCATACTCACGCACATAACGAAGACGGCGATACGTCTGTCCCAGGCTCTTGGCCGAAAAAATAAACATCAGTTTTTCTTCTATCGATTTATTACGATAGAGGTATTGGACGGAAGATTCATATTTCTTTTTCTTATCCTGTAAGTCACGCTGAAGTGTACGAAGCTGTCGCTCAAGGACAGACAATTCGCGTTGAAGAGCCTCCACGTCATTATTTATGGCAAGGATATATCGCTTGCGTTCTTCAATCTGCCCCGTTAATGAAGCAAGACTATTAAGTTGGCTTCCTACGTCTTTCTTTGTATTCTTCAACAATGATTCAGTGTCAGCAATCTGCTTTTGCAATTCGCCGCGTTTACTTTCCAGCTCTTTAATCAATCTGCTACTCTGAGCAGAAAGCGGAATGACCAGAAACAGAATACATGTTAATCCTACAAAGATACGTTTCATCATAACTTAGTCAGCATATTTAATAGTTCTTCAAGTGGCACCTGGGTGTATCTGTCCGAGACTTCGGTAGGTGTCATTGCAAATTCTTTGGACGAGAAATCATATAATCTCACTTTTGCTCTTTCCAGTGAAGGTATGCCCAACTCCTTGCCACTCAACTCGGCTTTCCCTTCCGGGCGTGAAGCACTCAGAAGTAACTTCTCCAATTTAGAGAACCGGGCGTCCTTAGGCAGAATATCATCCAACTCTTTCCGGGAAGCCCTGACATAGCGCTTATTCATCCGATCGATAAGTAATACTTCGTCGGGAGTTATCTCCAACCGGGCTATTTCCGTACGGAGAATAGGCATCAGAATGGAAAGCTGCACACGTTCGCCTCCTTTCATTTTCATTGTTCCCCCCGTCGTTATACTCCCATCAGAGCCGGAGGGTATAGTTAACTGCAGTTTGGATGATAGGTAACAAGGCTCGGCGACAGGCACGTTTGAAGTTATATTCTTTGTGCTTTTACAGCCTGCAAGCATTACTACCAGCAACAATAAATAGAATACGTTTCTCATTCTGCAATGTATTTCTTCTTCTTAATTTTCTCTTTCAGCGTTTTCGATTCACTCCCCATATCAAGAGCCTCTTGCCAATATTTCAATGCGCCATCCACATCACCGGTCATATAATAGATATCTCCGCAATGTTCTACTATCACATCACTTTTCTCCCCATCGCTTTTCATGGCATCATCAATGTAGATACGAGCCTCAGCATAGTTCCCTTTCTCAAAAAGTATCCAGGCATATGTATCAAGATAAGTGGCGTTGCCAGGATCGGCTTTCACCGTCTTATAACTCATTTCCTCAGCCTTATCGAGTTCCCGGCGTTCTACAGACAGATAATAGGCATAATTGTTCAATGCACCAATATTAGAAGGGTTGTAAACCAATGCAGAATCATACGCATTGTATGCCTCCGTCATCATCGCTTTTTTATGGTAAACATCGCCCATGATAGAATAGAAGTCAGATAAGACTTCTTTCTTACTCTCATTTGTAGCGTTTGCCAAAGCTTTCTGACAAATAGCAAGTACCTCATCATTACGCTCCGCCTGGCTATAGCCAATAGCGAGATAGAAATAGAACTCAAGTGCTTCGGGAGTAGCCTCTACACCAGGTTCACAGATTTTAATGACCTGTTCAAAATCATTCTTCTGCACAGCTACTTCAAGGAGCATCAGACGGGCAGCTTTATTGGCCGGATCAATCTGGACCACACGCTCCAATACCGGAATCGAAGCTTCCTTCATGTTCTTTGCCCAAAGATATTGTGAATAGAGCATAGGAATCTGATCATCATCCGGGTCCTGCTGCAGGATACGGTCAAAAAGCGAAATCACCTTCGTACTGTCTGCTGTAGCCTGTTCATTTTGGGCAATCACCTGGCGCATTACATTCAGTTTCGTATCTGCAGGTACCTTTTTGTTCATCAGCAAAGAGTCCAGTTGCTGTTTATACAAATCCTGTTGGCCGGTTTGTTCATAATAGGAAGCCAGTGAAAAATGGGCCATCACATTGTCCGGCTCCGTAGCAAGTACCTTCTGATAAATATCGTATGCCTCCTGCTTTTTACCATTCTGCATATACACATCTCCCAGGATTACTTGATAACGCATATCCATAGGATATTCCTTCACCAGGTTCTCAATCTCCCGAAAAGCACTTTTGTCGTCTTTCATCTGCAGATAAATACGGAATTTCTCCATTGTGAGTTGCTCATTCTTCCCCATTATCTCTTCCAGACGATCTAACGTTCCGATCACTTTACCATAATCCTCTTGCTGATTATACAAATCAAGCAAAGCAAACAACGATTCTCTTTTTCCCGGAAAACGGGTAGCCATCATCTCAAGCAATCCTATTGCTTTCTCTTTCTCATTCTGTTGTTGATAAAGGCTGGCAAGTGCCTGGCTATACCAATAATTATCCGGTGCGCTTTCCACCGCAGCCTCCAAAGCAGCCTGGCCTTGTGGCACTTGCTTCAAAAACATATAATACTGCGAAATCTCATAAAGGGCCGAAGCTGCCTGCGGATTAATGGTCAGACAATGTTTCAGCAAATCAAATGCAGCATCATACTCCTTTTTAGTTTTCAATCGCGTTGCTTCGAGGAAAAAGTAGTCATATTTACGCTGTTGCTCGTCCGAGAGGGTAGCTAACTGCCGGGCAGGCTTAACAGCACCCGCCTTTCCTACTCGTTGTGAAGAACCGCAAGAAGCAAGTATCAGTATCAACACCCCAAGGAGTAATAATTTTATTTTCATTCGTAATTCGTAATTTGTAGTTCGTAATCTATCCCCTTCCCGTATGCCCGAAGCCACCTGCACCACGCTCCGTATCATTCAGTATTTCCACTTCCTGCCAAACAGCCTGTTCATGACGGGCTATCACCATCTGTGCAATACGTTCTCCGTCTTCAATAACAAATGGTTCGGTCGAAAGATTAATCAAAATCACACAGATCTCTCCCCGGTAGTCGGCATCAATCGTTCCCGGAGAATTTAAAACAGTAATCCCTTTCTTTAAAGCCAGACCGCTACGCGGACGAACTTGTGCCTCAAATCCCGGAGGGAGTGCGATATATAATCCGGTAGGAACCAGACAGCGTTGCATAGGGGCCAGAGTCATTGAGTCCGAAAGATTAGCACGAATATCCAGTCCGGCAGAGAGTTCAGTAGCATATGCCGGAAGCGGATGCTTTGATTTATTGATAACTTGTACGTTCATATTCAGTCTGTTTACTATTTAACGGGCGAAAATACATAAATTGTATCGAATTTCCGTACATTTGCAGTTAAATAATGTGCGAATATGGGAACTATGTACTCCCAAATCGTAAATTGTAAATAGCTAAATCATAAATACCCATGATGGATTGGAGGAAATTAATCTCAGCAAAGCGCTTTGGGATGGAAGAGTTTCATGAAGAAAGACAGGAAAACCGTTCGGAATTTCAAAGAGACTATGATCGGCTCATTTTCTCAGCTCCCTTCCGCCGCTTACAGAATAAGACACAGGTATTTCCACTACCGGGTAGTATCTTTGTGCACAATCGGCTCACCCATAGTCTGGAGGTTTCGTGCGTTGGCAGGTCACTGGGTAACGATGTTTCAAAGGCAATACTCTCCCGACAACCGGAATTACAGGACTCTTTCCTACCCGAAATCGGATCCATTGTTTCTGCCGCCTGTCTTGCTCACGATTTGGGTAATCCTCCGTTCGGTCATTCCGGTGAAAAGGCTATCTCCACTTTCTTTTCCGAAGGTAAAGGACAGTTCTTAAAAGATCAACTCCTCCCGGTGGAATGGGATGATTTGACACATTTTGAAGGAAATGCAAACGCTTTCCGGCTCCTTACACATCAATTTGAAGGACGCCGTAAAGGTGGATTTGCCATGACCTATTCTACGCTTGCTTCCATCGTCAAATACCCCTTTTCATCAAGTCTGGCAGGTAAAAAATCCAAATTTGGATTCTTTATCAGTGAAGAAAAAGGATTCCAGCGTATTGCTACTGAACTTGGATTAATTCAACTGAGTGAACAACCTCTGAAATATGCCCGTCATCCGCTGGTCTACCTTGTTGAGGCAGCCGATGATATTTGCTATCAAATGATGGACATTGAAGATGCCCACAAACTAAAAATTCTAACCACCGGGGAGACGAAAGAAGTACTGCTGGCTTATTTTAATGAGGAACGACAGGCACATATCCGAAGAACATTCAGCATCGTCAGTGATACAAACGAACAAATTGCCTATCTACGTTCTTCGGTCATAGGATTACTGATAAAAGAATGTACAAGAATATTCCTGGAACATGAAGCAGACATTCTTGCCGGTAACTTCACCGATCCACTGATTAAAAAAATTTCCGAACGCCCCGCACAGGCCTACAAGCGTTGTTCTGAGGTCTCTTTTAACAAGATCTACCGTTCTCGGGATGTGCTTGATATAGAATTAGCAGGTTTTCAGGTTATCAGCACCCTGCTGGAACTCATGGTCGATGCCGTAACCTCCCCCAACAAAGCTTATTCACAGCTTCTTATCAATCGCGTATCGGGTCAGTACAACATAAAAGCGCCTGCACTCTATGAAAGAATACAGGCGGTACTTGATTATATTTCGGGAATGACTGATGTCTTTGCGCTGGACCTCTACCGCAAAATCAACGGCAACAGTCTTCCTGCGGTGTAAATACTTTATTGACGCCCGAGGTTAACTTACAGTCTTCCGGATGACTTTCGATGAATGATTGGATATGACGCATACGCTTATCCTCAAGAATTTCGTCAACAGCTATCAGAATGCCGGTTTCTTCAACATCTCCAAATTCATAATTAATAGCTGTACCAAACATACGCATTGTAGGGCTTAAACTCATATAGGCATTTACCAATGGAGGAATATTATAGCCTAACTTACGAATCTCACTATTCAGAATCTTGTAATCATCTTTAAATGATTTCTCATAGAATATAGTAGCCAAATCTTTCTCCTCAGTCTCCATTTTCAACGGATTCAACGGAGTGATTAACCCATCTTTATCGCCAAAGTGCTTTTTCAGGAAGTAAAGAATCATATCACGACCCTGACGGTGATAACTGGGATACATCGTTACTTTACCAAAGAAGTATTTCACATTTGGCATCACAACAGTCAACGCTCCCAATCCGTCCCACAAATTATCCAAAGCAAATAAGCCTTTGCTTCCTGCGCGGGTAGACTGATATTCAAGGGTTACGAATGATCGTCCCAGCTCAATTGTAGTAGGCAAATACTCTTTAACAAACTGCTCAGAGAAGTTGAACATATGGGAAGTAGCCAGTATCGGAGCCCCCTTTTCATCAAAACGTACATCTGTACCCAGCAAATAACGGTACCCACCCAGAATCTCCTCCGCTTCCGGATTCCATACAATCAGTTGTTTGTAAGGATTCTCCATTGTATCGTATTCATCGATATCCATAGACAACCCGGTACCTCCTCCTGCTGCACGAAAAGCAATTTCACGCAAACGGCCAATCTCTTTCATTACATTTGGAGAATCTTGTGAAGTAGTAATATAAATATGATTATTACTTTTATTCGTCATGCGCAACCGCTTATCCTCCGTAAGTTCCGCCTTTAGCAGTTCTTTGCTTATCGGTTCAATAATCTCTTCCATATTCCTCGTTAGTGTAGTTGTTCTTTTTCTCTTTATCACAGTTTATATACGATATCCTTAACATACTCCGCCCACTGTGCAGGGGTTTTAGATTTATCAAATGTCTGCCAGGGAATTGGTTTACCGAAAGAGACTGTAAATGTCTTATGACGGTTTTTAAACATTTCATCTGCCAGATAAAGCATAGCTATATTAAATTTTATTCCCAGTGTTTTACAGATATTTGCCAGATTATAAAAGAAATCAGAGTTACGCCCACCAAAATGTACAGGTATTACATCTCTTTGCGCCTGCACACTTTTAACAATAAATGTCTTCTTCCATTCCAAATCCCGGATAATGCCATTCTGTCGTCTTGAGCAGAGTCCTGCCGGAAACATAATTAACTGGTCATCTGATTTAAATCCAGCCTCTACCATTTTCGGAAAATCTTTCGCCTGTTTTCCTGTCTTATTAATAGGAATACAAAGAGGAGCCAGTCCACGCAGGTTCATCAGCAAATCATTTACCAGATATTTCACTTTCCCATTATAGTGTTTACCAAGAACATAGCCTAATGCTACACCATCTTGTCCTCCTAGCGGATGATTGGACACAAATGTATATAAACCATCTTCCGGTAAATTCTCTTCTCCCCTTACTTCCACTTTGGCGTCAAGAAAATCCAAGGAAGCTTCCAGAAAGTCTACTCCTAATTTATCCTTCGACTCACGTAGAAAAACATTAATTTCTTCCTGATGAACAATCCTTTTCAGATAAGAAACTATAAATTTAGGGATATACTTATAATGCTTCGGAGCTTTTGTCCGAAGAATCTTATCGATATCTATTAAAAACAAAGAGTCGTCAGTCATTCGTTATAGATAAAATGATTGTGCAAAATTAATTGTTCTTTTCTATTAATTGCAATAATTTGGCAGAAAATGCAGGATTTAGGTTTCTGACGAGAAAAAAGAACACCTGAAAACTATCATATACCACCTAAAAACTATCAATTGATAGTTTTTAGGTGAAAGAAAGACGAATTCACCCCTGTCTCAATCATCAAAACGCCGTAAACTTGCAACATCGAAACAACAACGATATATTCACAATTTAAAAAGCAACGTTTATGAAAAGTTTAAGCTTCAAAAAAGATTTGATAGGAGTTCAGGATGAACTACTTCGTTTCGCATACAAACTAACAACCGACCGAGAAGAAGCCAATGATTTGTTGCAGGAAACCTCATTAAAAGCATTAGACAATGAGGATAAATATATGCCAGATACTAATTTTAAAGGATGGATGTATACCATCATGCGAAATATCTTTATCAACAATTACCGTAAAGTCGTTCGCGACCAGACATTTGTTGATCAGACAGACAACCTTTATCATTTGAGTCTCCCGCAAGAATCAGGTTTTGAGAGCACAGAAAGCTCTTACGACTTAAAAGAGATGCACCGCATTGTCAATTCACTGCCCAAAGAATATAAGGTTCCATTCTCTATGCATGTTTCCGGTTTCAAATATCGTGAGATAGCAGAGAAATTACATCTTCCACTTGGTACTGTGAAGAGTCGTATCTTCTTCACCCGCCAGAAATTACAGGAAGAATTGAAAGATTTCAGATAACCTAAGCCGACACTATATAATTGTCGATTTCCATATAAAATTTAGTGCAGATTTTTAGTTGTGTTCACAGTAGAAGCAAGTAGGAGAAACTCCTTCTTGCTTCTTTTTTTATACTCAAATTCAAAGAAAGCTCCTAATAAAACTCCACAGAATATACTCCATAACATATTTAACTTTTTTTCAGCCACTTGTTATCAAGCTTATCCGAATGTTTCCTTATATTTGGACAACAAATTTGAAACATTGTTCCAAATATGGAAAAAGTAGAAGAATATATGGAAAAAGCAGAAGAGAACTACAAAGTCCCAAACCTTGAAAAAGGAATTGCGATTCTTGAGTACCTATCGCTTTATTCCTTAGGAAGAACACTACAAGCAATCAAATCAGAACTTGATATTTCGCAAACGACCGCCTACCGTATTTTAAATACTTTAGTCCGGTTAGGATACCTTATATATAATGAAGACACAAAACATTATAAATTATCCCGCAAATTATTATCACTTGGATTCAAATCATTAAATGAGCATAATTTGCTGGAGGTAGTCCTGCCACATTTACGTAATTTGCGGGATCTAGTAAAAGAGACAGCCTGTTTCGGAGTGTTAGGAGACCAGAAAGGCATTTTCATAGAACAAGCTCAAGGACATCACACTTTCCGGTTTGTTCTATCACCCGGTAAACCCTTTGAACTACATTGTTCGGCACCGGGAAAGGCTATCATGGCTTATCTCCCCTGTAATGTTCGTGACTATTATCTGTCACAAATGGAGTTTACACGCTATAATGCACGTACTATTACTACTCCTGAGGCATATATGGATGAGCTGGAAAAAGTACGAAAGTTAGGCTACGCCATGGACAATGAAGAAGAATTAAGCGGAGTACTCTGCATAGGTGCCCCTATTTTCAATTACACAAGTTATCCATGCGGAGCTATTTGGATATCTGGTCCCAAAGACCGCTTATCTAAGGATGTAGTGCGTAATTCAGTTGAATGTATAAAAGATGCCGCACAAACTATCTCCAAAGAATTAGGATACAATCAGTCTTAAAAACATAAAACATACATACTATGAATACCCCCAAACAAATATTAAAAAAAACATTAGCCACCGCATTCTTTTGTGGTTGTGCTTCCTTCGTTCTGGCGGGGACTCCCCCATTTTTCCCTACAGACATTACCTTAAATTCCAAAGGTGAAATTCTTATTGTAGAAAAGGGGACAAGCCGAATCAGTTTCTTTTCGCCGGACGGTAAAACTTTACTTCGCACCATTCCTGTTGAAGAAACCCCAACTGGCATCCTTCTGGATACCCATAAAGCATATGTCACTACCAGTGCAGCCACCGGACATTTGCAAATTTTATCATTGGAATCAGGACAAAAAGAAGCTACCATTCTAACAGGTTCCGGTGCATGTTCTCCTATTTTCGGGCCTGACAAAAAACATATATATGTATGTAATCAATTCCAGAACACTGTATCAGAAATTGATCCGATAAATCATACGGTTGTACGTTCGGTTAATGTGTTGCGTGAACCTAAATCAGCACAGTTCAGCAAGGATGGCAAATATCTGTTTGTTACCAATTACTTGCCATCTCAACGGGCAGATCTCGACTATGTGGCAGCTTGTGTTTCCGTCATCAGAATGGATGATTTTACCAAAGTAAAAGACATCAAACTGGCCAACGGTAGTAATGCTTTACGTGGTATTTGTATTACACCGGACGGTAAATATATATATGTATCCCATAATTTAGGACGTTTTACAGTTCCCACATCACAATTGCAACAAGGATGGATGAATACCAGTGCCTTCAGCATTATAGATGTGGAAAAACAGGAATTCCTCGGCGCAATTGTAGTCGACGAACCAGAACGTGGAGCAGCAGGTATCTGGAGCATTGCCTGCAATGACGAGTCACTCTTCATCACTCACTCCGGGACACATGAAATCAGCGTTATCGACCATAAAGCCATGCTGAAGAAATTTTTAAGCTATCCTGATAAAGCTATGCTGGATTATGACCTGAGATTTCTGTATGGTCTGCGTAAACGTATCCCACTGAAAGGCAATGGTCCGCGCAAAATGATAATGGAGAACGGAAAACTCTATATTCCCACTTACTTCGCTGACATCCTGAATATCGTAGATACCCAAACAACTGAAATTACCTCGGTTAATCTGAATCCGGACCGGGAAGAGAGTATAGAAAACAAGGGAGAACGCTATTTTAATGATGCCTCTCATTGTTTCCAAAACTGGCAAAGTTGTAATGGTTGCCATCCGGGAGATGCCCGTACAGATGGTATGAACTGGGATTTAATGAATGATGGAGTAGGTAACTCTAAAAACTGCAAAAGTCTTTTATTCAGTCATCCCACCCCTCCAAGCATGATATCAGGCATACGCGAAACAGCAGAATGGGCGGTACGTGCAGGTTTTAAATTCATACAGTTCTTTGATATAACCGAAGAAGATGCCGTATGTGTGGATGCTTATCTGAAATCTCTCCAACCTGTTCCAAGCCCCTATCTGGTAAATGGAGAGTTATCCGACCTGGCCAAAGAAGGAAGAAAGGTATTTGAAAAACTAAAATGCACAGAGTGCCACAGTGGTCCATATTATACAGACCTGAAAATGCACCGTATCGGTGAGGATATTGAGTTCGAAAAAGGTTGGGATACCCCTACCCTACGTGAAGTCTGGCGCACAGCCCCCTATCTTTTTGACGGACGTGCAGCCACGATGGAAGATGTATTTAAGGTACATAAACACGGTATTGAGAAAAAGGTTTCTCAAAAAGAGATTAAAGCGCTAACAGAATACGTAAATTCCTTATAAAAAACAAGACACCATTGGAAAACATGAATTATTGTGATAAAATAAAATATAGCATATATACCACCGAAATTGCTGATTTCGGAACAATGGCAGATACTTTGTTAGCACAGTTACCTCAAAACGAGCACATATTCAGACTAATATTTTTCGGCACACCGACAGATAACAACGAATATGTAATTCGTCGTAACATTTTAAGTGACAAAATACAACAACGTTATACCCAGAAGTTACCTGTATTAAGTTATGTATCCCAACCTGCTTTGGATGGCGGACTTACAATGGAAGTACATAGTTATCAGGCAGATGAGAATGATCATATCACGTATCATCCCAATAAAGGTTTTCCTTACATCACATTGGAAAATGCTGATGGACGTTTTCTCTTTGCAGGAGGCTTTCATAGTGATGTGTTGAATTTCAATACCCAACAACAATCCGTTGAAGTTTTCCGGTTAGCAAGTGAAGTTTTGCATAAGGAAAATTTTCCCATTGAAAATATCATCCGCCAATGGAACTACATTGAACAAATTACAGGATTTGATGGTGCCGATCAACACTACCAGATGTTCAATAATGTGCGTAGCAACTTCTACAACCAGGCTACCTGGAGTTTGGGTTATCCGGCTGCTACAGGTATCGGGAGTAATCTAGGGGGTGTTTTGGTAGATATTGATGCCGCTGTATTTACCCGTCCGGAATGTTTTGCCACTCCTATTGATAATAAATTACAGGTAGCAGCTCATGCCTATTCACCACAAGTACTGGAAACGGCTCATCAGCAAAAATCAACACCAAAGTTTGAACGTGCCAAAAGTATGACGTTTGATGACAGACAACTCATTTATATATCCGGTACAGCCGCAATCCGGGGAGAAGAAAGTCTGGCCGGAGTAGGTCTTGAAAGACAACTCCACATCACTATGGAAAACATAGCCCAACTAACAGGAGACGCACATTTAAAGTTATTGCGTGTGTACCTGAAAAACAAGTCACATTACCAGGAAGCATATAAGCTGCTGAATGACTATCAACTGAATATACCTATTTCTTATATGTGTGCAGATGTATGTAGGGATGAATTGCTAATTGAAATTGAAGGTATTGCCATAAAATAAGACACTGCCTCATCACAATAAATAAAAGAGGAGAAATTACTAACCAAATAAATAAATGAAAATGAAGAAAAGACTTAGAAATTCAGTAACCCTAGGAGTTGTTTTACTCTCAATGGTAGCATGCACAGGCAAAACGTCTACATCAGAGTCAGCTTGCAGTGCCAACGGACAATGTTCCGAACAATGTAAAAATGAATGTAATCAAAATAACTGTAAAAATAAAAAAGAAATGACTTATTCTAAGAAGTACACAAATGCCGATTTTTACAAAGACGGCAAATTCCAGCAAGAAGCTGCTATGGAAGCAATGAAAGACATGTTCGCATTCTATGATGTTCCTTTCACCGAATTAATGGCCAAAGACATGTGGGTTACAGACTTCGGACTAGGAGATTTTGAGAACGTAGGTATGGGTGGTATTTTCTGGGTTAACAACGCAGAACAAAGATACTTTGCACATGCTATCTATCTGCTGCCTGGACAAATGATTCCGGAACATGCTCATGTAGCTACTACATATCCTGCTAAACACGAATCCTGGATGGTTGAAAAAGGATGGGCCTATAACTTCTCTGAAGTAGGAGATGAAACTCCGAATGCCCCTGCAATCCCAGCCACTCATGGTCCTATCAAGAGTAAGAATTTCGTTGTACAAAAGGTAGGCGAAGTACTTCCGTTGAAAGCTTTGACAACCTTCCACTTCCTGATGGCTGGTCCCGAAGGTGCAATTGTTTCAGAATGGGCTACTTACCATGACAATGCCGGTCTTCGTTTTTCGAATTCTAAAGCTGCATTATAATAGTAGAAAAGCATAATACCTTAGAATCAACCTTATGAACAAAATATTGTTAATAACACTCTGTTTCTTATCAGCTTCCGCCTCGGCATTTGCCGGGCCGAAGCCTAAGAAAGCAGAGACATGGATTGATGCTTCAGTAAAAGCCAAATCCGAATTGCGTACGCAACTACAAAAAGCAGGAATGCCAGTCATATCCAAATGGATTAAAGTCAATGACAAGGCAGAGCCTTTTGTTGTGGACTTGAAGAATTGCGATAAGCTGATACTGGTTACCTCCGGTGGTCCTGACGGTAGCAGCTATGATCATGCAGTATGGGGGAATGCCCGCCTGATTGCAGCCGACGGTTCTTCTGTATGGTTGGACCAGACTCCGTTTGAATATGGCGTAGCCGGCTGGGATAAACCAAGAATGAACATCAACGCAAATGGCAAACCCATCCGGATTGCCGGAAAAGCTTATGAGCACGGTGTATTCTGCCATGCTAACGGCACATTGGTCTATCCTGTGAAAGGTAAATACGTACGTTTTGAAGCAGAAGTTGGTATTGACGATGACTCAAGAACGGGTAGTGTATATTTTCAGGCATTGAATATATTGCCTAAAGACATCGCCAATCAGCTGGCAGAAAAATACCCGAATCAGATCGGGATGCTAAGCAGTCAGATGGACGGACTGGATACTTGGTTAATCACCCCCGATGCCTCTGTTGAGAAACAAATTGTAGATGCTTTGGCTGGTAAGATAAAAGATGCTTCTTACTTCAAGAACATCATACGGCAAATAGCAACCGAACAAGACGTAAATACACAGATATACAAATACCTCGAGATATTTGAAAAAATGCAAAATGTATACGAGGTACAGAATGAATTGGAGTGGCTGAATATAAATGCAATCAAACTGGCATTCGCTGATATGAAACAACAGCAAGGGTTTGATGTAGCCAAATACCAGCCTTTGCTCGACGAACTAATAAGCCTTTCTCAAAAAGGTTTCGACGGCATTTATAAAGGCGACACACAAGCATTGTCCAATGCCCGCAAAGCATTGAAAAACAAGCAAGCCATTCTGCTTGGTAACCCTTTACTCAATGGCGACAAAATTGTTGCTACTCGTTTCAAACTGGGTTCAAAGGCACATACAGCTATGGCTCCGGATTTAGGCACACAATCTAATAACTGGAGCAATCAGGAATCTGCACGCCGTAGTGGATTTAATGCTGAAATAGTAGAATTGTCTAACCTGCGTGGTGACATTCAGATGCGTCAAATATACAAACCACAGAACTCATCCTCTATCGCAGACCTTAAAATGCATTGGGATGGCGACCGGGTTATGTTTACTGCAACCATGCCCGACAATCGGTGGAATATATATGAAGTAAAGCTGGACGGTACCGGTCACAGAATGCTAATAGAAAATGAAGAACCAGATCTGGAATTCTACGACGGTACATATCTACCTGACGGGCGTATGATAGCAACTTCTAATATTGGTTATCAAGGTGTACCTTGTGTCAGTGGTTCTGATCCTGTAGGTAATATGGTGCTTTATGATCCCAAAACCAAAAACATGCGTCGCCTTACATTTGACCAGGATGCCAACTGGAATCCGGTTATCATGAATAATGGTAGAGTAATGTATACTCGTTGGGAATATACCGACCTGATGCACTACTATTCCCGCTTTGTAATGCATATGAACCCGGACGGAACAGAACAAAAAGCCCTGTTTGGAAGCGGTTGTGCTTTCCCTAACAGTACATTCGATATTCAACCTCTGCCTAATCATGCGTCTGCTTTTGTAGGTATTATTTCCGGTCACCACGGTGTTGCCCGCTCCGGCCGTTTAATTTTGTTTGACCCAACCAAAGCCCGCAAAGGCACTGCCGGTATGCTTCAGGAAATTCCATATCGGAACCGTCCGATAGTAGAATTGGTTAAAGATGAATTAGTAAACGGCGTATGGCCACAATTCATCAAACCTACTCCATTGAATGACAAATATTATCTGGTAGCCGCCAAGCTGAACCCACAAGATTTATGGGGTATTTATCTGGTGGATGTATTTGATAACGTAACTTGTCTGATGAAACAGGAAGGCGAAGGATACATCAGTCCGATTGTTGTGCGTAAGACAACTACTCCTCCGGCTATACCTGACAGGGTAAAACTGAATGAAAAAGAAGCAACTGTATTTATCCAGGATATATACGAAGGTGAAGGATTGCGTAATGTACCTCGTGGTACTGTAAAAGAACTCCGTCTGCATGCTTATGAGTATGCATATCTGAAAACTGTTTCGGACCATAACTGGCATGGTATCCAGAGCGGATGGGACATTAAACGTCAGCTCGGAACAGTTCCTGTGGAAGAAGACGGATCTGTTATCTTCAAAATACCAGCCAATACGCCAATCTCCATCCAGCCGATTGATAAAGACGGAGCTGCTATACAGCTGATGCGTAGTTGGTTGACCGGACAACCGGGTGAAGTTGTTTCCTGTATAGGATGTCACGAAGATCAGAATCAGATTCCCGTGCCTAAGCGTGTAATTGCATCTCAACGTGCACCACACTCTATAAAAGCACCAGAAGGTGGTGTCCGTTCATTTACATTCGATCTTGAAGTACAGCCGATTCTCGACCGTGCTTGTATTGCCTGTCATAACGGCGAAAAAGCATTCGACCTCCGTGCCGGTGCAAAAGACGAACGTGGATATGGTCCTTCTTATCTGAATCTACATCCGTATGTTCATCGTCAGGGTCCGGAAGCTGATATGGCAGTTCTTCAACCCTATGAATATCATGCCAATACCAGCGAATTAATCCGTATCCTTAAAAAGGGACATGCAAATGTGAAGCTGACTGACAAAGAATGGAGAACATTGTATACATGGATTGATTACAATGCACCGGATAAGGGTTACTTCAATGCTAATAAGATCAAAGATTTCCCATATCAGGGTTTTGATCAGATTGAACGCCGTACAGAACTCACCAACAAATATGGCAACGGTATGGGAGTAAACTGGAAGAAAGAGATTGCTGACTATGCAACCTATCTGAAAGGTAAAGGAGAAATTATTCCGGTCCTTCCGGCAGCAACAGCTCCTGTAAAAGAGAAGAATGTAAAAGTGAAAAACTGGCCTTTCGATGCCAACGCAATCAAAGCGATGCTGGCAAACGAAAAGGAAACACGCAAAGAAGTTGTATTGGCTCCCGGAGTTAAACTCACCTTCGTTCGTATTCCTGCCGGAGAATTCGCTATGGGTAGCTGGAACGGATCTGCTGATAATCGTCCGGTATCTAAAGTAAAAATTGCAAAACCATTCTGGATGGGTGAAGTAGAAATCACCAATGAACAATACAATGTCATTTTCCCCGACCACGACAGTCGTTATGTAGACCAGTTATGGAAAGACCATGTACATTTCGGTTACCCTGCCAACCAGCCGGAACAACCTGTTATCCGTGTTAGTTATGAAGATGCTATGGCGTATTGTAAACAACTGAGCGAAAAGACCGGCCTCAACATCACCCTCCCCACAGAGGCACAATGGGAATGGGCGTGTCGTGCAGGAAGTGATTCTGATTTCTGGTATGGTAATAGCAATACGGATTTTGGTAAATTGGAGAACTTTGCAGACGAAAGTTGCAATAAAATGGCTGTAAGTGGCGTTAATCCACAACCAATGTCTAAGAATTCATACTGGTACAAATATTACTCTTATCTGCCTAAAGAGGAAAGTGTAAACGATGGAGCAATGAACCAGGTTAATTCTAAAAATTACCAGGCCAATCCATTTGGATTATATAGCATGCACGGAAATATAGCAGAATGGACCCGTTCGGATTACATACCTTATCCTTACACCGAAAAGGTAAAGAATCCTTCGGAATTCAAAGTAGTACGTGGTGGTTCTTATATTGAACGTCCTAAAGTCTCAACTTCTTATGCCCGTAAAGCCTACTACCCGCATCAGCGAGTATTCAATGTAGGATTCCGCGTAATTATTGAAGACTAATTAAACAGTTGACAGTGGACAATTGACAATTGACAGTGAGCAGGCCAACTGCCCACTGTCTACCGTCAACTCTTCATTGTCAATTGTCAACTATCAGCTGCCAACTGTTATCAATTGTCAACTCTAAAAATGATTTTCCAATGAAAGTAAATTTCCACAAGCCCTTCTCTTCTTATGTAACAACCATTGTGTTGCTACTGATTTATGCTGTTGCACTCGCTGCCGCTACTTTCATTGAAAAATACCATGGCACTGCAACAGCCAAAACGATCATCTACTATTCGCCTCTGTTCTTTTTGCTTCAATTATTGATGGTTATCAATTTTGTAGCAATTGTTATCAAGCGCCAATATCTTAAAAGCCGGAAATGGGGTATGTTAGTCACTCATTTTGCTTTTATCATCATTTTCCTGGGTGCTTTTACCTCTTTCCTTTTCAGTGAAGAAGGTATCCTTCATCTTCGCGAAGGAGAAACGAGCAACCAAATCGCCGTTCGCTCCGCCGATAATAACACAAGTATCCACACCTTACCCTTCTCTGTGGAACTAAAGAAATTTACGTTGACCCGCTATCCGGGTTCTTCCAGTCCCTCTTCCTATGAAAGTGAAGTTGTAGTACATGTGGACGGTGAAACACGTCCCGAACGAATATTTATGAACAATGTGTTAGATGTAAAGGGCTACCGGTTCTTTCAGGCATCTTATGATCCGGACGAACAAGGTACGATTCTCTCTGTCAACCGGGATGTTGCAGGACGCAACATCACTTACACAGGGTATCTTTTGCTTGTCATCGGACTGGTTCTATGCTTTATTGGCAAGAATACCCGATTCATGTCATTGAGCCGTCGGTTAAAAGAATTACATACTGCAACTAAGATAATAGCCTGTCTGCTCTTCTTTATGCCCTTTCCTTCTGAAAGCAGAGCAAACGAGAATAACTCCCCAATGATGGATATCGTACAGAAACATAAAATTTCTCCTGCACATGCCGAAGTTTTTGGTTCTTTACCAATCCAGTCAAATAGTGGGCGTACCATGCCAATCAACACTTTTTCTTCCCAAATACTCCGAAAGCTACATAAATCGGATAAAATCGGAGGTTTAAACTCTGACCAATTCCTTATCAGTTTACTGGTGATGCCAGATGTATGGATGCGCATACCATTTATTGCCGTATCCAATCCAGAGTTAGCAAGTTATTATAATCTGCCTGCCAAACAATGTGCATACGCGGAAATGTTTGACAATAACGGCTACTACAAGTTACAGGAGAAGCTGGAAGAAGCATATAACAAAATGCCTAACCAACGTACCCGATTCGACAAAGATTTGATGAAATTGGATGAACAGATCAACATCTTCCACCAGCTTATCAACCGTCAGATGCTGAATCTCTTTCCAAAAGAAGATGATCCCAACCATAAGTGGTATGCTCCCGGAGATGACCTTTCGGCTTTTACAGGAAAGGACTCCATGTTCGTAGCCCGTATTATGGACTGGTATCTGGAAGAGGTACAGGAAGGTCTGAAAAGTAACGACTGGACAAAGGCCAACGAAGTTGCCGGCATGATCAGTACTTACCAGCAAGCCAAAAACAAAACACTCGACATCAGCCCTAAAAAGATACAGTCTGAACTGAAATATAATAAGATGGATGTATTTCGCTATTGTAAAATCGGTTATCTTATTTTGGGTGGTCTGCTGCTCATCTTTACATTCATCGTACAGTTTCAGCAGAAACGCTGGATAAAGTCTATGGTCTGGATATTGGGGATTCTGGTGCTTATCGTGTTCCATTATCACATGTACGGTATGGGAATGCGGTGGTATATTGGCGGATATGCTCCCTGGAGCAATTCATACGAGACAATGGTATATGTGGCCTGGGCTACGGTTCTTGCCGGTCTACTGTTTGTACGCCGCAATACAATTACTTTAGCACTGGCTACCTTGTTCGGTGGTATCATTCTTTTTGTATCCGGTCTGAACTGGATGGATCCGGAAATAAGTCCCTTAGTTCCGGTACTTAAATCTCCCTGGCTAATGTTCCATGTTGCCATTATTGTAGCTGCCTATGGTTTCTTCGGCGTCAGTTGCCTGATGGGATTAACCAATATGGTTTTGATGATCTTCGCCGGCAAGAAACGAACGAGTCAGCTGATTATTCGTATCAAAGAGTTAAGTATCATCAATGAAATGTCATTGCTGGTAGCGCTGGCTTTGATGACGATCGGTACTTTCCTGGGGGCCGTCTGGGCAAATGAATCCTGGGGACGCTACTGGGGATGGGATCCTAAAGAAACCTGGGCACTGATTACTATGGTTGTTTATGCCATTGTCACCCACCTGCACCTGATAAAACGTTGTAATACCCTTTGGTTATTCAATGTCGCTTCAGTCATCGCATTTTCATCCGTATTAATGACCTTCTTCGGAGTCAACTATTTCCTTAGCGGAATGCACTCATATGGACAGAACGACAATGTAAACAATATATTGATCTACCTGTACTTTGCCTCAATTGTTATTATTGTATTAGCATTTTTCTCTTACAGGAGTTGGAAAAAGAATCCTGAGTTAAATCCGAACAAGTCATAAACCAATAGTTATTATAAACACTTAAAACGAATAAATTATGAGAACATTCAACCACGTAGGTATCGTCACTACCGAACACAAAGAAGGCGCCTTCTTTAATGAAGGGCTCAGCGTATGGCTGACAGACTATAGCAAAAGTCCTAACAGAATCGAGTTTCTTAAATTCGAAGAAGGCAGTTGTATGCCCGAATTGGTACAAAAGCAAGGTCACATTGCCTATACAGTACCCTCTCTGGAAGAAGAGCTAAAAGGTAAGAAGGTTATTTTTGGCCCTGCCGTATGCGATGAACACCTCACTATTGCTTTCATAGAAGAAGAGGGTATTTCTATCGAACTAATGGAAATTAAATAAAAACTAATCTCAAAATAAGGAGGAAAACATCATGTCAGACATCAAAACTAAATTTATCAACAACCCCGAACAAATTACTCCCGAATTGTTGGAAGGCTATGTAATGGCTTATGCCGATCAAGTAAAACTGGGAGGTGAAAATATTGTAGTACGTACCCATGCAAAGGACGAAAGTAAAGTAGCTATTGTCACCTTAGGTGGCTCCGGTCATGAACCAGCATTGAGTGGTTTCGTTGGCGAAGGTATGCTGGATTGTTCTGTAGTAGGAGATATTTTTGCAGCTCCCGGTGCACAACGTGTATTCCAGGCATTGCAACTGATGAAACGTGAAGCAGGTATATTACTGGTCGTATTGAATCACTCCGGTGATATAATGAGTGCAAACATGGCTTGCCAGTTGGCAGAACGTGCAGGAATCAAAGTAAAACAGATATTGACACATGATGACATCAGTGCCGGAATTGATGCCAACACAGAAGATCGTCGTGGGCTGGCCGGTTGTGTTCCTTTGTATAAAATATTAGGAGCAGCAGCAGAAGAAGGCAAGTCATTAGACGAGCTTATCGAAATCGGCGAACGATATAACAATAAGGTAGCCACACTTGCTGTAGCTATGCGTTCTTGTACCCATCCTCAGAATGGCGCAACAATCACGGATCTGCCTGCCGGTATCATGGAGATAGGAATGGGCCAACACGGCGAAGGTGGTGGCGGTCAAAAACCGCTTGTATCAGCCGATGCTACAGCTGCCGAAATGGTAGACCTGCTTTGCCAGCAGCTCAAACCCAAAGCCGGAGATAAAATGATGCTTATCATCAACGGTGTAGGTGCCACTACTCACATGGAACTGAATATCATATTCCGCAAAGCTTATAAGGAACTGGAAGCACGTGGTCTGCAAGTAGTTGTAAGCCGTATACAGGAGATATTGACCGTACAGGAACAAGCAGGTTTCCAAATGATTATGGGTATCCTGGACGAAGATCATATCGACTATTTGAAGAACAAACGTGCTAACGCACCTTACTGGACAACTATTGGCAAATAAAAGCAAAAGAAAATGACACAACTGACTATTGATAACTTCAAAACAATGCTCACCACAGCTTTAGCAAATATCAAAGCACGTGAAGATGAGTTTTCCAAGCTGGATGCCGTTATTGGTGACGGTGACCACGGACAAGCGATCGTAACAGCCATGAGCGCTATTGTTGCCACTGCCGAGAAAGGGACTGAATTTAAAACGATGCTGAACGACATGGGATTCGATGTTATGTTACAAGTAAGCGGTTCAACCAGTACTTTACTGGGAGCTTTCTTCCTTGGCATGAGTGATCATGTAAGTGGCACACAATTGGATGCGGCTGCTGTAAAAGCCATGTTTGCCGGCGGACTTACTAACGTACAAAAGCAGACTAAAGCTCAGAAAGGTGATAAAACAATGATGGATGCCCTGATACCTGCTGTCGAAGCTATTCAGAATTGCCCTTCAGACGATATCAAAGAATTGATAAATGCAGGAGCCGAAGCAGCTTTAGCGGGTGCTCAGTCCACAATTGAACTTAAAGCTAATTTCGGACGTGCACGCAACTATGGTGAACGGTCTATAGGCTATATGGATAGCGGCGCTGCTTCCTGGAGTTGTATGTTCGCTTCATTCTCAGAAGCTATAAAGTAAAAATGTATTTCGAATAAATATCAAATATAAAGAAATGGCAGATTTAGATGATTTAAGAGAAGGTGCAAATTTTGGTTTAGACATTGCATCTCAACAACAACACTTTCACGTGAAAGGTGCAGAAAATGCAGCATGGGGTATGAAAGACCGTTTATCACGTATCTTTAACCCCCAAACAGGTAAATCCGTTATGTTGGCTTGCGACCACGGTTTTATCATGGGGCCTACTTCAGGACTCGAACGTATTGACTTGAATATAGTCCCGTTAATAGAATATGCAGACTGCCTGATGTGTACACGAGGCATTTTACAGTCGGTTATCCCTGCTAATACAAAAACTCCTATCTGTCTGCGCTCTGATGCCGGTACTTCCATCCTTACTGATCTGAACGACAATGTACTGATTGATGTAGAAGACGCTATCCGTATGAACGTATCAGCCATGGCTGTTATGTTGGCTATTGGTGACGAAGCACACGAAGCAAAAACCGTAGCCAATTTGTATAAAGCTGTAGACAAAGCAAGTCGTTACAATATTCCCGTGATGGGGGTAACAGCCGTAGGTAAACAAATGGCACGCGATGCCCGTTATTTTGGCTTAGCATCCCGTATCTGTGCTGAGAACGGTGCCAACATCGTAAAGACCTACTATTGCGAGGGATTTGAGAAAGTGGCAGCAGCCTGTCCGGTTCCTGTAGTTATTGCCGGAGGTAAGAAACTCCCCGAAAAAGAAGCACTTGAGTTATGTTATAACGCGATCAACGATGGTGCTGCCGGGGTAGATATGGGACGCAATGTATTCCAAAGTGAATCGCCTGCGGCTATGATCCAGGCTGTACATGCTGTAGTGCATGACGGATTGACTCCGGAACAAGGTTTTGAAATGTTCCAGGATTTATCTAAATAATCAACTAATTGAGAATTGGGAATCGATCAAATCAGGTTCCCAATTTTCAATTAACACACATACATTATGAAGAGAATATTATTTTTTCTATGTTTTACTCTCCCACTCTTCCTTAATATCTCCGGAAAAAACAAAGCTGAGAAATTATTATTAGGTGGTTCGGGATGGAATAAGATCGTCATTATAGACAAAGATTCAAAACAAATAGAGTGGGAACATCCTTTACAGAAAGGTTGGGAATGTAACTCTGTAGCTGCGACTCCGGACGGAAATATTTTATTTTCCTACGCCAAAGGTGCCAAAGTAATCAACCGGGATCATAAGGAGATCTGGAATATTACAGCACCTGAAGGTTGTGAAATGCAAACTGCCCGCGTGTTATCCAACGGTAATTACCTGTTAGCCTGGACAGGACATCCGGCTGTCATTATGGAAGTGAGCCCGAAGGGTAAAATTCTCTCCCGTACAGAATATGAAACAGGGATTGACCGCGCCCACTCTCAGTTTCGCCAACTGAATAAAAACAAGCGTGGAAATTACCTCATTCCTCTCATATCTACCTCTGAAGTACGTGAAATTTCTCCTTCCGGCAAACTAATCAACTCTTTCAAAGTAGAAGGTACACCCTTCACTACATTAGAGTCAACAGATGGTAACTATTGGATTGCTTGCGGTGACGGGCATGCCTTAATCGAAGTCAATCCGAATGACGGACAAATCATCCGACGTTATAACGAGAATGATATCAAAGGAGTCCGGCTTTTCTTCACAGCCGGTCTTTGTAAAAGTGCTGATGATAACCTTTATATATGCAACTGGCAAGGGCACAGCCATGACGCCAATGCAGCAAACAGTCCTCAACTTTTCGAAATAAACCAAAAAGGAGAAGTGATCTGGAGCCTAAACGACAATCAAACATTTGGAATGATATCAGCAGTCAGTACGATAAACTGACCCTATACAACAGAATGACTATAAACTCCCCGGAATATTAAATAAAAGGGGAGCTTATAGTTATCACATCAGCCACAAAAAACATACAAAATCAGGTTGAAAATTTTGTAATTCAATATATCCTCCAGGTAATCCCATTCACGGTTAGCAATGAATATTCCATATGCTCTACTTCCTATACAAACGGCTTTAACTGTAACTTTATGAGAAAATATATTCCTACTCGAAAGTAAGCATATCACCAAATTCAAAAATATTTTCTTAATCTCAAAGTTCTTAGTAACTTGTCATATTTATCATTGCCCGTTATACCTTTGGAGTAGTTCTTAATATCTCATTTTTATATAGTACGTAAAGAGACGAAATTAATACAAACAAATAATGGTTTCTTCATAAATCATTTATTTTCAACAGGAATTTTAGTTATCCATATATAAAAAGATTCCTGATGTACTTCCATAAAGTTTAGTATTTTAATAATTATGAAATGATTTCACTTCCATTCGGAGATATCCAAATTTCCACAACATAACAGTATTCAAACTATATTTCAAAGGTTCTGTTCAACAAAAACATAAGTTGTAAAATTATAAAAATTACCAGATATTTTTAGATACCTATATCAAAATGTTTTCTATCTTCACAGTCTGTAGCATTTAGTCTATCCACATAATATAAAGCTAGATGCAATCAACCTTTTAAACAATCTCAATGCTTCTTCTTACATCCCCAATTATCCAATTTTTAGTTATCCCTCAATACTGCCTCAAATACTTTCGATAATATTCTTGAGGAATATCTGCTTTAATCCCCCATCCTTCTGCATATTCATTATGAATAATATGTTTAACAGCATACGACTCAGCTTTTTTAAACTTAAAATGATCTGTTTTAGTATTCCATACAATATGACTTATGAGATTAGAAATACTATCAAACTTTGAACGCGAATTAGTACCTGCAAAAAAGTCTAATGACAAAGTAAAAATTAAAGAATCATTTGGATAAATAGTCGTATTTTCAGCACTAAATGATAAATTTTCAGAAAACAAGGGTAGAGAGTCTCCATTAATAAGGTAACAAGTCACTGAATTACGATCTTGGTTCATTTGATCTTTATCAAAAGGAATTTTTCCTAAGACTAGAGTATCTATACTATGATTTACCACTCTACAATTAAAAAAGAGATAACCATATCCTGTCACTAAAGTTGTATCTTTCTCTGAAACAAGCATAAATGCATTTTCTATTTCTAATTTTTGGCCTTCTTTTATTGATAAATTATTGCAATTACAAGCCATCAATACCAATAATAGAATCCATACTATATTATTTACGTTCTTTCTTCTCATAATATCTTTACTCGTATCACACAATTCAGTTTTACCATTTACCACTATAGACATATTGAATTCTTTTATTTACATAAAGATATTGCCAAATGCAGTAAGGATGAGTGGCCAAATCATTCGCAAAAAATCTCCGTGGGTCAACACAACGAAAAGTAAAGTACTTTCTTGTCTTTTTAAACAGACGATTCGTATATAAGCCGTCACAGAAGAAACAAACTCCCTTATAAAAGAAAATATTTTTATGCCATCCATAATTAAACTGTTGACTACCAACAGGAACATTTTCAATTACAATTGACGCACTATCCCTACTCATTTTCTGTACAAGAAAAGAAAAATTATTTTCCACATACCCTCCCGTTTTCTCCATATAAAATTCATTTGTAAGCTTTATAACAGAATCAAGCAATATATTCAGTTCATTATCTACTTCATAAACCCTAAACTTCATAGTTATAGAATCTTCAGACACATAAGGTCGAAAACGAACAAATTCTTCTTCCTTTGTTGACGAAATTACTTCATACCTATCTGCAATATTATAATAATCTGTACTTCGACAAGCGCACAGCATAACCAATATAATCAATAAACAATAAGTATTCTTTTTCATTGAGCGAACTTTAAAAACATAATCTTAATGAATTACTTACATGGATAATATTCTCCTTCATTTAATATTCTTGTTTTCCCTTTAAAATATAAAATAGTTCGTTGAAATATAATTAATTACATTTTTTCATTAGCCCTACATTTAAAATTAATTATTGCAAAATTGAACAATTTTTATCATAATAAATACCAGTATTTTCTCAAATTCTAGCATTAAAGTACCTATATTATGAATACTATTGAACTATTCCTCATCACAATACGGAACCCACTCTTTCAGACCTTCCACATTAATAATTGTTGAATAAGAGTTTACCTTGACGATAAAAAATAAATCAACAAACCGTGCTTTTCTATTAACAAAATCAACATCTATATCAAGCGGAAAACGTTTTTCTTCAGTGTTTAATAATTTAATTCTTAAAGCTTCTCCATCTACAAATATACATTTATATAAGTATTTATCATTGGTTGTATCAATATAGTATGGAGAAATTCTCCCTGTTGCAGAAAAAATAGCTATTCCTTTTGATAAATTTAGATTCAAGTTGAAAACTTCCTTGATGTATTTTTCAACTTGTTTTGATACAGGTAAGTAGTAAATAGAATCTTTATTAAGGTTATTTGCAAAGGGCATGCTCTTTGCAACATTTTCACTACAATTAATTGCTACATTATCAATATCTAAAGGAATAAAAAAAGAGATACTTGTATAATCAATTGGAATTGAATATGATTGGTTATTGATTCTTTTTATTTTTTGATTATAAGAATAGATAATTTCATCTTTGAGAAATCTTGTCACATAATATCCCTTTATATTGACCAAGGAATCTACAGTCTGAGAAAATCCGTTAAAAGTGATGCCAATAAAGGCAAATAAACAAATAAGTAGCTTATCCATAAATTATTATTTTTTAGTCCATAACCATCCAACTGCATCGCCTGTTGATCTTGGCAAATCTCGTTTTTTAAATATTATTTTTGTGAATTTATCACTCATACTTGGGTAATTATGTGATATAGTAGTACTCCCCCCCTATTTGATTTGTAACAAGAATTGATGACACTATATCCATTACAGAAGATTACTATGTTCTCCTCCCCATTCACTCTATATCGGGGACTACACTACTACAAATTTACCGTTACCAGATGTAATGCCATATAATAAAGAGTAAATCCTAATGAAAGACAGACTAACTCTTCATTGTATATAAAATTGGGACATACAGAGATAGTAAAGCCTATATTAAAGCTAAAGAGGCATAATTGAGACGGCCCAATAAACATCGCAACTTCTATTTCACCACAATATATATCCAATCAGGTATATAGTAAACTAAATTATTTTATATAAAGTGTATTCATCATAGCATCCGAGTAATATTCAACTTTTGTGTTCGCACACTCTTTTTTCACTAGAATTGCTACTTGCTCACCTTCTTCATCTAGGGTTTTAATCCTTTCCGAATCTGAATATTGATTAAAAAATTCAGACTCATATTTTGTCAACCATTTTTTGAGCTTATCTATTAAAGCTGGACTAAGATTTAATGACTCAGGAAGTATATATCCTCCATTGTATTTGTCTCTAATCCCAGTCCCACTAAAATAACCATCAATTATTATATATTCCATAACGTTTATAATTATTTAATAAGGTCTAAAGAAACGATGATCTATTACCCCCTTCTTGTTTACTCCTATTTCATAAACTCCATTTCTGCCATTCATACTTCCACTTAATCTATAGACACTAATTGCTTTAGTAGATAAAATACATTATCAAAGCTATATGGAAACAGGAACTTATTTAAATTCTTTTATTTTCGTGAGCTCTCCACTTTCATCGTAATATTTCCATTCACCGTATTCAAAAACAAAATCAGAATCAGCACTCTCATCCCAAAGTAAAACACCTTCAGATTTTTTATTACCATTCGGATGGAAAGAAATACTATAACAACGATACGGACATATCCCTTGTGCGTGATGTTCTAAAGGAATCTGATATGTATTTTTTTGAAAATCGCTCTGCATCATTAGTAAGTGTCCGTAATCACCAAAAATATACCAGATACCAGTTTCTATATCATTTTTATACTCCCCCATACTTACAAGTTCATTTCTTACCGTATTAAACATCTTGTATATACCATTCTTTTTACCTTTATGATAATATGTTTCAGTACGAAAATGCTCATTAACATTCTCTTTCCAAAAACCTTCTTTTTGGCCTTCATTATTAACTTGGTTAATCTCATTAACATATCCTTTTTGTGCAACAGCATCAAAATAGGATAAGAAAAAAAACGCTACAAATAAAATCAAAAAATTAATTTTCATATTTCTACAATGTAATAAATACCTACGTCTATACCAGGAGTTCCCGGATCGGTTTTTCTATAGTAGTAGTGGTTCCCCAAAATAAATAAACGTTCCCATCCGTATCCGTTACACGAAATCCTAAAGTAGAGGTTCCTGTAGGAAGAATTACTTCAAATCTAATTCCCGTATAAGGTACCGGAACTAATGTTATTCCTTCATTTTGGGACTTTCGAAGATAAAAACAACCCGACTTACCCTTTAATCTATAATAATATTTATCAGATTGAGTATCAATCTCATTATTAAGCATTCGTAAACGATTATAGGGGGTATAAGTATTAGCAAAATCAAAATTTGTAAGTTTCCCAAATGGGACTCGCTCATACTCATTATAATAATAACCGGATAATTGCCTAAAATCATCATGACCTCTAATCTCTCGTACAATCTGAAAATCAGAACTCAGCGACCAGCCCAATCCTGTATAAGCACTTTCTTCTTTTGCCTTAAATCCTCCGGCATGATAGCTAATTACAAGCGGCAAACTACTCTCACGGCCTTTCAGCTCAAAAAGAGGAATTTCTATCCGGGGAACACCTGTATTATAATCTACCGGGAAATTAATACACTTGGCTAAACTCGCAGCTTCTGGAGCAGGAGGAGATTTTACCGGATAACTGAATTGTGAAGGAACACCTTGAGCCAATAAAGGGGATACAAATGATCCTAATAGGATAATACAAAATAAATAATGGCTTTTCATAAGCGCTAAATTTAAAATTAACCATTGTAAAAATAGGCAATTTTTAACAAAATGATTATCTGCATTATCTCAAATATTATCAATAAAGTATCTATTTCAAGAATATAAAAACTCATCGCCCTCCGGCGATGAGCATCTATAATAATCTCAATACAAATCTACTATTACTCTCTCCCTCGTAAACGTTCCGTCAGCCTGTTGCACCGGTTCTTCCATTCTCCACTTCATAGTAACCGATTTACCCAAATAATCGAGAATCTGATAGAGCGTTTCGTTCCTGAAAGTAGCCCTATATTTATACTCTTTCCCCGATATATTATTAAATTGGATATCAATATTAAAATGCCGTGACAATCTCTTCAACATATCAGGTAAAGGAGTATCCCTAAATATCAGCTTACCGTCTTTCCAGGCTATCTTCTCAAATACATCAACCTCAGATTTTACATATTGCGACGCCTTTTTGTCATAAAGCAGACGTTCACCCGGCTGTAAAGACTCAGCTTCCTCATATCCGGGTATAAGTATATTTACATGTCCGGATTCCAGCACTGTCTCAACATAACCTTCATTTTCATAGGAGCTGACATTAAAACGGGTCCCGGTTACAAACACACGCACTCCCGAAGGGGTATTAACATAAAAAGGATGCTCTTTATCAGATTGTACTTCAAAATATGCTTCGCCTTGCAAATCCACCTCGCGTATATTTTTGCTAAAGATAACCGGATAACGAAGGGTACTCCCCGAGTTTAGCCAAACGACCGAATTATCAGGCAATTCATAACGCACCACAGAACCTGTAGAAGCTGTTATACTCGCATATTGTATTTTTTCATCCGACGATTCATTAAAATACAAATACCCTAATATCACAGAGGAGAGAAATAAGGGCAAAGCCAGAAATGCAGCATACCGGATCAATTGGTGCTGCAATCTTTTATTCTTCTTTCTTCTTATCTGATTTTGAGTTTTCCCAAAAGCAGTTTGTACATCAATCGTTTCCATCTCTCTGATGTCATCTCCCAAAGCCAATGCCATCCGAAGGTCCTGAAATAGTCTTCGGTGCTCCTCCGACTCATTCAACAGGACCTCCACCTTCTTTTGCTCAGCTTCAGTGCATAAGCCTTTACAATAGCGAAAAAATAAATCTGAATCTTTATATTCCATTTGTTTTTAAGTTATCTTTTTCGTTTTTCAACTATTACCGGATAAATTATAATCGGGTAAATCGTTGGTCCGCTTAAACTATCTACTATTTGGGATGCCAATTTACTCTATTCTTGTCGAATAATTAATAAAAACATAAAACTAATTTTCTCTAAGAATCATAAAATCATAAATATATATCCCACGGCTTTTCAATGTATACTCACCTTATCTATATTACAATTAAAACCACCTCCAAAGGACAACTCCTCTTCTATTTTTGAAAAAACAGTCCTAATCAGTACCTTTACAAAGCACTATTTACTATTTTTGTGACGACTTTGGCTATGATACAATAATAAATACCCTAACAGCAGATGCAATGAGAATACGCCTTCGCGAAAGTAATAACGAGAAAGAATTCAGAAAGCTGTATGAAGAATACTATGCTCCTTTCTGTCTGTATGCGAAGAGATTCATAAATGATATGACAGTCTGTGAAGACCTCGTTTCCGACGTATTTGTTTCCCTCTGGGATAAACGGGATTCAATCGAATTAAAAAAAGAGACAGCAACCGCATATCTGAAAATATGCGTGCGCAACAGTTGCCTCAACCACCTGAAACACATGGAATATGAATGGAACTACAATAAGTTCTGTCAAAAGCAGTCTCCCATCTATGCCACAGAGACAGACAGTGTATATACTTTGAACGAACTTTATGATATGCTATACAAAACACTGCAACGCCTTCCCGAAAACTACCGCATTGTATTTATCAAAAGCTTCTTTGAAGGTAAAACGCATGCCGAAATTGCACAAGATATGAATCTTAGTGTAAAATCGATCAATCGATATAAACAGAAAACAATGGAATTACTCAGAGAAGAACTCAAAGAGTATCTGCCTGTATTGCTTCTAATAATATTACAGCACAGATTATAATCCATGTTTTACAATTTTCTTTTTATCAAGATATTTTTGATTATAAAATTTCTCATTTGTTTTTATATTAATCAAACTATCCCGACTATACAAAAAATGCATATCAGATATGTCAGGAACATTATATCCTTCAACATCTGTAGGATAAACAATAAGTTCATTATCAATTAATACATACTTAATTATCATTGAACGACCTATCCCTCCATAACGTTTCCAATATTCCAAAATTGAATCATTTCTTAAAATAATAGATTTCACATCACTCTCCACGATTTTTTTCCTGATTTCATTTTCACTATAAATATCTGAATCAATAGAAGGTATAAACCTATATACCTGAGTATCAAAACTAATTTTACATGACACAATAACAAATGCAATAAGCATTAATGATACGAAAAGAAATAAATTCTGTTTCATGGTAAAAGTTCATATATAGGTATTAAATCGTAAATTCTGCTCCCACAAAATTATAAAATATCCATAGCATCAGATACAGAAAGGGCTATATCTGTAACCTCCAATTATTTATATTCTTTCTGCTACATTTAAACTACATCAGTAAACTATCACGAAGAAACACATACTCCTTCTCTCCAATTTTATAAAGACATGGCATAGTTTCAGGGAGATTTATATGAATCTTTCGATTTAAAACTTTTGTATCTAAATTAATACTATCCAGAGGAGGTATATAATACAATGAATCACGCAACAATGAATATATCTTCAGGGGATATTCACAATAAGAGACGCCATCAAATCTTAAAGGATCACATTTCAAAATTAAATTTATAGGAGCTCCTGTTTTACCCTCCTGTTCCGGAGAAAAGGGAGGAACATTATAAATCCCAGGGAAAACATCCAGAAGATCAATCTCAGAAACAGAAAATTCAAACGGCTGATTACCATTCTTAAGTAAAAAACGACTCTCAATATTTGAAGATAAATCTAAATAGAAAGAAGAATCAGATTTATTGTAAATCTCAATATACAAATATATTTCCAATAAATCAGAAAAAAGAGATACTGAGTTATCCTTACCACAAATCCGAACATACGAGATAGTCATATCCACTAAAGGATCTACTTTCACGTCCTCTAAACAACGAAAATTACGTATAGCTTCTATATCGTAATAACTCTCTAGTTCTCTTTTTCGGGTAAACATACTTTTATCACACGACTTACATTTAAAAAAATACCATGTAAAATTACTATATTGAGCCCCTTCTAAATATGGCCATATTTTATCTACTATTTTACCAGGCAATTTTGGTTTACCCTGCAAATAAAACAAAAAATATTTACCACTATATTCTATAATATCAGTTGGTTCTCGATCTTCAATTGATTCAGGGATAAAAGATCCATCTCCAATTATTACATAAGAGTAAAAATCAGAATACGTAAGTCCTACAATCTGTGTAAATTGAGATAATGAATCAGTGTCAGCCAAATGTTTTAAATGATCTAATAACTCTTCATCTATTTTATTAGGATTTATATTTACTTGGCAACTGCTCAATAATATCACAACAAATATGCAACTTCTACTTATAATGTTTTGATACATCCAAATTACTTTATCCATAAACAATTTCACCACAAAAAAACAACAATCCAAACAAGGTCCTCAGCTTCTGTCTATTCGTAGTCCTATTTTTCTTTCTAACAAGATAATACAAAAAATAAATAAAAACTTTTCATAAACATCATATTCATAATTATCAATTGTAAAAATAAGCAATTCTTAGCAAAACTACTATCAGTATTCTCTCAAATATTATCAATAAAATATCTATATACAAAACGATAACCATTACTAAGAAAAAAATAACACAAAACATTACTGTAACCTATCATCCTCCCTTATAATATCACATATAGATACTCAATTCAACCACCCTTTATTATATAAATCAAAAATAAAGAGTTCATTCCTTTTAAACACCCTTCTTCTCTATAAATTCATTCATTATGAGAGCTATATAAAACAATATACTTTAGACCTCCTAAAGCAGTTATTCTTTATTTGCATATCTACTGACTTTAGCATATCTTTGCTACATAATTTAAGACTAAAAACATCCCCATGTTTTCTACCAAAACACCCGGATGTTCTTATATAAAACATCCGCATGTTTTTATTCAGAACATCCGGATGTTTTAATAATAGATATCACAAGACCAGGGCCGACGCATTAAATAATTTACTATTGCATATGTACTTTTCTTATTGTTATTTAATTGAATATTAATTATTTA
>NZ_JAASHC010000025.1:0-82722 GCF_019734355.1 Bacteroides sp. K03
CTTTCCTTGGTTAACTTGTTTTAACTACAAAGATAATATTTCAACCTCTATTTATTATGATGCAAATCTAAAGGATTATCGCAGATTAAAATTCGGTTATTCTTTCTCTTATTTTTGTTTTCCTTTGCGACAATCTGCGTTTCAATAAACCACCGCCTACCGAACTTCCCCGTGCGGGATACACCGTACTTTTAATGTTTCCTTTTGTCCTGCTTTCAGCCCTGCATCAAAGAAAATACGAACCGAACCGGGATTGGGTGAATCATAACTCTGTACCGGTGTATTATCGGCTATGGAGAAGGAAGCGGAGGCCGGACTATCGATAATCAGATGTAACTTTTTACCTTCTTTGGTCAACTCTATCGTATGCGGATCCAGCACTTTCGGAGCGGCGGAAGTGACCAGTGTCCAACGGACAGAGGCAGGGTTTGCAGCCGCCTGTACCCGGTCTGTTATTTGTAGATAACTCTCCTTGATAAGAACCACCTCTCTCGTAGCCTTTTTCAAATCGCCTTCAAACAGCGAAGTTAAGTCTACCGTAGCTCCCAACTTGTCATCTTTCGTATAGGTTTTCGTGATAGGGGCAAAACCTTTCACATTGTGTTTCTTACCGTTTACGGTTAGTGTGTTGTGCACAAAATTGTTATAGCGGAAGATATCCCAGCGCTGTCCGTTCTGGTTGCTATCCCACAAACGTACATTCTCTTTCTCCAGCGAATAATATTCCTGCATACCCAAATCCTGTGCCCAGCGTACTCCCAAAGCTTCGAACACAAAAGAGCCTGCATCCATATGTGCATGGCTGGTAGAGGCAGTCCCGCCTTTGATACCCACATAACATCCTTCACCTTCTTTCCAGGAAGTGTGTACCAGTGCTACCGGAGTTTTACCATGTCCTACCCATATTTTTGCAGTCGGGGGAGTAACTTCCTTCATGTCAATAAGAGAACCGTAAATGAGTATAATGGGCAGAAAACGGGTCTCTTCGGCTGTGAAATGAGTATCTGCACGTGATAAGAATATCTTCTCATTCCATAGCAAAGAAGGATCTTTCTGGCGGGCAGCGAACCAGAAGGTAGCCGGTAAAGCCTGGATGGTTTCGCGTGCATCGCTGAAGTTAAAGGCAAGTCCGGTAGTTCCTGCCATATATTCCATATAGCGGGCGGACTCCATGAAGCCTTCCACCTTGCACAATCCGCCATCGGAACCTAAGGCAGATTCCAGTGCAGCAATCAGGAAAACATTAAAGGTGGTTCCGTATCCCCAGTAGTTGTATCCTTCCGGATAGTTGCCGTCCGGCGCATATCCTTTCACCGAAATACCGATGGTAGACATAGCCCGTTCGATGATTTCGATTGCTTCTTCCCGATGATCCTCCATAATAGCGAGTGCTCCGTATACCATACCGGCGTTGCAAACCTGGTTCCAGTTATTCTCTGTCCGTAGGAAAGAGTTGTATTGGCGGTCTTTGGATGGGGCAAAACCTTTATTCAGAATCGATTCTTTAATCAGTTTCTTTGTTTCGGGCTGCAATTTATCATAAAGCCAGTCGTAACCTAAAGAGACAGCCAACGTCATCTCTCCCGTATCCAGAAAGTGAGAGGGATTCCAGTCTTGGAAAGAGCAAACGGCAATCATCTCCTGCTCGGCACGCAACCGGTATTTTTCATCATTCGTCATCCGGTAGACGAACGAAAGGTAGAAAATACGTCTTAGCGCTTCGCGGGATACAGCTAAAAGGCGGCGTTCCTCTTTCTTGTAGACTAATGTGGGGCGGGTGAGTAATTTGTCGGATTCATCCAGCAGGTAATTATACACCCGTTGTAGTTCGACGCTTTCGCTGAGGCTTTTGTGAATACGTTGTTCTTCGCCTTGTTTCAGCAATAAGCGGGGATGCTCTTGCATCTGACTGTAATTGAACGTTTGCGCTTTAAGGTGTGTTGCACTTCCTATGCACAGGCACAGACAAGTGTAAATAAGAACAAGTACTCTGTTATTCATGGCCGGGATAAATTAGTATTAAAACATAAACATGGCAACTCCTACAATACGGTTGTTGCAGACGGAATGGGTATCTTTTATTTTTCCGTTAGAGGCATCCATTGAACCGTACCAGGCAGAACTTAATGTATATTCGAGTCCGAATTTCCAGTGGGCTACATTGTAAGTAAGTTCGGCTCCTGCCATTACTACCTGGTCAACATCGGTTCCTGTACCGTAAAGTTTGGTGACGGCATCACCTGTTCCTAAATTTTTGGTATATCCTAAGAAGATACCCGGTTTCCACTTCTGACCGTACACTACGTTAAGCCATGAGCTGGAATTCAGAATAGAAGCATACTCCTGTTCACCTGTCCATTGATTGGTGGACTTAACACCGTAACCGCCCAACATCGAAGTTTGTGTCAGGTTACTGCCAAGTACACTTTTGGCTGCAATGAACCAGTCTTTATTGGTGTATCTCACATGTGCTTCGTAGGAGAGGGTAGTGAGGCGTTCGTCCACTTTATAAGTTTTGCTGACTTCCGCCTTTGTAACCGGATCAACTATCGTTACCGTTGATTCCGTTCTTGGTTTGAGAGACAGTAACTCAAGACCCACACCTGCCAGCCAGTTTCCTGCCTTATAGTCTATACCGGCATAAATCTCCGGTACGCAACTGTTTTTAATATAATTCTGGCTCTTTACATTATTCGGTCCTACCGACAGATATTGTGACTGCCAGATAGCTGCTGCCGTCAGTTGCATGTTCTTGTTCTTGAATTGATAGCGTATCTGCGGAGCACGGCTGAAGGGCTGAAAAGGGGCTCCTACCGATAAGTTTAATATTTGCGGAGAGACATCACCAAACAGGGGATGCCAGGTCTGTCCCAATAATAGAGCAGATTTCCCCCAGTCCAGATTCAGATAGGCGTGTCTCAGGCGAACAGTGGAATAGCTTGTTCCTGAACCTCTGAAGTCTACTTCTACTTTGGCTGATGTTTTGGCTTTTCCGAGTTTCGGACCGGTCACATCCACTCCAAGCCGGGTGTATAAGGTATAAAAACTTCCATTAGCAGTCGCATTCAGGTCTTTACCATTTGCATCCAGTCTTTCGTCGAGCGGATACATGTAGAATAGCCCGTCTACTGTTTCTTGATTGGCACGGCTATTATAATAAAGGTCTGTACGGATCTGACCATAAAATTTATAACTGAAATCTTTCTTCTGGGCCGATCCGTTTATTGCTGCCAGAAGGCATACTGTAAGTAGTAGATTCTTTTTCATAAGTAAAATGTTTGCGTAAAATGACGTGCAAAGGTAGAAAAAAGTAGTTGGAATTTAGTAGTAAGTAGTTAGAAACTATACAGTATATTCTGTAATAAGTATTGTATTCTAATTAAATGATAGTATCATAGAAACGCAGATTATCGCAAATTTATGGTACACAAAGATAATAACGGATGTATTTTATTTTGCCCTCTCTTGTCATTTTGTCAGTCTTTGTCTGCCAAACCAACATCTTTCCAATATCTTTTCGCTTTGGCACAGTTTTCGCAATTTGTTTTTCGTCCTTCCAAAAGGATAATGAATAATATAATTATGTATAACATATAAAACAAAAAAAGTAACTATGAACATTAAACCATTAGCAGACAGAGTGCTTATACTCCCTGCACCTGCAGAAGAAAAAACAATTGGCGGTATCATTATTCCTGATACAGCAAAAGAAAAACCTTTGAAAGGTGAAGTTGTGGCAGTAGGTCACGGTACAAAGGACGAAGAGATGGTATTAAAGGTAGGTGACACTGTTCTTTATGGTAAGTATGCCGGAACAGAACTTGAAGTGGAAGGTGCAAAATACCTTATCATGCGTCAGAGTGATGTTCTCGCTGTTTTGGGATAATTCATAATTGAAAATTAATAATTTATAATTGATATAGACTTATGGCAAAAGAAATATTATTCAATATCGATGCCCGTGACCAATTGAAAAAAGGTGTCGATGCTTTGGCAAATGCAGTAAAAGTAACACTTGGCCCGAAAGGACGTAACGTAATTATTGAAAAGAAGTTTGGTGCTCCTCACATCACTAAAGATGGTGTAACAGTGGCTAAAGAAATAGAACTGGCAGATGCATACCAGAATACAGGTGCACAGCTGGTTAAGGAAGTTGCTTCTAAAACAGGTGATGATGCCGGTGACGGTACAACAACTGCAACTGTTCTTGCTCAGGCTATCGTAGCCGAAGGCTTGAAGAATGTAACTGCCGGTGCAAGCCCGATGGATATCAAACGTGGTATGGATAAGGCTGTTGCCAAAGTGGTTGAGTCTATTAAGAACCAGGCTGAAAAAGTAGGTGACAACTATGACAAGATTGAACAGGTTGCTACTGTTTCTGCCAACAATGACCCGGTTATCGGTAAATTGATTGCTGATGCCATGCGTAAAGTTTCCAAAGATGGTGTGATCACTATCGAAGAGGCTAAAGGTACCGATACTACTATTGGTGTAGTAGAAGGTATGCAATTCGATCGTGGTTATCTGTCAGCTTACTTTGTGACTAACACAGAGAAAATGGAATGTGAGATGGAGAAACCTTACATCCTTATATATGACAAGAAGATCTCTAACCTGAAAGATTTCTTGCCTATCCTTGAACCGGCTGTACAGACAGGTCGTCCTCTGTTGGTGATTGCAGAAGATGTGGATAGCGAAGCACTGACTACTTTGGTTGTGAACCGTCTGCGTTCTCAGTTGAAGATTTGTGCTGTGAAAGCTCCGGGCTTCGGTGATCGTCGTAAAGAGATGCTGGAAGACATTGCTATCCTGACAGGTGGTGTGGTGATCAGCGAAGAGAAAGGTTTGAAACTGGAACAGGCTACTCTCGAAATGTTGGGTACTGCTGACAAAGTGACTGTTTCTAAAGATAATACAACCATCGTAAACGGTGCTGGCGCAAAAGAAAATATCAAAGAACGTTGCGATCAGATTAAAGCACAGATTGCTGCTACTAAATCAGATTACGACCGCGAGAAACTGCAGGAACGTCTGGCTAAATTGTCAGGTGGTGTGGCTGTTCTTTATGTTGGTGCTGCTTCTGAAGTAGAGATGAAAGAGAAGAAAGACCGTGTAGACGATGCACTTCGTGCAACTCGTGCTGCTATCGAAGAAGGTATCATCCCGGGTGGTGGCGTAGCTTACATCCGTGCTATTGATGTGCTGGAAGGTATGAAAGGTGACAATGCCGATGAAACAACCGGTGTTGAAATCATTAAGCGTGCTATTGAAGAACCGCTTCGTCAGATTGTAGCTAATGCTGGTAAAGAAGGTGCTGTAGTCGTTCAGAAAGTTCGTGAAGGAAAAGGTGACTTCGGTTACAATGCCCGTATGGATGTTTTCGAAAACCTGCATGCTGCCGGTGTAGTAGATCCTGCTAAGGTAGCTCGTGTAGCTTTGGAAAACGCAGCTTCTATCGCTGGTATGTTCCTGACTACTGAATGTGTAATTGTAGAAAAGAAAGAAGATAAACCCGAAATGCCTATGGGCGCTCCCGGAATGGGAGGAATGGGTGGAATGATGTAATATCATCCCATGATTAAAAAGAGAAGCCGCTTCAGATAATCTGGAGCGGCTTTTTAGTCTTATCAAGTAAGCTCTGTTTCTTCCGGAAAGTCATTACAGACTTCCGGAAGAAACAGAATATAAATTTAAGGGATATTGGGATTGGCGTTGGTTTCACTTTCCGGAATCGCATATAGATAGTATGAACTGTTGGGAGTAAATTCTGTTCCATCAGGGAATGCCACTTCGTAGTGGCCGATTGGTTCGTTCTCTTCATACGTGCCATCTTCTTGCCAGCAATCTATCAGGTATTTAGTATCTTCCGGTTTGTCACCGGTGATAATCTTGATACCTTCTATCTGAGCCATTTCTTCTTTAGTCAGCATTTCGCGTTCCAGGGGTTTTTGAGTTCTTAAGATGTCAGTCATGCTGAATCCTTCTCCCCATAGTTCGCGACGGCGTTCTACTAAAATTTCCTCAACGAGGTCTTGTTTGTTTTTTCCTGTTACATCATAATCAGTCAATCCTCTTGCGTTTCGCAATGTGTTGAGCGGAGCCACAGCATCTGTAATGGATGTTGCATTGTCTCTGGCCATAGCTTCGGCTTCAATCAGATACATTTCGGCAGAACGCATGACAACAATGTCACCAGTCTGGTCGGCGCGGATGCGGAATTTACAATATCCCATATATCCTTCTCTCATCCATTTGAATAGTTCTCTACGGATATCATTCTTGGAGAACAGATTATAGAAATGAGGATCTGCCATAAAGCTATTATATGAGTCGGGTTCCTCTACATCTACATAGTAGAAGTTGTAGCTGGGATCGGACTGAGTCGTAGATTGAGGATGTCCCCATATCCATTCTGAATTACTTATATCATTGAAACCTTTATAGGTAGCAGCGTCTTTCATTAATGGATATCCTTCCTGAGCCGCTTTTGCTGCTTTCGCCGCTTCTTCATATTGGCCTGTCAGTAAATAAGCACGTGCCAATAATCCGTTGACTACACTTACATTGGGTTTGTACTTTTCCTGTGCTGTAGATGGAGTAAAACCGTCCAAATCAGTTTTCGCCTGTTCGAGATCCTTAAAGATTTGTGTGTATATCTCTTCTACGGTAGCTCTGCCTTTAGGTTCTGTTTTTGATGTAGTAGGTTCTGTGTACAGCGGAACACAAGGCGCACTTTTATCTTTCAGGTACGTGAACTGATAATGTTGCACAAGATGCAGATAACAGAAAGCACGCAAAGCAAGTGCTTGTCCTTGTGCATACCGGAAGTCTTCATCTTCTGTATCTCCTTTGATGGAGATTACAGAATTGCAGTTGTCTATGGTCTTATAGAATGTAGTCCATGCAAAACTGGCTCTCCCTGCAGTTGGAATAGAAACCTCATTTAATTTGTAAGTCGCACTAAATCCGTATGTGTTGGCAGTACGTAAAACAACATCACTACCCATCATATCATCTGCTAAAGATAAAGCACGATAACCAATGTTTGCATAAGTCGTTCCGTATTCCATTAAGTTATACCATGCACCGATGAATATACGTTCGGCATTTTCGGGAGTAGGAGCCAGACCCGAATCAACGGAATCTGTTGGAGTATGATCAAGGAAATCACCGCTACATCCGGTTACCATCAGTAAACCTGTAGCAAGTATAGCTGTATTCTTTATTAATTTTTTCATATTAAATTGTTGAATGCTGATTAGAATGAAACATTAATACCACCTGTTATCGATCTCATAGCAGGATATCTGTAATAAGTAACTCCTGTTATACCTTGTTCCGGGTCTAATCCCTGATGTCCGCTTAGGGTTAATAAATTATCTCCCTGAACAAAGATCTGAAGGTTACTCAAACTTATTCTTCTTATTAATGACTGAGGAAGCGAATAAGATAACATCACATTCTTTAGACGTAAATATGAGTTGTTGTACAGGAATCGCGTAGATGTACTGGTCCACTGGTTGCTTGTTGTGCTAAGGGCGGGAACATCTGTATATCTGTTTTCAGGAGTCCAGCGATCTAACATTTCTGTTGACCAGGAGCGTCCGGCGGCAGAACCTGAGTGAAGAATCATTATTTTATCACGGTCGTAAACATATCCGCCAATGCTATAAGAGAACATGGCTGATAATTCAATTCCTTTATAGGAGAATGAAGTATTGAAACCACCATATACTTTGGGCAAGGACGATTTGTTGACAAAGTAATAATTAGCTTTGCTATAATCATTGGTAGTAACTTTGATTGTATGGCCGTTTTCGTCTTTCTGATTCATATACCACAATGGTTCTCCATTGTCAGGATTGACTCCTGCCCATTCTTTGAGATAGAAATCATAGACAGAACGTCCTTCCTGCAGTTTTGTAAAACTGCCCTGAGGCATATCTTTCAAAGGCAATTCCGTTACTTTATTCTTGTAATGGGTTAAGTTTAATCCCAAATTCCATTTAAAGTCTTTCACGTCGATGATTGTACCTTTCAGATCAATTTCGAAACCTGTATTTTTCAGTGCTCCCACATTTTCGTCAACGGAGGTGTATCCGAGTGAAGAAGCTAAAGGACGTGAGTATAACAAATCTTTGGATTTACGTTGGAAGAAGTCGAAAGAACCCGATAGACGGTTGTTCCACAAAGAGAAGTCGATACCGACATTGAAATTTAAGTTGGTTTCCCATTTCAGATTAGGAGTAGCCAGACGGTCGGTTACCAATCCGCTTTCGTTGTTGTTCGAAATGATGGTATATAGACCGCTACTTGCATAATACGAACCTAAATTATCGTTTCCTTGTGCACCATAGCTTGCTTTCAACGTCAGTGCAGACAGCCAGTTTTCAGTACCTTGCATAAAGGCTTCACGGTTTATTCTCCAGGAACCACCTACCGACCAGAAGTTACCCCAACGTGTCTCCGGAGCAAAACGTGAAGAACCATCGCGACGGTAAGAGCCACTCAGATAATACCTGTCTTTATAATCATACTGAGCATTCATCAGATATCCTACTAAAGAATAGTCAATACGGTATCCTGAACCTCCTGTCACCTGTGAGCCTACAACCAACTCCGGATAATCAGGAATAGCCATTTTAGAACGTGAGGCTGTTAATTCGTCATAACGATAGGAGTATGCTTCTTGTCCTGCAAGGATGTTGAAGTGATGATCGCCTATTTTCTTGTCGTATGAGATAATATTATTCCAGGTCCATGAAAGTGTACGGTCATTTTCCCTACTGGAGCCACCTCCTGTATTAACTGCAGGACCAATCTTAGGATTTGTGTAGTCCAATGAATTGAAATTGATCAGGTCAAAGTTGAAACTTGTCTTAAACTTTAGTCCTTCAATGAATGTCACTTCTAAGAATGTACGGGCTGAAACTTCATCTCTCATACGTTCTGATTTGTCTAAAGGCAGTGTTGCCGGTAAGTTCCAGTTCGCATTGTTTGCACGGTATGAACCGAAGTCCGGAACCAGTTCGCCATCTTCTGTATCAAAAGAACCGTCTGCTTTCACTTTATAGATAGGGTAGAAGTTGGGCATTGTACGTCCTGCATTGATAACATTACTTGTTTTAGTATCAGATGATGTGGGATAGTTTTGTTTAGAGTGGGCAAAACTGATGTTAGCACCTCCTTTTAACCATTTAGTCATCTCACTGGTGACATTAGTGCGGAGATTAAAACGTTCATAACCTGACTCTAAAGCAATACCCTTATCATTCAGGTAGCCTGCTGAAAAATAATACTGGTTTGTTTTGCTGCCGCCGGAAGCATTTAAACCTATTTCTGTGCGCAGAGCCTGTTGTTCCATAGCATCCTGCCAGTCGAAATCCCATAACGGAGTTGCTCCTGCCAGTAGTTTTCCATCTGTGCCTACCGGCTGCGGATAGTTGGTTCCGTAAGGGTTAGGACCACTGTTCATCAGTCTTTTTACTAAGTTGGCAGAGGCTGCGGCAGCTGCTGCTTCAGGTGTTGGATAGTTCTTTTTGTCTTTGGCATATTGATTGCGCATTGCTTCCCAATACAGCTCAAAATAATCATTTGTACCTACCCTGTCATAGTCTCTGATAGCCCGGTTGGACCCTCCGAATGTAGCTTTAAGGTTTACGCTTGTTTTTGAGTCTGTTTTACCCTGTTTGGTGGTAATAATGATGACACCATTGGCACCACGCGAGCCATACAAAGCTGCAGATGCAGCATCTTTCAATACGGTCATAGATGCAATGTCTTCAGGATTAATGGCATTAATACTACCGTCGTAAGGAACTCCGTCTACTACATATAGCGGAGAACTTGATGCATTGATAGAACCAATACCACGGATACGGATATCGGCATCAGTACCGGGCTGTCCACTGGTTGCACTGGCCTGCAATCCGGCTACTGTACCCTCTAATGCCTTTGATATACTGGATGTTTGTAGTTTAGCGATGTCTTCTCCTTTTACAGTGGCTGCAGCACCTGTAAAACTGTATTTCTTGGCGGTTGCATAGGCTACAACCATTACCTCATCCAGTTCTTTGCTATCACTCTCTAATGCCACATTGATTACTTGTTTGTTGTTGACTGCGATTTCAATTGTTTTCATTCCTACAAAACTAAAAACCAATGTTCCGTTAGAAGGAACCTGAATAGAGTACTTACCGTCAATATCGGTAATAGTTCCGGTGGTGGTACCTTTCAATAAGACAGAAACTCCTGGCATGGGTTCTCCATCTGCTGTTGCAATACCTGTTACGTGTAAATCTCTCAGTGTTTCAGCATGGAGTATTCCTACTGAACAAATGAGCAAGAACGCTGTCAGAAAGCGTAAATAGATTCTCATAATTAGTAATGTTGTTTTAGGATTAATAATAAAAAAGAAATATAAAGTTTAGTATCTGTTTGAAATTTATTTTATTGACCGCAGAGGTAGGGAGTATTTTTATCCTGTAGTATTGTTGATTCTCCTGTTATATTGTTTCTCTGTGTGCAAATCATTTATTTCTAAACAGATTATTAATATTAATTATAGTGAAAGCGGTGCAAAGATATAATATATATAATAATAATTAATAAAGTCTGAAGGTTTTTATTAGCAGGAAGTCTGAATATCTTCTGTTTTTGTATATTTATTGGCGTTTTATTAATGTATTTCAGAGCATGAAGAAATGAAAAAGTTGTTTTTCTTTGATTTTATGCTAGTTTGTGATATTTAAGATAAAAGCAGAATTGTTGGAAGATGTTATTTGAGATTTATTGAATACAGAGTTAGAGCCTGTTTAAATTTTGCTCAGCATTAGCTTCGCTCAAAACATCTTCTATTATTAAATCTAATGTATAGTCTTTTAAGAGGAAAATTTAAACAGGCTCTTAGATTGTTCTATTTTATTGTAGCTATTAATGTTTTGTGTATCAGTAATTCATTCGTTTGTTATTCAGAACGTTTATAAAGCAAACGGGGAGGTTAGACTGCCATTATTTTCAATGTAGCTGAAGATAATAAATGTGATGATCTGATTTTGTATTCATTCAACAAAATCAGGTTACGACCATTGCTTAGTATGTTCAGGAAGAGTTTTGAGACGATTCTTATTCTAATTTTTGATGAAATGACAGATATTTATGGGGGGAGTGGATCAGTAGTTATTTTACTTTTATATGATCGAATCCTTCTCCATAGACTCCGATAACGGCACTTTGTGAGACAAAAGCGTTTGGATCAATGTCCTTGATGATTCGGAATATGATGGTTGATTCTCTCTTTTTGGCCAAAATAAACATCATCTTTTGTTCTTTTCCTGTATAAAAGCCGGTAGCATTGATTATAGTTACCCCACGATGTGGATATTCGTTGATTTGTCTTCCTATCTCTTCGTATTTGGTGGAGATAATAAAGAACTGAACAGATTGTCGTGCACTGTTTACCACCTGATCCAGCACAAAACTGCAAACATAGAGGGTTACATATCCATAAACGACTTTTTCCCAGTCCTTCAGGATAAAGTAGCTGGATGAGATAATGATGAGGTCACAGATGAGCATAACTCTTCCCAATGTGATGTCCCGGTATTTATTGATAACGGCAGCAATAATATCGGTTCCTCCGGTACTTCCGTTAGCAGAAAAGGCAATGCCAATACCACTGCCACAGAAGGAAGCGCCCAGCACGCAAGCCATGAAGGGTTGATCGTGCAACAGAGTTACTCCTGCTGTTACTTTTTGAATGAGCGAAAGGAAAAGGGTGAGTGTCAGTACACCGAATATCGTTTTCAGGCTAAATTTGAATCCCAATACTTTGAGAGACAGCATTAATAAAATTGCATTGATGGCAAAGTATGTATATTGTACCGGAAATCCGGTAGCAAAGTAGACGATGGAGGCGATACCGGGTACTCCTCCGGTAGTGATATCATTGGGAAGTAAAAAAAGGGTCCAGCCGATTCCGTAGAGAATCATTCCTAAAGCTATCATAAGGTAGTCTCTTGCTTCTCTGGTTACAGTCTGTCCTGAGGGTTTTGATAGTATTGTTTTCATTAATATAGCCTTTGTATTTGTCCGTAATTTGTTTTTTATCCGTTTCTTTATTGTATGTGCTATAAGGACACACTGCTATGTGATAACCCTTTATATGAATAATTGACTTTATTGTATTTTAACAGTCTGTACATCCCTACATAATAAGAGTGTACACCTTTGTAATGTAAAGGTGCACACTCTTCCAATTATAACTTTAGGTTTGCTTTTTTATTGTAAACCTGCATATTATTGTTACTGATCTTTTTTCTGAAAGAAGATTCTCTAAAATACTTCTCTTATGTGTTTGTAATTTGAATTGATTGTATTAATTACCTCTTGTGAGCGTCCGTTAATCAATAGTTTGTACATGGATTGTGCAAAACCTACCATTTGTCCTATTTCAATTTTAGGAGGCATAGCCAGCGCATTCGGATCAGTCATGATATTAACCAGAACAGGACCGTCTATTTCGAAGGCATTGTATAGGGTAGTGAGCACCTTGTCAGGATCTGATACATTAAATCCGGTCATTCCCATTGCTTCTGCTACTTGTGCAAAATCCGGATTGAGCATGTTGGTTTGCCAGTCCGGCAATCCGTCTACTTCCATTTCGAGCTTCACCATGCCTAAGGAGTGATTATTGAATACGATGATTTTTATCGGAAGCTTATATTGTACAACGGTTTCCAAGTCGCCGAGTGTCATGGACAATCCTCCGTCACCACAGAGTGCAATAACTTGCTGGTCGGGGCGAGCCAGTGCTGCACCGATGGCTTGTGGCAATGCGTTTGCCATTGAACCGTGATTGAAAGAACCGAGCATATGGCGTCTCTCTGTTGCTTGTAAATAGCGGGCACCCCATACGCAGGTCATTCCCGTATCGACGGTGAAGATGGCATCATCAGAAGCTAACTTGTCTATTTCGGACATGACGTACTCCGGGTGAATCAGATTTTCTTTTCCTCTGTCTTCGGTGTAAGCAATCAGGTCTTTTTTCACACCTTCATAACGTTTCAGTTGCTTTAACAGGAATGAGTCGTCCTTTTTCTGTTGTAACATCGGCAGAAGTGCTTGTAGTGTCGATTTTACGTCTCCGCATAAACCGATGTCTACTTTGGCACGGCGTCCCAACCTTTCAGCTTTTATATCTATCTGAGCTATTTTTATATCATCGGGCAAGAAAGTAGAATAGGGGAAATCTGTTCCTAACATAACTAGTACTTCTGCTTCATGCATGCTGTAGTAACCCGAAGGCATTCCTAAAAGTCCGGTCATACCCACTTCATAAGGATTATCATATTGTACTTCCATTTTTCCTTTAAAGGTATAGGCAACCGGGGCATTGAGCCTTTCGGATAATTGGATAACTTCGTCGTGAGCCCCTCTGCAACCAATACCGCAAAATAATGTGATACGTTTGTAGTGATTCAGCATTGCTGCCAGTTGTATTAAGTCTTCTTCTGCAGGACAAACCGAAGAATCTTTTGGATAAATATGAACGGAAGAATCTACATTAACTGCCGATTTTTTTGCCAGGTCACCTGGGAGCCCTATTACGGAAACTCCTTTGCGGGTAGTTGCGGTTTGTAGAGCGGATTGCAACATACGGGGGAATTGTTGAGGAGTTGTTGCCACTTCATTGTAATAACTGCAATCGCTGAACAATTTGATTGTATTTGTTTCCTGAAAATATTCTGTTCCGAATTCTCCGGTAGGAATAGTGGAGGCAATAGCCAGAACCGGTGCACCTGAGCGTTGAGCATCATAAAGTCCGTTTATCAGATGAACATGTCCGGGACCACTACTTCCAGCACAACATCCTGGTAGTCCGGTTAGTTGTGCTTCTGCACCGGCTGCATAAGCACCTGTTTCTTCGTGGCGGACATGTATCCATTTCATTTCTTCGTTTTGCCTTACGGCTTCATTTACTTCGTTTAAGCTATCGCCTGTGACTGCGTAAATACGCTTAACACCTGCTTCAATCAATGTCTCTACAAGTTGATTTGCTACCTTCTTTGCCATATTTGTTATTCAGTTATAGGTTAATGTAATAATGAAATAACATATTGTAATGGAAAAAGGTTGTACGTTTAACGTATACTAATGACAGTAATGTATTGTACTATAAGATGATATTTGTGTTAAAAATGCCTTGTGTAATGGATTTTTAATACTCTTGCAATAACTATATTTGTGCTGATTTGTTAACTTTAAAGCATAAATGGTAACCGATTGTATTTTAACCTCTAAATAACTGTATTAAATGGATAAAATGGAAATAGGCTTGAATGCCGGGAAAGTTTGGCAGTTGCTTTGCAACAATGAAAAGTGGAGCTATGGTAGCCTTAAAAGGAAATCCGGGCTAAAAGACAAAGAGTTGGGAGCGGCTATTGGCTGGCTGGCCAGAGAAGATAAAATCGAGTTTGAACAGCAGGAAGAAGAACTTTACATTTACCTTTGTGTGAATGTGTATATCGGATAGTTGGACATAAGAGGGTATGTCAAAAGTAGTATTAGCTACCAATAAAACGCAGATTAACGCTAATTTGCGCAAGGATAAAATTGCATCTGCGCCAATTTGCGTTAATCTGTGTTTCTAAAGTCACGCATTGATATTTTTATCAGGCTTTTGACATAGCTTATATCAGCTTGTTTATTGGTCTTTAGTTTTTTTACTGATTTTGTTTTCAATAAGGAAAGCAGTGATAAGTCCTGCTCCTCCGAATAGCAATACGCTGGCACCATAAATGATGCTGGTCATTTGGCGTACATTCCAACTGATATCTTCCATAAATACATAGCGGGGAATAGAGACTGCACAGATAATGAAACCTATTAACAGTCCTAATCCTATACCGAGCATCAGGCATCCTCCTTTTAGTGCACTAAAAGACCGGTTGTGACTGTAGTCTGGCAAAGAAAATTTTCCATTTAAGTCCGTGGTTGTAATTTTGTCACTTAGCTTTTCAATAATCGCCATTCGTTCGCGTCTGCAAACAAAGAGTTCAAACAATTTATAAATTCCCAGTGTGATAATTCCCATAATAAGCGGAACCATAATAAAATCCATCATAATTGTATGTTTTTAAATGAATAATTTCGTTCTTTGTACTGTTTGACGCAGAAGAAAGAAAAAGGTTACAATCAGTAGTAAGTAGACAGTAGCTGGTAGTTGGTAATTAGAATTCTTTTGGAATGGCAAGGCCAATATGCTGCATAGATTCTTACTACTATCTACTTACTACTGTCTACTTACTACTGATTGTAACCTTTTCCTTCCCCCTGCGTCTAATGGATATCATGGTACAGAACGAAGAAGCACAATACATCGCACGAATCCTGAATGGAGAAACAGAATGCTTTTCTGTCTTTCTCGATCGCTACGGTCGTCCTCTTTATTCATTGATTGTGCAGATTGTAGGTTGTTCCGAAGATGCTGAAGAACTGGTGCAAGATGTGTTTCTAAAGGCTTTTAAGAATCTGAGTGGATATAAAGGAGATTGTATTTTCTCTACCTGGCTGTATCGGATAGCTTACAATACAGCTATATCGGCTGTCCGTAAAAAGAAGCATGAATTTCTTTATATAGAGGAGAATGCCATTAATAATGTACCGGATGAAAAAGTGGCAACTTTGTTTGAACCAACAGATGATGAAGAGCGTATTTCCCGTTTGGTACATGCTGTTGATTTGTTGAGTGTAGAGGAAAAAGCGTTAATAACTCTTTTCTATTATGAAGAGAAATCGATAGAAGAGGTTGGAGGAATATTAAAATTAACCGTTGCCAATGTCAAAGTGAGATTACACCGTGTTCGGAAGAAGTTATATTTACTAATGAATGAAGGTTGATTATGGATGTGAATGGAAATAATACTATTAAGAAAGCTTTGGAACGGAGGCAAACGACTGGACTTCCTTCCAATTTTTCCTTCCGTATGATGGAACAAGTACGGGCTGAGGCTCTGAAAATGGAAAGACGAAGAAAACGGATCACTGTTTTTTCTTTGAGTATTGCCGTTACTGTATTGATAGTATTGGTAGTGTATTGTTTGTTTTTCTATTTAGACTTTAGTGTGGTTGATTTTATGCCTCGTTGGAAGCCATCAGGAGCATCCTCCTCACTTTTAGGATTTTACAGCTACATCGCTCTACTATCTTTGGGACTGTTGGGAGCTGATTATTGGATTAGAAAAAAGAAGAAGTCAGCCTATAATAAATAAGTATAAGTAATACATCACAATTAAATGATTATTTAGCGGGTTATTATTGAAACGCAGATTAACGCGGATGAACGCAGATTTTCTGTAAGGGATATTATTTTCAAGCATAACGCAGCAACCTAATTTGCGAAAATCTGCGTTCATTTGCGTTTCAATAAATTCGTATTTATAGAGTATACTAATTTAGAATCAGTACTTATAAAAGAATAATGATTATGAATAAATTTTTTGCAAACTGGGATTTGGATCAACTTTTAGAGAATATCAAAGATATGGGTAAAAGTCTTGGCCGCACTTCAATGCGTCCGGTATTGTCTCTTTACTATGTGCTGAGGAGTCCGGAAACGCCACTGTCGGATAAACTTTTGATTGCTTCTGCTCTTTCTTATTTAGTTTTACCTATTGATTTGATATCTACAAGGCGGTGGCCGGTGATCGGGTGGGTAGATGAAATGGCAGCTGTAATGATAGCATATAAGAAAGTAAAAAGACACATTACCCCTGAAATAGAGTCCAAAGTGGATAATATATTGGAGAAATGGTTTCCGGCTTTAAAATATGAATTAATATCTTAACCTGCCTTGCTTTAACATTGTTAACGGGTTTTTGAACTATTACTTTTTATCTGCATAAGAGTACGTATTTTTCATATCAGAAAGTACGTACTCTTTTTATATAAAAATACGTATTTAATACATAGTTAAGTACGTATTTTGGCTTACCATATTATACAGGCTTGACAGGCTGAACTATTCTTTGTTAAGCCATCGTTTTTCTTTTATCACTCTCCTATGTTATTGCACGATTCTCCGGAATATTTTAATTGTTAAAAATCGATCTGTTTACTACCCTGTTTTCTTATATTCCTGTCTTATTATAAATGCGTTAAAACTTTGAATAAACTATAGTCAATTATGAAAAACCATCACGTGAGCAGAAAATCAAAGGTGTTTTCTGTCTGTTTTTTCTTGGTAATAATAGGTTTGTGGAGTACTAATATTGAAGCACAGGAGCAATATGCCTATAAGTATAATGTTACTTCCAATGGAGAAGATACGCTTTATTACCGATGTTTACAACCGGATAATCTTTGCTCCGGAAAGAAATACCCTTTGGTTTTGTTTTTACATGGTGCGGGAGAACGTGGAAATGACAACGAAACTCAACTAAAACATGGTTCAGGATTATTTCTCAATCCGGTAAATAGAGAAAAGTTTCCGGCTTTTGTAATATTTCCGCAATGTCCTAAAAAAAACTTTGGTCCTTTTATTGCTGAACCCTCTAACTTTGATGGAAGTAGTTTTCCGGAAACATTCGAGATGAGCCCTTTTATTATTCAGGTGAAAAACTTATTGGATGATTATATGAATAAGCCTGAAGTTGATAAAAGCAGGATATACATTATTGGTTTGTCGATGGGAGGAATGGGTGTCTACGATATGGTATGCCGTTTTCCGGATCTTTTTGCAGCGGCTGTTTCTATTTGCGGATCTGTGAATGTACAGCGGTTACCAAAAGCAAAGGAAGTCTGTTTTCGGATATTTCACGGAGAAAAGGATACGGCTGTGCCTGTAGAGTGTTCCAGGCAAGCTTATGAAGTATTAAAAAGATGCGGTGCTAAAGTCGAATATATTGAATTCTATGGATGTGATCATCTTTCCTGGAATCCGGCTTTTAATTTTCCTGATTTTATGGATTGGCTATTTGAGCAGCAGAAGTAAATTATGAGTTTTTGTGAATAGTACAAATGTTTTTATTTATCTTTGAAGTACAACAATCAAATCTTTTACTTAATTTGGCTAAAATGATGAGCCGATCTGGGAATTAACTATGGCTATTACACTAAAAGATGCCGTTATTATCACTGATAATAATGTCATAGAGCATTTGAAAAAGGGAAATGAGTGTGCTTTCCGTTTTATTTTCGATAAATATTATGATTACCTGTGCTTGATTGCGGATAGTTATCTGAGGGATAGTTTTATATCGGAAACGATAGTAGGAGAAATCATTTATAATTTGTGGGAAATAAAAGAGAGTGTGGATATTAAATATTCACTGCGGTCGTATCTGGTGCGAAGCGTGAAAAACCGCTGTATCAACTATCTTCAGCAGGAATATGTGCAACGGGAGGTCAGTATTAATCAATATGAAGATAAAGCGGCTATCGAAGAGCTGTTTTTTATCGAAAGCAAACATCCGTTGGAGAGTTTGCTTGAACAGGAACTGGAAAATAAAATAAATGAGGTGATAAATAGCTTGTCCCCCGAGTGTCGGCAGGTATTCCGGATGAGCCGTTTTGATAATATGAAGTATGAGGAGATAGCAAGTATGTTGAATATCTCTGTTAATACAGTAAAGTATCATATGAAAAATGCGTTGATGAAGTTAAGGGCAGAATTAAAGGATTATGTGATATCAATTCTTGTGTTATTAACGATCATTTAATAATTTTGAAACAAAATAGGATTATCAGACTACACAAAAAACACGAGATACTTGTCTTAGTTATAGATTATGGAGAAACATATAACAAATATAGATAGCTTAATACTCTCTTTTCTGGAGAGGACCATTTCTTCCGAAGAATTACAGGCTTTGAGGAAATGGGTAAAGGAGTCTGCCGAAAATGAAACCTATTTCCGGCAGTTTGAAGAGTCATGGTTAGTTTCTGCCGGTTCTGCAGAGAAATCCCGTTTTCATAAAGAACAGGCTTACCAAAACTTCGTGGCCCGCATTAATAGTACTGACAAGAAAATAAAGAACAGGACTTTTCCTCTTCGTAAGGTGTTTTACTATGCAGCCTGCGTGCTCTTTATTTTCATGGCAGGAATTGGAACGCAATACTTATTTGAACGCTTTCAGGATAAAGAGCTTCTGACTTATTCTTTGGAAGCTCCCCGAAAAGCAAAGGTGAAGATGAGTTTGCCGGACGGAAGTTTGGTATGGTTGAATGCGGCATCTACTTTGTGTTATAACAACGAGTTTGGAGTAAGTAACCGTGATTTGACTTTGCAAGGCGAGGGATATTTTGAAATCAGTAAGAATCCTGAATTACCTTTGATTGTAACTTCGGGCAATGTAAAGGTGCGAGTGCTGGGTACTAAATTTAATGTACAGAACTATCAGGATGATGATGAGATTCGCGTGGCACTTCTGGAGGGTTCTATTGATTTTTCCGATAGTAGATATGATAAGTCTATTGTGATGAAACCCAACCAGCTGATAACTTGCAATAAAAGAACCGGAGTGCTGACTTTGAAGGATATCAATGCAGAATATGCTAATTCATGGATTTATGATGATGTTTTCTTTAATGAAGAGAAGTTGGGTACTATTGCTAAAGTTTTAGAGAGAGCTTTTGATGTTACTATTCATTTTGAAAATGATGATTTGAAGAACTTGATATTCTATGGAGACATCACGATAGAAGCTGATAATATAGTACAGATTATGGACATTATGGCAGCTACGAATAAGTTCAATTATCGTTATGATATGGATAAAAAGGAGATTCGTATTTATCATTAGTATTTCTTTCTTTTTCTGATTCTGTTCACCACAGAGTCGCACAGAGTTACACAGAGTTTTAAATCTCTGATGAAACGCGGATGAACGCAGATTAAAAGACTGTAGTTCTTTATCATCTATTTGTTTTTCTTTGCGAAAATCTGCGTTCATCCTGCGTTTCAATAAACCATCGCCTGTCGCACCTTCCCGTGCGGGAAGCACAAAATACAATTCACATGAAAGAGCAGCGCAAATGTTTCGTTTTTTACTGCATTGTTTTTGTATTCATAATTCAGCCTTTATCTCTTGTTGCTAAAGATTATCTGACGCTGGGTAGTGAACAACAAGGGTGGAGAGTACTCATTCATCCCGAAAGTGGAGTTATTCATCAATATCAGCAGCAAATAGGGAATGTATGGGAAATAATTCCTTTCAGAGAGGATACGTTGGCCGGTCCGGCCTGGAAAGGCATACGGCTGTCTCCATCCTCTGGTCAGCCCGGCACTTTTGAAGCAGAAACAGGAGCTATTCATTATGCACTCCGCTATCGTCCTGCAGCAGATCATTTGATTGTAGAGTGTATACTCTCCAATCGGGGAAAAGAAATCTTTGAACCGGAATATTCCCGTCTTTTTATTGGAATAGACTCAGAGATGAAAACATTTCCGGAGTGGGACACTAAGTTCTTTCCTACTTTACTACGGTGTGAGAAAGATTTTACCTGGGGATATTTCATGTCTCCGAGGCAGGTTATTATGGGAATTGGTATAGAAGAGCCAGTTGCTTCCTATGCATTGAATTATGTATATGAAGGTTTGTTGGAGTGGAAATGGGGACATCAGATAAAAACTGCAAGTCTGGACTTGCTGCATTGTTTGCCTTTACCGGAACGACATCCGCAGAACAAAATCTTGCTGAAACCTGGCGAGACTAAAAAATGGATACTCCATTTGGGAGGTATCGGTCAGCTGTCCGAAGTGAAAGAAACCTTGTCTCAATGGATACAAGCCCCGATGATTGAGTGTGACAAATACACGATCAGCGGAAAAGAGAAGAGTCGTCTGTATATTCACAGCCGGTATCCTTTGAAAAGTCTTATTGTAAAAGCTCCGGATGCTGCATTAACCGAATTATCCGTTGATAAGGTTTCTGAATACTTATATACAGCCAGTTTCGTACCTTCTGCTCAAAAAGGAGTTTATCAGATCAAGGCCACAACCACAAACAGGAAAACTGCAGAAGCGAGTATTTATGTACGCAACCCCTGGTCATGGTACATGAAAAATGCCCGTGACTTTGTTGCGCAGAATCCGCCTTTGTTCTCCAATGGTTGCGAAGCTTTCTATGGCTACTATACTGCTTTTCTTGCCGCCCGGCATTTTCCGGATACTTCTAAAGATAAGGGACTTGAAGAACGGTTCAATCGTACACTTCCGTTTTTTATAGATACTCTGACCTGGATTCCGAAGAAAGAAGCAGCACCGGACCGGGTGCAAAACTTCTCTTCGCTGATTGGTATGCTTGTTGATTTATGGGAGGCAACAGGAGAGATTAGTTATCTGGAGAAAGCGGCTCATATTGGTGATTATCTTTGTTCGGAGAAGGTTCAGTCCGCGGATGGTGCCTATCGTTCTAAAGGAACACATTATACAGCTGTAATTTATCCTGCAAAATCCATGCTCGAGTTGGTTACAGCCGAAAAGAACTTTATGGGGCTTCCCCAATGGAAAGAACGCTACGAAAGGCATCAAAAGTCGGCTTACAGAGCAATCGACGATCTGTTGTTGCGTCTGGACGATATTCAGACAGAAGGAGATATGACTTTTGAAGATGGGATGATAACTTGTAGTGCTTTACAATTGGCTTTGCGCGGTTTATCTGAAGAGGATTCTGGCAAACGTCAGCAGTATACGTCGGCAGCAGTTTATTTGATGGACAAACACCAGTGTCTGGAGCAGTTACTCATTCCTGATTGCCGCATGCGGGGTGGGACGCTTCGTTATTGGGAAGCGCTCGATGTCTATTTCGTTCCCAATCAGATTATGAATTCTCCCCATGGCTGGACGGCCTGGAAAATTTATGCCTCTTATTACCTTTATTTATTGACAGGGAAAGTACATTATCTTACTGATTTTATGGATACGTTAGGAGCATGTGCTCAGATTATGGACTTGAATGGACATTTACGCTGGGGATTTGTTCCCGAGCCTTATATAAAAGGGATGGTTTGTGTGGAACGGAGTGACAAACGGCATGACTGGCATCCGGTAGATTCTATTGTTGGAGAGCAATATCTGGATATGATCAGTCCCTGGTTACGCCCCGATGACGAGAACTCTGTTTGTGCTTTTGGCGAACGGGGTGGTTCGGGAGATAATACAGTACAGGAAATTTTTAAAGTAATGGAGGAGTGTACTCTGACTTCTGCCTATGTAGTAATAGATGAAACGGGTAGGATACAAAGTTGGAATTGTTCGGCGGGGTATGAAAACGGAGTTCTTCGTATTGTTCCCGATGAAGATTTGATTAACGCTATTCATCTTAATTCATTCCGTAAGATAGAGGTGGAAACCAGTCTGGCAGGAAAACGCATCCGTAAAAGTTGTTTGCCCGGCATGAGATGGGTAAGAGATGAGCTTTAATTCAATATTTGTTCTCTTAGAGATACTTTTCTTTTATTCCTGAACCTCCTTTTTCTTATCGGTGAGGAACGATGTACGAGATGTACATGTCATACAGTACGAGATGTACATGTGGAGCAGTACGACATGTGCATCTCGTACTGCTTTACATGTACATGTTTTACATCGTTCCTCACTGGCCTTCGATCGGTTTCGTTAGGACTTCCGGTGGGTTTTATTCTATTGAAATATATTTTAAAAAAAGTCGGTTTTCAGACTACACAATTTCTTCCCGTACCTGTCTCTTATATAAACCGGAATACTTCGATCTATGTATACTATGTTTTGAGATTCCTGCTTTATTGTTTTTTCCGTATTAATCTTATTTAATCCTTATGATGAAAAAAAAATTAGGACTATTTACATTGCTGCTGTTTTGCTGGTGTACCCTGATCCAGGCACAGAATGTATCGCTTAACCTAAAGAATGTGACGGTTAAGGAAGCGCTTGAAGCCGTAAGAAAACAGACCGGTAAGTCTTTTTTCTTTAATGTAAATGACGTCAATATGAATCAGCGTATCACGATGAATATCAAAGACGAATCTCTGGATAAAGCTCTTACCCTCATACTCGAAGGGCAACAACTGAATTATGAAATAAGAGACAATCATATTGTTCTTTCCAAACTACAGGAAAAGGCGCAAGTTGGCAAAGAGCTTGCCGTAAACGGAAAAGTTACAGATGTCGCCGGAGAGTTACTGATTGGTGTGAATGTAGCCGTAGATGGGGTAGGGGTAGGAATCACCGATATTGATGGTAATTACTATATGAAAGTACCGGTGGGGAGTACGCTTACTTTTACGTATGTTGGCTATAAACCCCTCTCTGTGAAAGTGAAGGATAAGACTACCATTAATATAAGAATGGAGGAAGATAATAATGCGCTGGACGAGGTAGTGGTAATCGGTTACGGTACACAGAAGAAGGCAAACCTGACTGGAGCCGTGGGATATACGGATGCCAAAGCGATAGAAAACCGTCCGGTGGCTACTCTGGGACAGGCTATTCAAGGTACAATCCCTAACTTGAATATATCTTTTGGTTCCGGAAAACCGGGAGAAGCCACCAATATGAATATTCGTGGTTTTGCTTCTATCAATGAAGAGTCTAAACCGTTGATATTGATAGATGGTATCGAGGGAAACATCGATAATCTGAACCCACGCGATGTGGAGTCCATTTCTGTATTGAAAGATGCCTCTTCTTCGGCCATATACGGAGCCAGAGCGCCTTTTGGTGTAATATTAGTTACTACCAAGAAGGGGAAAAGCGGAAAGATGCAGATCAATTATAACGGGCGTTTCAGTTTCTCGACCGAGACAACAAATACTGACTTTATTACGACCGGATATGATGCGGCTAAATTGGTGGACGGCTTCATGCGTTCGTACAACGGAAGTTCTTATACCCGTTATACCGAAGATGATTACAAAGAACTTGAAGCCCGGAGGTATGATAAAACAGAGAACCCCGAACGTCCGTGGACAGTGGTACAAAACCGTACGGGAGAAGATACGTATATGTATTATGCCAATTTTGACTGGTATAATTACCTGATAGATTCCAGTCGGCCAACCTGGGATAATAATGTGAGTATATCCGGTGGTACTGATAAGATAAATTATCTGGTAAGCGGGAACTTCAATACGCAGACCGGTATCTATGCACAGAATCCGGATAAATATAAAACCGGTAATCTCAGGGCGCGTCTCAATGCAGAGGTAAAACCGTGGCTGTCTCTTAACTTTGCCACAAGTTTCTTCTCATCTAAATATTCGGCTCCGGGATTGGGACACGGGAACAATCTGCCCAACTATACTTTCCATGCAATGCCGTTCCTGATGCCGTATAATCCGGACGGAACCCATGTATTCAGCAACCCGGTCATTTCGGAGCAACCCACTGACGGGGTACATATAATGACTGCCGATGGTAATTCTAAATCTGTGGAGGACAAGAAGCAGATAACCTATACGGTGGGTGCAACATTTAAATTGTATAAAGGGCTGTCTCTCAATACAAATTATAGCTTTAAATATAATACGGTTGATTATATGGAGCGTACGGCAAAGTCGCAATACTCTCAACATCCGGGAGTATCGGAAGATGCCGGTGGTTCATTATTTAAGAATAAGTTGCGGCAATTGAACGAAAGAACTTATTATCACAGTGTGGATGCTTATTTAAGCTATGACCAGTCTTTTGGCGGACACAATCTGCGTGCAGTAGCCGGTTTCAACTATGAACAGAGCGCTTATAAAAGAATTTACGGAACCAAACTGAACATACAGTCGAACAACCTGAACGACTTTAACCTGGGAGATATTGGTAAGGATGTCACTTTGGAAGGAGGACAGGATGAATGGGCTCTATTGGGCTATTTCGGACGTTTGGGTTATGACTGGAAAGGCAAATACCTGGCTGAGGTAAACGTTCGTTGGGATGCCTCTTCCCGTTTTCCGAAAGATCAGCGTGCCGGTATTTTCCCTTCTTTCTCGGCAGGATGGCGCATCAGTGAGGAGAAATTTTTTGAACCGGTTCGTAATGTTGTTTCTAATCTGAAAGTGAGAGGTTCTATCGGTGCATTGGGAAATCAGGCGGTTAAGGATTGTTATCTTTATCTGCAAAAATTAAGTATGGTGCAGTTTGATGGTTATCTTATCGATGGCGAGAAACTGACTTATGCAGAAGTTAGCCCTCCACCTACCGCAGGTAATCTTACATGGGAGACCATAATACACAAGAATTTGGGTATTGACTTGGGATTCTTTGATAACCGGTTGACTTACAGTGCGGATGTCTTTATTCGGGATACACGGGATATGCTCATACCGGGTAAAGTGTTGCCGGGTGTATATGGAGCAACCCAGCCACGTGAAAATGCAGCGGACTTACGTACAAAGGGATTTGAAATGACTCTGGCCTGGAATGATAGTTTCACTCTTCTGGAGAAGCCGTTTAGTTATAATCTGTCACTGAGTCTGGCAGACAGCCGTTCACACATCACGAAGTATGACAATCCTTTGAAAGAGTTCAGTAAATCCAGTTACTATGTAGGGATGGAAATTGGTGAGATATGGGGTTATCACGTATCAGGCCTGTTTAAAACAGATGAAGAGGCGAAAGCCTATCAGGAAGCCATAGATCATAGTTATGTTTGTAAAAATATCCTTGAAACGGCTATTGGAGAGAATAAAGGTCTGAAAGCAGGTGATATGATTTTTGAAGACCTTGACGGCAGCGGAAGGATAGATGATGGAAAGAAAACAGCAGATGACCGTGGAGATATGCGTATTATCGGTAATTCGAGACCGCGCTATACCTATAGTGGTAACCTCGGGTTTACCTGGTCCGGCATTGACTGTTCGGCCTTCTTCCAGGGAGTAGGACGTCAGAACCGTTATCCGGGAGGGAATGCAATGCTTTTCTGGGGAGGATTTGCCCGTCCTTATGCTTCATTCACTCCGGTTGACCTGCCTGATAATATCTGGTCGGAAGAGAATCCTGATGCTTATTTTCCGAGAATGCGCGGATATGCAGCACAAGGTGACCGTTCACTGGCAAAGGTGAATGACCGTTACTTACAGAATCTGGCTTATTGCCGTCTGAAAAACTTCACAATCGGTTATACGATACCACGTGCGTGGACTGCTAAAGTAGGAATGGACCGGGTGAGATTTTATTTTAGCGGAGATAATCTGTTGACATGGACGAAGCTAAAGACTGATTATGTAGATCCTGAACAGTTCTCTGCCGATGCTGATGCGCGTGTATATCCTTATGCCAAAACATTCTCGTTTGGTTTGGATGTAACCTTTTAATTAACCTCTAAAAGATAAGAAGATGAAAAAAAATAAATATATATATGCTTTTCTCCTGTTGTTCGGAGCAACAAGTTGTGCAGATATGCTGGACCGCTTTCCACTCGATGCTTTAGCGCCAGAGACCTATTATAATGATGAACAGGAACTGAGGAGTGCAACGAATAATTTTTATGGGTTGTTTCCGGGAGCTCCTTCCGGTTATGGTGAAAGTGAAGATGTAGTGTGCATATTCACTCTTCCGGAAGCGGTGGTAGGGTCGCGTACCATTCCTACTTCCGGAGGTGGATGGGATTGGGGATATCTGCGTAACATCAATTTCTACCTGGCGCATTCCCATCGTTGTCCGGATACGGCCATACGGGAAAGATATGATGGCATTGCCCGCTTTTTCAGAGCTTATTTCTATTTTGAAAAAGTAAAGCGTTTCGGGGATGTGCCCTGGCATGAGAAGGCAATGGCCTCGGATGATACCGATCTGACAAAACCACGTGATTCCAGAGTATTTGTTGTAGAAAAGATATTGGAGGATATTGATTATGCTATTGCACATATATCCGATAAGGCTGAGTTGTATAGAGTGACCAAATGGACAGCAATGGCTTTGAAGTCGAGAATTTGTCTCTTTGAAGGTACTTATCGCAAATATCATGGTATACCCGGTTATGAGGCACTTTTGGATCAATGTATCGCTGTATCGGAAGAGTTTATCACAAGTAGTCCTTATTCCATTTATAAAGGAGGTGAAAAACCATATCGCGATTTATTTTCTTCGATGAATGCCATTGCGCAGGAGGTTATTCTGGCAAGAGACTATGATTTGGGTAAAGCTGTTGTCCATGAAGCTAATTATAATACGATGGCATCTACCTACGGACGTCCCGGAATGAATAAGAAAGTGGTGAATAGCTATCTGATGACTGATGGAAGTCGTTTTACTGATAAAGCCGGATATGAAACGATGCAGTATTATGATGAAATGCAGAACCGCGATCCACGTTTGACACAGACCGTGGTAGGACCCGGATATACCCGTATTAATAGTACTACGGTAGAGTCACCCAACTTTAACTCCTCTACTACCGGCTATCAGATTATAAAATGGGTGACCGATGCCAGTGGAGACGGATACATGAAATCTTCAAACGATTATATCCTGTTCAGGGCAGCAGAAGTTTATCTCAATTTTGCTGAAGCAAAAGCCGAAAGAGGTACACTGACTCAGAATGATCTGAATATTTCGGTTAAAAAGATTCGTGACCGGGTGGGAATGCCTAATATAGATATGGCGGCAGCTAATGCCAATCCGGATCCTTATCTCAGTAATGTGGAAACAGGATATGCAAATGTAACCGGAGCGAATAAGGGAGTAATCCTTGAAATACGACGTGAACGTACGGTTGAACTTATTCTTGAAGGCTTTCGCTACTATGATGTGATGAGGTGGAAAGAAGGTAAAATCTTTGAGCAACCTTATCTGGGCATGTATTTCCCCGGATTGAACCAGGGAGAAGGGGAGAACCGCTTCGATGTATTCGACATGAATGACGGTACTCTGCTGGATAAAGACAAAGTGGATATCTGTATTTATACCGGAAAGAAACCCTCGGGAGCAGCTGTGAAAAACATTCGTAAGTTCTATAAACTGGGTGATGAGTTCCGTTTTACAGACGGATTGAAAGGAAATATTATAGTACACGATGTAAAGGATGAACCTCGTAAATGGAGGGAGGACAGGGATTATTTATATCCTATACCCACTCAGGAAAGAGTACTGAGTAATGGAAACATAACACAGAATCCGAACTGGGAAGACGGACTCAGCTTTTAAATAAAAAAGGGGGGCCGTTCAAAAAGCCCCCACATCTAAATATGAAATAATTGTTTAACACTTAATTATTTGACTTATGAAAAGTATTACTTTGATTGGAAAGCGGGTATTTGCTATTGCTACATTTGCCTGGTGTGCTACAACTGTATTTGCACAGGAACAAATCTGGAATTTCAATGCGGAAGAAGTTGCTGATTATGCCGCATTCTTTAAACAACCTTCTGCTATTGAAGGAAAATGCAACGCAGAAGCAATGGGGATTGATATTAATCGGGAAGGCTTTTCCTGGAGTGATATGAATACCTGGAAAAATACAGAGGGGAATATCTGGAGATCTTATTCTGCTACCTATGCGGAAACTATATTCGGAATTTGCGTAAATGCTGCTGCTCCTTTTAATGGAAGAACGAGTAGTTTGTCATGGACTAATTCAGAAGGAGATAACAAATGGTATCCTGTTTTGCCTGCTGTGAAAAACCTGAAAGGAAAATTTGTATTGAGAGATTGCAAGGCTTCGGTTGTACATATCTCAAACACTCAGATGGATACGGTAAAAATAGCTATGAATAATGGAGAAAATGACTGTTATTTACACATCAGACGTAATCCTTTTGTGAAACAGATTGACCTGAGTGGTTCTACCGGAAAATGCCGTCAACTTGCCGGGTATAAAAATATTCTATCGGATGAAACAGCTTTTGTTTGTACGGATTGTCGGAAGACTGAATTTTTGGATTGGCTGTTAAATCTGGAAGACAATTGCTACTCTTATTCTACACTGCCTTTACACCCTGCTACAGGTAAAGTATTGGGAAGTGGTTATAAATCTCAGTGGAACACAGCAGGTGGTTTTCCTGTAGGTGTGAAAAACGATAAAGGCGAATATGAGATAGAAGTAGATGAAGATATTGACTTGTCCGGAGAATATGATGTAATGGGGAAACTAACCACATTTACCTGGAAAAATGAAGATGGTGATATTATCACACCGACATCAGCAGATGCAAATGGATGGTTTAGCTTCGGAGATGAATGTGTGGGTAAAGTATATCGTTGTGAAATGCAGAATGCAACGTATCCCGAGCTTGCTCTGAATACAGTGTGGGTAAAGGTTGTAAAGAATTATTCTACAGGAGTGAACACGTCTCAAAGAGAATTGATAACAGTAGGACCCAACCCGGTTGATGAAGTGATTTATGTATCAGCGCCGGATGTTCAGCGCATTGATATCTATTCTACTACAGGTGCATGTGTAAGAAGTGTGAAAGGGGGACAACAGGTGAATGTAGCAGATCTTACTTCTGGTTTGTATTTTGTGAAGGTAATTACATCTGCGGATGAAACATTGGTGAAGATTATCAAGAAATAATTTTATTAAAGTAACTCTTAACGGCTGGCAGAAGGTATATATTCTTCTGCCGGTTGTTGAAAACCGCAAAGCACTATGAGAAAGTATATATTCTTTGGAACTTTTTTATGGATATGTCTGCAATTGTCAGCCCAGACTTATCCCAAGGATAATAATGTAATCAGAATCCTGACATATAACACTCATTATTGTAAGGGAGGAACTGATCCCGGTAATATTAACGATGGCAATACGCGGTTACTGGCTTCGGTGATTAAGACACTGGATGCGGATGTGGTTGCTCTACAGGAGCTTGATAGCGCAGCAAATAGCCGGGGTAAACGATATTTGTTGGAGCAGATAGCCCAGGCAACCGGGCTCGATTATACTCCGGTGTATGGAGCTGCATCCAAATGGGATGGAGGCAGTGTGGGATGTGGCAGCCTGATAAAGAAATCTTTTTCCGTGAATAAGATAAAAAAGATTGCATTGCCGGGAGATGAACCACGGATAGCAGTGAGGACCGATCTTGATAAATTTGTTTTTATAAGTACTCATGGAGATTTGAATGATAGCAAACGCATACAAGGAGCTAATATTATTAATAATGAATTGGATTATATTCGTAAACCGGTTTTCCTGGCAGGCGATTTGAATGATTGTCACCGGTGGGGAAACGGAGGAATAGCATTTCCTATTTATATGCAGAAATTTGAGATAGTAAGTGATACTGAAGGCAATACAGTCTGGAATGGAGTGCATGGAAATGAAGGAGCCGATCAGGGACTGATTGATTATGTTCTTTTCCACGATTATGGTAATTCTGAAATACAGGTACAACAAACTCATATTGTACGTACTATTGAAATAAATGGAGCTACGGTTGATCTGAAAAACGTTTCGGATCATTATCCTGTCTTTATTGATATAACACTCCCCGGTTATACGAGTATCACGAATATAGAAAAGGGAGAAGATTTTTATATATGCTTTAACTCTGCTGATGCCACTCTTTACGTAAGAGGAGAAAAAGAAGAGGTGAATCGTGTAGAAATCTATTCATTGACCGGACAAAATGTGATAGACGTAAATGGTGAGATAATTAATTCTGTGAATCTGTCAAATCAGCCCGAAGGAGTATACATTGTCAAAGTTTCCTCTACCAGGAAATGCGTGATACGAAAAATCGTAAAAAATTAATCTTAATATATAAACCAGTTATAATATAACCTATGATCGTCATGTTACGAAAACTATTTTTTGTCGGAGCTGCTTTGCTGTTATCTGTCTGTGTGAGTGCTCAGAATTATAATAAAGAAAAAGGTGCCATACGTCTGCTGACTTACAATACTCATTATTGTAAAGGAGCTACAGATCCGGGTGAGTTGACCAAGGATAATATTGAGAAGCTTGGTAAAGTGATAAAGGCTTTGGATGCGGATGTGGTTGCTTTGCAAGAGTTGGATAGCGCTGCTGTAGGCAGAGGGGCGCGTTATCTGTTGAAAGAGATTGCTGATGCAGCTGGTAGCGGATATGTACCTTATTATGGCAGTGCGGCTCCGTTTGACGAAGGTAGTATAGGCTGTGGAGTATTGATAAAGAATACACTGCCCGTTAAGGGGATACAGGTCATTCATTTACCTGGTGATGAAACCCGGGCAGCGGTAGCAGTGGAATTGAAAAATTTTATATTTATAGGTACACACTCAGACCTGAATGACGAAAAGCGTAGGGAAGGAGCTCAAATAGTTTGCGATTGGGTCGGGAAAAAAAGTAAACCGGTATTTCTTGCCGGTGACTTGAATGATTCTCATCGCTGGCCCAATGGCGGTGTTTCATTCCCGGTGTGGGTAAAGTACTTTGATATTATTAGTGATACTACAGGAAATTCGATCCCGGGACGAACAGACTCCGGAGCTCTAATTGATTATGTCCTGTTGCTGAAAAACAGAAAGGCTTCAAAAGTAAAAGTTCTCCGGACGCACATTTTACGTACTGTTTCTGTGGATGGCAAGAGTGTGGATACAGCTACTGTGTCCGATCATTATCCCGTTTTTGTAGATGTGAAGTTCTAAAAATAATAGTTGTCCGATAGCAGTGTCTCTCCCCCTTACGAGTAAAAATATCTCGTAGAGACACTTGCATGATCTTAATTAATTAAAATATATGCTGATGCGAAGAATCCTCTTACTCTTTTTTACATCCATGGTAATGTATGGATGTTCAATGTCTACTGAATCAGATCAACCTGTTAGTGAGTTAGCTGAACGGTTATTGCCGGATAATAATTCTTCTTCCTTCATCTTCGAGAAGCTTTCTTCGGATTCCGACTTCTTTGAATTGGAGCAGGCTGCAGATGATAGAATTATCATCAGGGGGAATAATGGTGTATCTATAGCGCGGGGATTGAATCATTATTTGAGGAATTATTGCCACAAATCGGTTTCGTGGTGTGGCAATAACTTATCAGAGTTACCTGTACCCTTGCCACCAGTTAGAGAAAAAGTGAGAGTTACGGCTTCTTTTCCCTATCGTTATTATCTGAATTACTGTACATACAGTTATTCCATGGCTTTTTGGGATTGGGAACAATGGGAGAAAGAGATAGACAGAATGGCACTTCAAGGTATCAATATGCCGCTGATGGCTGTGTATAGTCAGTATGCGGTATGGCAGAATACATTGCGGAGATTAAACTTCAGTGAAGATGATATACGTAAGTTTTTGCCGGGAGCAGGTTATGAAGCCTGGTGGTTAATGGGAAATCTTGAAGGTTTTGGTGGTCCGGTAACTCCGGAATTTATAGCACGACAGACCGATTTGCAGCAGAAGATGTTGAAGCGAATGAGGGAGTTGGGAATGAAGCCCGTGTTTCAGGGATTCTATGGTATGGTTCCGAATGCATTGGAAGAAAAATTTCCTGATGCCCGCATTAAAGATCAGGGGATATGGGGTACTTACCAACGGCCTGCATTTTTGGATCCTACCGATCCGCTTTTTGATAAACTTGCTGCTATCTATTATGAAGAGCAAAAGAATCTATTCGGTGAAGCACAGTTTTTTGGTGGAGACCCTTTTCATGAGGGAGGAACCTCTGAGGGAATTAATGTGAAACTTGCTGCGCAAAAGATATTACAGGCTATGCGAAAAGTAAATCCGCAGGCTGTGTGGGTATTGCAGGGATGGCAACACAATCCGGTAAAAGAGTTAATGGAAGGCTTGAAGCCCGGAGAAACCATTATTCTGGATTTGATGGCTTGCGAACGCCCCCAATGGGGGGGAGTTAAAACTTCCATGTTCCACAAGCCGGAAGGACATTGGAATCATCAATGGATATGGTGTGCTCTGCCCAATTTCGGAGGAAAAACAGGATTGCATGGTAAGATGAGTAGTTATGCGTCAGGACCTGTCTTTGCCAAACACCATCCGATGGGGAAAAACATATGTGGTATTGGCACGGCTCCCGAAGGAATAGGGACCATCCCGGTTGTCTATGATATGGTGTATGATATGGCCTGGCGAACGGACAGCATTCATATTCCTCAATGGCTTGACAATTACACTTATTATCGGTATGGAACAGAGGATAACAATTGTAACAGGGCCTGGAAATTATTATCCGAAACAATCTACGAATGTCATAATGAGTTGGGAGGTCCTGTAGAGTCTTATATCTGTGCCCGTCCTTCTGATACCATTCAGCATGTATCTACCTGGGGAAATGCCGTGATGTTTTATGATCCGGTGAAGGTGGTAAAAGCATGGGATCTTCTTTATCAATCGCGTAAGAGATTTAATCATTCGGATACGTATGAATACGATTTAACGGATGTCACTCGTCAGGTTTTGTCCGATTATGCCAAATATCTGCATGAAAGAATGGTGCTGGCATTTCAGAAAAAAGACAAAGAACGTTTTATGGAATATAGTGGCAAGTTCTTGAATATTATAAAGGATGAAGACCGGTTGCTATCTACGCGTAAGGAGTTTATGTTGGGTACGTGGCTGGCAGAAGCAGAAAAGGCAGGGGGGACACCGGAAGAAAAGAGACGCTTTGTTACCAATGCTAAGAGGCTGATTACGACCTGGACGGATACTGATTCGGATTTGCACGACTATGCTAACAAAGAATGGAGTGGGTTATTGATCGATTTTTACCTTCCTCGCTGGGAGGCTTATGTGACATACAAAACCAGTTTGCTATATGGAAAGAAACTGCCGTATCCGGATTATTCCAAAATGGAACAGGAATGGGTACTTACCAATTCAACTTATCTTTCGCGGGTGAATCCTGAAGGAACCATAGCCGTTGTTGAAGATTTATATAAACGTTACCATACCGAAATAGAACAAAATTATCAGAAAAATTGAAAAACAAGTATATGATGATAAAAATGAGTATATCCCGGTTGTTATTTTGCAGTAGTTTATTCCTGTCGGGAATATCTGTGTTTGCTCAGGAACTTCCTTATAAGCAACCCAACCTGCCCATAGAGGAGAGAGTGAATGATCTTTTAAGTCGTATGACTCTGGAAGAGAAGGTCGCACAGATCAGACATATCCATTCCTGGAATATATTCAATGGACAAACATTGGATACAGAGAAACTGAAAGCCTTTTCTAAAGGAATGAGTTGGGGATTTGTAGAGGGTTTTCCGCTTACAGGTGCAAATTGCCGGAAAAATATGCAATTAATACAGAGGTTTATGGTAGAGAATACCCGGCTTGGTATACCTGTATTTACAGTTGCGGAGTCGTTGCATGGTTCTGTACATGAAGGCTCTGTTATCTATCCTCAGAATGTGGCCCTTGGTAGTACGTTCTCTCCGGAACTGGCCTATCGTAAAGCTGCAATGATAACGAAAGATCTGCATGCCCAGGGGATGCACCAGGTACTGGCTCCTTGCATTGACGTAGTACGCGATTTACGCTGGGGGCGTGTGGAGGAATCTTTTGGAGAGGACCCGATTCTTTGTGGTCTGTTTGGAATTGCAGAGGTAAAGGGATATATGGATAATGGCATTTCGCCAATGCTGAAACATTACGGACCACACGGTAATCCACTTAGTGGTTTGAATCTGGCTTCTGTAGAATGCGGGCTCCGTGATTTACACGAGGTATATCTTAAACCTTTTGAAATGGTGATTCAGCATACGCCTGTTCTGGCTGTAATGTCTACCTATAATTCATGGAACCGTATTCCTAATTCTGCTTCTCATTATTTATTAACTGAGGTACTTCGTAATCAGTTTGGATTTAAGGGATATGTATATTCTGATTGGGGAGCGATTGAAATGTTGAAAACATTGCATTATACGGCTCATAATTCGGAAGAAGCTGCCATGCAGGCTTTTACTGCCGGACTTGACGTAGAAGCTTCCAGTAACTGCTATCCGCTATTGGCTGATCTTATTAAAGAAGATAAACTGGATGAAGAGATTCTGAATGAATCTGTCCGCCGGGTATTGTATGTGAAGTTTAAAATGGGGCTTTTTGAAGATCCTTATGGTGAACAATACGCTCATTGCAAAATGCATCCGCAGGAAGGAGTGCAGCTTTCAAAAGAGATAGCAGACGAATCTGTAGTATTACTGAAAAATGAAAACGGACTTTTGCCACTAAATGCCGAAAAGTTGAAATCGGTAGCAGTAATCGGACCTAATGCCGACCAGGTGCAATTCGGTGATTATACATGGAGCCGTAATAATAAAGACGGAGTGACTCCATTGGCTGGAATCAGACAGCTGTTGGGGGACAAAGTAACGGTGCGTTATGAAAAAGGGTGTAGTCTGGTCTCTCTGGACACCAGTGGGATAAAGAAGGCGGTTGAGGTAGCCCGGCAAAGTGAGGTAGCCATTGTTTTTTGTGGTAGTGCCAGTGCCGCTTTGGCTCGTGATTATAAAAGCTCTACTTGCGGAGAGGGATTTGACTTAAATGACTTGAACCTAACCGGAGCACAGAGCCAGTTGATAAAAGAGGTTTATGAAACCGGAACACCTGTAGTGCTGGTCTTAGTAACCGGTAAACCTTTTACTATTTCCTGGGAAAAGAGACATATACCAGCCATTCTGACTCAATGGTATGCAGGAGAACAAGCCGGAAATTCGATTGCTGATATCCTTTTTGGCAAAATTTCTCCTTCGGGCAGGCTTACTTTTTCTTTCCCACAGAGTACGGGACATTTGCCTGTTTATTATGACTATCTTCCTTCTGACAAAGGTTTTTATAAAAATCCCGGAAGTTATGAAACTCCGGGGAGAGATTATGTTTTCTCCAGTCCCGATCCTTTGTGGGCCTTTGGGCATGGGCTTACTTATACATCCTTTGTATACAAGTCTATGGAAACGGATAAGGAACACTATGATCCTACTGACACGATATATGTAAAAGTAGATATAAAAAATACAGGGAAGAGGGATGGAAAGGAAGTGGTTCAATTGTATGTACGTGATAAAGTGAGTACGGTGGTCACTCCTGTTAAGCAGCTTCGTGATTTTGAAAAGGTATTGGTTGAGGCTGGAAGTACCCGGACTGTCCGGTTGAAAGTTGCCGTGAAAGATTTGTATATTGTTGATGCCGGAAACAGGAGGATAGTTGAACCCGGCGAGTTCGAACTGCAGGTAGGAACTGCTTCTGACAACATCCTTCAAAGAAAAACGGTGATAGTAGGTGATTTTGAACGTTCGGCTTCTGCTGAAGGTATGAAAGTGGCTAAAAGTAGCAAGAATATTTCTATTCATGGTGAAGTACGTGATGTACAGGCTACTCTGATTGGTGGTGTGAACATCTATGCCGGGAGTTCAGGAAAACTATTAGGACAGAGTGATGATAAAGGACAGTATCGGATTGATGCGGGAAACCATGAGATTTTGGTTTTTAGGAAAAAAGGATACCAATCTTTGGAAGTTCCTGTAGACAATTTAGGAATTATCAATGTCCGTATCAATTATGGAGAAAATTAAATGAATTGTTATTATCAATAAAACTTGGAATATATGCGAATTAAATCTTTTTATCTGATACTCTTTGTCTTGGTGACATTATTCTCCTGTGAGAACAAAAATGAAGTGAAATCTTACAATGAAGGGCTTCATATTGTACCCGAGCCTAAAATGATAGAGCAACAAACCGGTGAATTTACATTAACATCTCAAACTAGTTTTGTTACTGATAATGATACTCTAAAAACGGTTGCCGGCTATTTTGCGGAAAAGATGCAGCACTCTACCGGACACCGTCCTGATATTGTGAAAGAAGCAAAAGATAATTGTATCCGGTTGACTCTGGATCCTGCTTTAAGTATGAAGGACGAGGGATATAAGCTCATTGTTACTTCCCGGGAAATCTCTGTTCAGGCAAAGTCTGCGCACGGTATCTTTTATGGTATGCAGACTGTAATGCAACTTCTGCCTGCAGAGATTGAAAGTGAAGAACCCGTGAAAAATGTTGTGTGGACACTTCCTTGTGTTGTAATAGAGGATGAACCGGCTTATCCTTATCGGGGAATGATGCTCGATGTTAGCCGGCACTTTCATGATGTGGATTTTGTGAAAAAGCAATTGGATGTGATGGCAATGTTTAAGATAAATCGTTTCCATTGGCACCTTACGAATGATCATTTGTGGACGATTGAAATAAAGAAATATCCAAAACTTACTGAAATAGGTTCTGTCCGTCACAATGCCGATGGTACCATTCATCAAGGTTACTATACACAGGAACAAATAAAAGAGGTAGTGGCTTATGCTGCCGAGCGGTTTATTACTGTTATCCCGGAAGTAGAGTTACCGGGGCATGCCTTGGCTGCTTTGACTGCTTATCCGGAGTTGTCCTGTACCGGAGGTCCTTTTCAGCTTAGAAACAAATGGGGAGTAGAGGAAAATGTGTATTGTGCGGGTAATGAACAGACCTTTAAATTTCTTGAAGATGTATTGGAAGAGGTCATTCCTTTGTTTCCGGGGAAATACTTCCATATCGGAGGAGATGAATGTCCGAAAGTGAAATGGAATGCTTGTCCGAAATGTCAGAAACGCATACGGGATGAGAAGTTGAAAGATGCACATGGACTGCAAAGTTATTTTGTACATCGTATTGAGAAAGTACTTCTTGAACACGGAAAGAGTATGATAGGTTGGGATGAGATACTTGAAGGAGGTTTGGCTCCTACGGCTACAGTGATGTCATGGCGTGGAGAAGAGGGAGGAATAGAAGCCGCCTCCATGGGACATGATGTCATTATGACTCCTGCCAAATGGTTGTATATTGATTTTGGACAGGGTAATATTGAGGTAGAACCTATTGCGATTAATTTTACAACACTATTGAGCAAGACATATAACTATAATCCTACTTCAGAGAAAATACCGGCAGATTTGCGTTCTCATGTTCTGGGCGCCCAGGGTAATATGTGGACGGAATATGCAACTACTCCGGATTATACCGAATACCTGCTTTATCCCAGAATACTGGCAGTAGCCGAACTGACCTGGACTCCTTTGGAGAAGAAGGATTATGCCTCTTTTGAACGCAGGTTAAATAATCAGTTGGTACGTCTGGATGAACATCATATCAATTATCATATTCCACTGCCGGAAGGTCCGATGGCAGATCGTGTTGCTATTGTCGGAACAGATACACTGAGTTTCTCAAACAGTCGTAATCTGCCAATGGTCTATACACTGGATGGAAGTGAACCAACGATACACTCGACAGTTTACAATGACCCTATTATTGTCAGTACTAATCAGGTGATACGTATTGCTACTCTTTTGCCTTCGGGCAAGATGAGCAGAACCCGGGTGATTGAAGTGGTGAAAGAAGATTTACTTCCGGCATACAAAGATGATACGAAACCCGGCATGCAGTTGGCGCATGCCGATGGAGATTTTTATTATGTAAAGGATACAGAAAATGCTGTATGGAAAGAGTCTAAGACAGTGACGGATTTCGAATTAAAACCGGTTTTGGAAGATAAAGGAGCATTTTGTTATTCAGGATATTTTGAGGTTCCCTGTGATGGAGTCTATTATCTGTCAACCGAAATGGATGAACTTCAGGTAGACGGGAAAGTTGTATTGAGCAATGATGGTAAGCTGATACGTCATTCTCATAGCCGCACTTCCCTTGCTTTGCAGCAAGGAAAACATGCATTCCGTCTGTTGTTTATTAATAATAATATCGGAGGGTATCCCCGTGTGTGGAACAATAAAGGTTTTATTATAGGACAAAAAGGTGAAGAGTTGAAATTACCGGTTTCATTTACACATTGAGTGTGAGTTGTTTTTAGGATAATAAAGGAGAGCTACTTTTTTCAATCGGGATAAAAGTAGCTCTTTCTTTATAAATCTTTATTTAGAGGCATCCTTTTTCTGAGAATAATTTTATTCCTTTGCAGAAAATTTTATTCAAAAAGACTATGAGAAGTTTTGCCTCTGATAATAATTCCGGTGTGCATCCTGCTGTGATGGAAGCACTGATGCAGGCTAACCGGAATCATGCACTGGGTTATGGTGATGATCCATGGACAGAAGAAGCGGTCCGGAAAATTAAAGAAACCTTTACTGCCGATTGTGAACCTCTGTTTGTATTCAATGGTACGGGAAGTAATGTGGTTGCTTTGCAACTGATGACAAAGCCTTACCATTCAATTCTTTGTGCTGAAACAGCCCATATATATGTAGATGAATGTGGTGCTCCGGTAAAGATGACCGGTTGTCAGATTCGCCCGGTAGCTACACCGGATGGCAAACTTAGCCCTGAACTTATTCTTCCTTATCTTCACGGTTTTGGCGATCAGCACCACTCACAGCCAGGTGCCGTTTATCTCTCTCAGTGTACCGAACTGGGTACTGTTTACACACCTGAAGAATTAAAAGCTATTACCTCATTGGCACATCAGTATGGAATGCGCGTTCATATGGATGGTGCACGTATTGCAAATGCTTGTGCTGCCCTCAATCTCTCTCTGAAAGCATTGACGGTAGATTGTGGCATTGATGTTCTTAGTTTCGGTGGAACCAAAAACGGTTTGATGATGGGAGAGTGCGTTGTTATCTTTGATGATACATTAAAAGCGGAAGCAAGATTTGTACGGAAACAGTCGGCACAATTAGCTTCAAAAATGCGTTATCTCTCTTGTCAGTTTACCGCTTATCTGACGAATGAACTTTGGCTGAAGAATGCTTCTCATGCCAATGCCATGGCTCGTAGACTTTATGAAGCTTTGAAAGATTTTCCAGGCGTTTGTTTTACTCAAAAGATGCAGAGCAATCAATTGTTTTTGACGATGCCTCGTCCGGTAATAGACAGAATGCTTCAATCCTATTTTTTCTATTTCTGGAATGAAGGGAATAATGAAATTCGCCTTGTCACCTCATTTGATACAACAGAAGAGGATATTGACCAATTTATTCATCTGCTAAATATCTGATAATAACTTGTTTTTGAGCGGGGAGAGAATAAAACAGGTTCGTCTGACAAATAGCCGGTTTGTTAATATTGTTAATGTGTTTTTTTAACCCTTTGGGCTTGCTTTGCATAAGTGTACACTTTAGCATGGTAAGAATGTACAATATAGTATGGCAAAAGTGTACAATTAACACTCGGATAAGTGTACACTCTTGTCTGTCTTTAAACAGGAGGTTTATATTCGTTATAAATCAATAGATTACATCAGAATAAACGTTTATATTCTCTCTCACATTTCTGCTTGAAAAAATCCGGTAATTACTTTTTTGATAACTACATATTTGTCGGATGAACCATAAAACAAAGGTTCGGGCCTTCACAGGTACGAACCTTTTTCATGATAACCTAATAAACTAACCTTTTGTACCTTTGTTTATATTCCTGTTGCTGTACGTAGGGGAACAAATCTATAGCCTTTTTTCTTGAGAGCTTTTATCATTGTTTCTAAGTAATTATTGTAGAATTTGTCTGTCCGCAAGTCGGATGTTCCAAGGTGTATTAGCAGTAAATGTCCATTTAGACCTTCTTCTTTTTCTAACTGCATGATTCTTTTATAAATCATTTTGCTGCTTTTGTAATTTTTCATGTCCGGGGTAGTATAATCTGCATTGCTGCCACTTCCCGGAGTGAAATTGATAAGTTGTATACCCATGGCTTTTGCCCATGCTGCTATCTTTTTGTTATAGTATTCATAGGGAGGAATGTAGAGTGGGGCGTCTTTGTACATAATTCCTGCTTCACTGAGTGTTTCATAACTTTTCAGCATATCTTTTTCAAACTCCTCACGTGTGACGAGGAGTGAATCCCGATTCTCCCAGGGGCTATATAGTAAATGTCCATAACTATGACTGCCGATGTAATGTCCTTCTGCTTTTAGTTTTTGTACTACTTGCGGGTAAAGTTCGAAAAACTCACCGGTGAAAAAGAAAGCTCCTTGTATTTTCTGTTTATTCAATATACGAATGATGGCATCAGCTCCATCTGCCTTATTGGCTGCTGTAAAAATAAGTGTGAGTTGCTTTTGAGAAGGGTCAGTACGTATAATACCTCCTTCGCTATAGATGTTTTTATCATTGTCGGATTGGGCTTGTCTCATTCCTTCTTTTTGAAGGGCAGACAGATAATAGGTCAGGCAGGCAGTTCCATCCATTGTCGGTTCGTTGGTAGAATAGTCGTGTGTGCTGTCATGATATACCATTGTGCCTGGTTGGAAGCGTTGATAAGCTTCTCCGGTGGAAATGTTTACTCCTCTCAAACTGTTGAATATGTTGGTATAAACAGGACCGTCAACAAGTCCGCCAGTAGCGTTTCCTGTGTTGTTGGTAAAGTAAGAGGAGTGAGGTTCTGAAGGATAATCCCCATATAAAGGAAGTTCTACAATCATGCTGCTTCCCCAGGGATTACAGCCAAATAGCCAGTCGCGCAGAGAGGCTTCCATCTCCTCGTATGTAGAATCTCCGGTAACTTCTCTATACAATCTGCATTGAGTTAACATGGCTGTAGTAAGATTATTGGAACACCAGATAGCAGGGATACCGTATAGGAATGGATTTTGCCGGGCTTTTTCATAAGTACGTTGAAGTCCGGTACGCATATTACGGATGAATTCTTCATTCAATCGTGTGTTGTTTTCAGTTTTTGCCAGCCAGTAATGCCCCATGTTCATAAATGGATACCATTGATAATGTCTGGCGCTGTCTGTTCCCATCCAGGGAGTCACCGGTTCACGTCGTCCATATTCTATAGCTTGTTGCAGGTATCTATTGTTTTGGGTTGATTTATATAATTCAATAGCTGCCAGCTCCATGTCGTCTGTCCAGTTATCTTCTTCGTAGATATAGGGCGAACGGACAGAGGCAGTCTGGCAGACTCCTGGCTTTTTGATGCCTTCTTCATAGGCGGCATCGGCTTTCTTTTCAATCTCCTGAGCAAATTCCGGATAAAAGTCTTTTAAAATTCGGGCACCTAATGCAAAGCAAGAAGCAAATTTTCCGGCAGTGCTGGCTATGCCTGTTGTTGCATTCATAAATTCACCGCGCACCTGTTTTTCACCACTACAGAAATAAACCGGTCTTCCTTTTCCGGGGCCATATCCATAGTCCACCTTGTCATGATTGGGCAATCGCATACTGGCATGGTCGCGATCATCGGCAATTTGGTTGTACATTTCTCCGGTAGTCGGATTCATTCTGTTTAGCCAGTCGAGTCCCCATTTTATCTCGTCTACAATATCAGGAATTCCATTAGCTCCTCGGTGTCCGTTCGCATCGTAATAATCACTAAATGCTTCCGGATTTTGTTGATAAGCAAACATCATTTGATAAATGGCATTGGCTGAAGTAGTAGTATATTGAAGATAATCGGCTGCATCATGCCAACCTCCGTGTACATCAATTTTTGTTCCGTCTTTAGTTGGATGGCAGATGATATATCCGTCATCCATATGGCAACTGTCTTTTAGGTATGGATTATAACCACAACGTTGCTGGCGCATATAGTTAAGTAAAAAATCGGCTGTTCCATTGTATACCTGATTATTTATCGGGAAATAAGGAGACCGGGTATTACCGGCTTTTAGATAATAGGTACCGGGATGATTAAAATCACTGAAATCTAGTCGAAATGTACTTTTCATACTCCCAAGTGCACCTGTTGGTTGGATGGATGTAAATGTAGATACAGTTTTTCCAGTGAAGAGATCGATAAGTGAACACTCTTTTACACTGCTATCTTCTTCACTTAGGAGTACTGCTACTTTTTTTGATTCAGGCAGATAGCCAAGCTGGTTGATCCGAATCCATTCGTCTGCCCGTACGGTAATGGCGCAGAGAGTGAATACAACAATAGATATCCAATGTTTTCGCTGCATATTGGGGGAATATTTGCTTAAGGTTAAAGATGCGTTAAGTTGTATGATACAAATAAAGTATATTAATTTAATTTTAGAGACAAATTCTTTAATTTATTAATAACTGTTTAGTGTCGTTGGTTTATTTTTAGAATTAAGTACGCGTTGGATTTTGAGGTAATTTATGAACATAAATAGGATAAAAGTGTAAATTGAGATATACTAAAAAACAATTATTATTGTAATAATAAGGAGGTTGGTACTTCGTTTAATTGTTGGTTTAAAGGATGTAAATTTTAAGATGTCCACAAAAGAAGAGATTAAATATTAGCGTTTTTTCTAAACTTATTTATATATTTACCCTTTTAAATATCAAGGTACAAACTTATGGCAAACAATCTACTATTAGTCCCTGGCAATGGACTTATAAACAGTTATTTATGGCTTTTCGTTTTATTGGTTATATTATTTATGATCATATTTTATTTATTGTACCGACTTCATCATTTGAAGAAAATTGTTACAAGAAACAGGGATTATCGTCATTTTCTGTCTGATATATTAGATAACCTTCCTTTTCCTATCATGGTAAAAGATATCCAGAATGAGTTTTGTTATGCTTATTGGAATAAAGAATCGGAGGTACAATCGGGGATAAAACGTGAGAAAGCGATAGGGCACAATGATTATGATATTTATGGGGAGGAGAGAGGGCGACATTATCGGAGCATTGATGAAGAGTTAGTCAGAATAGGAAAACCTTATCGGTCTGAAGAGCGGTATTCAACTACAGATGGTGTAATACATGACACAATTGTAATGAAATCGATTCTTTCCTGGGAAACATTAGGTAAATGGTTGTTAGTAGCTCGTTGGGACGTCAGTCAGTTGAAAAAATATGAAAGGGAGATTACTGCAGCTAAAGAAGAGTTAGAAGAAGCGATTAAAAAGCAGAGCCTTGCACTAAAGAGTATTGATTTTGGACTGATCTATATTGATAAAACTTATAGAGTGCAGTGGGAGGAGACAACGCATATTAAGAGTTTGGTATCGGGTAGACATTATACTCCGGGATTAATTTGTTATCAAACCAGTGCCCTGAGAGATAAGCCTTGTGAACATTGTGCATTTAAGGAGGCCATAGAACAGGGGATAATTGTTCGTCATACCATTCGCATCGATAAGGTTGATTTTGAAGTGACGGCTACTCCTGTATATGCTACGGGGGGAAAAGAGGTGATAGGCGGATTATTGCGTTTTGAAGATATTACAGAAAAGCTGAAGATAGAACAAGACTTGCGGGAGGCGAAAGATAAAGCAGAGGAATCTAATAGGTTAAAATCCGCTTTTCTGGCTAATATGAGTCATGAAATACGTACTCCTCTTAATGCGATTGTGGGGTTCTCTGATATGATTTGCCAGGTAGATGATCCGGTAGAGAAACAGGAGTATATGAAGATTATTATTGCAAACAACGAACTGTTACTGCAACTTATTGATGATATTCTGGATCTATCGAAAATTGAAGCAGGTACAATGGATTTTTCCTATTCCGTTACTGACGTCAATGAACTAATGGGTAATATATGCCATCAGATGGAGCAGAAAGATCACTCTCCGGAAGTGCAGATCTCTTTTATAGAGAAAGCACCTGCTTGTGTGATTAATACAGACAGGGTACGTTTGTCTCAGGTGATGATTAACTTAATGAGTAATGCTATGAAGTTCACTGAACGGGGTAGCATCTCTATCGGATACCGTATAAGTGAAACAAAGGATGAAATATATTTCTTTTGTAAGGATACCGGTATGGGTATTGCTGCGGATAAACTGGAGCAGGTTTTTGAACGTTTTGTGAAACTAAATGCTTTTGTAAAGGGAACCGGATTGGGACTGGCAATTTGTCGGGTCATTGTAGAACGTTTAGGAGGGGCTATTGGCGTTGATTCTAAAGAAGGAGAGGGAGCCTGTTTCTGGTTTCGTATTCCGGTTATTTTTGTTTCATAAAGAGTAGAGTCTGAAGATTTATTAAAAAATGAATCCAAATGCTGTGTTGGCGTGTTATTTGTAAACGTTTAAAGTAGTAGAACGTTTAAATATATAAAAGCATGGCTTATATAGATTATTATAAAATTCTTGGAGTAGACAAAAGTGCTTCTCAAAGTGATATTAAGAAGGCTTTTCGTAAGTTAGCCCGCCAGTATCATCCGGATTTGAACCCAAACAATCCAGGTGCAAAGGATAAGTTTCAGGAGATCAATGAGGCAAATGAGGTGTTGAGTGACCCGGAGAAGCGTAAGAAATACGATGAATACGGTGAACACTGGAAGCATGCTGATGAATTTGAAGCTCAGAAACGTGCTCGGCAACAGGCTGGTGGCAGTGGTGGATTCTCCGGCTTTGGAGGAGGTGATGATAATGCGTATTGGTATTCATCGGATGGTCAGGGATTTTCCGGAACAGGAGGGGAAGGGTTCTCTGATTTCTTTGAGTCCATGTTTGGCGGGCGTGGTAGAGGCGGCCGTAGTAGTGCGGGATTCCGTGGGCAAGATTTTAACGCAGAACTTCATCTCTCTCTTCGTGACGCTGCAGAGACTCATAAACAGGTATTGACGGTGAATGGTAAGAATGTACGTATCACTATTCCTGCTGGTGTAGCCAATGGACAGGTTATCAAACTGAAAGGGTATGGTGGTGAAGGCGTTAATGGTGGCCCTGCCGGAGATTTGTATATCACGTTTGTGATTCCTGAAGATTCTGTGTTCAAACGTTTAGGCGATGATCTTTATATCGATGTTCCGCTGAATCTTTATACGGCTGTATTGGGAGGTGAACAGGAGGTTGATACACTGAACAGTAAAGTGAAACTAAAGGTGAAACCTGAAACACAGAATGGTACGAAGGTACGGTTGAAGGGGAAAGGTTTTCCTGTTTATAAAAAGGAAGGACAATTTGGCGATTTGATAGTGACCTATAATGTCAAAGTGCCTACCAATCTGACAGATAGGCAGAAAGAATTGTTCCGGGAATTACAGAGTATGAACTAAAAAAAATCAGCACTATGCAGACCGAATTAATTATAGTCAGTGAATACTGTCACAAATGCCATATTGAGCCCTCCTTTATAGAGTTATTGCAGGAGGGAGGATTGATTGAGGTACATATCGAAGGTGGTGAACACTATCTGCTTGCATCACAGCTTCCGGAAGTGGAACGTTACAGTCGTATGTATTATGACCTGTCTATCAATATGGAAGGTATTGATGCCATTCATCATCTATTGGAAAGGATGGAGAGTATGCGTAAAGAAATCAATTCGCTTCAAAGCCAGCTTTTGGTATATAGAAGGCATGGCCTGGAAGAAGTAGAATGGTAATGAAAATTGGCGATTAGTTCAATATGGACTAAATTTCTGCCGGTTATATAAAGCAAAAGCTCCGTCTTATTTGAACGGAGCTTTTGTTTTTATATAACCGGAACTCATATTTATGGGTGTGTAAACTGAACGTTTTCAAGCATATCGTCTAAATCCTGTTGGGCAGCTTCATCATTAATCATCATAACGAACGCATATATTGTTTTCTTTTCAGGAGAGAAATAATAAAGAACAGTTTGCAGTATTTCATAACCTTCTTCGTCGGGTGCACCTAAATGCTGCATATTGTCAGTTTTTATGAAATTCAAACCATTGATTGTAAGTGTACTACGCTTATAATTTTCTGATGGCTCATTTTGGGCATTTCGTGGAATACTGAGAGATAATTTTTTATTGTATTCGTATATTTCGTCTGTATCGTATTGTGAAACAGTGATTATAAGGTGATTGGCAGCATTGGTCCAACGTTGTTGAAGTAATATTGTTTTATCGCCCTGGCGGGTAGTTTCTGCCGTCTGCCAGTTGGAAGGATAACGGAGCTGTATGCCTGCCTTTTCACTGCTGAAGTTTAACCACGTATCTGAAGCGGTAAAAGGAGTGTAAGGTGGTAGTTGATCTTTGGTGGTGATAGGTTTGCTTATGGGTTGTTCTTTCTGATTTTCATACTCCTCCGATTCATTGGGTTCACCGGCAAGATAGGCTTGTACGAGTCCGCTATCCCATTCGTGACGCATATCCTGATAGTCGGAGGGAACATTTTTACTGAGGGCCAGAAGTCCTATAAGGTATATCAATAAGATTCCGGCTTCTCCTCCCATCGTATAGCCTTTTTGTAACTCTGGTTTCTTTTCATTGAGTGCCATTACATAGACGAAACCTAAAATGAATCCACTGATTAATCCTCCTATATGGGCGGCATTATCTATACCTTCTTTTAATCCATATATCAGATTGTAACCAACGAAAATCAATATACTTGAAAGTAATGCATTACGTTGTGCTTTCTCTATATGATGGAAACAAAGAAATGCCAGAAATATTCCATATAGACCGAATATCGCTCCGGAGGCTCCGGCACTTATTGTTTCGGCATGCCAGAAGAGGCTGGACACTGCGGAGCAAAGTCCTGTTAATAAGTAAGCGGCAAACATACGTCGTGTTCCGAGTATCGGTTCGAGCAGCACACCGATGTAAACCAACGCATACATATTCATCAGAATATGAACGATGCCTATATGTATAAAATTGCAAGTAAGTGTACGCCACCAGCTGCCGGTTAGTGTAAGTGGTCCGAAATCGGCTCCCCATTGTAGTAGTTCAAGAGTTTTAGGTTCAAACAGGTTGACACCGGAGAGAGTCATAAGAATAAAAACAAGCACATTAATACCCAGTAGAATGGGAGTAGCTATAAAACCTTTGTGTGGGAGAAACATTGAATTTCGTTCTTTCTTTTCTTCGTTGACGTCGTCGGATTGAATCAGTTGTTCTTCTTGTTGGTCAAAATTCATTGCTATGTGATGTGTGGAGTTAATTATTATTACGCAAAAATACGGAATAAACCTGAAAAGTAAAGATTATGGAAGTGATATATTTATTACTTTTATGGTAGGGTAGGTTGGGTATAAAAAGGAGGGTGTGTCAATAAAGTAAAATTAACCATCATTAAAACGCAGATTAACGCTAATTAACGCAAAGATTAAATTAAATCCGCGGTCATTTGTGTTAATCTGCGTTTCTAAAGTTACATATTGATAGCTTTCTCAGACTTTTGACACACCTTCCTTATTCTTAATTTGATTGCTGTTTATTTTCTGTAGTAAGCCAAATCGTCTTTATCGAATTTACGAATAAAGTTAATATGCTTTTCTACTTCACTTTCAGCATAACGTACATATACTTGTGCAGATGTTCCGAAAAGTTCGGCATTCTTTGAAGCATCCTGTACGAGCAAGTGTCCCATAATGATGTGAGCAGCCATTTCTACCAGACGACGTGCACAGAAGTCGAGCAACTCCTGATCTTTAGCCTCTGTAATCTGAGCAACACAAGCGGCATATTTACTTGCCATTGTTTTCAGGCGGTTGTGCAAACCTTCCATTTCGGGAGCTACCGGCATATTCTCATACTCTTTGATACGATTGAGGTAGGCACCGGTAGTAACGTAACGGATAGCGGCTACTACCTGTAATTGAGTAGTTCCTTCATAGATAGAAGTGATACGTGCATCACGATAAATACGTTCGCAGGCATAATCTTTCATAAAGCCCGATCCCCCATGTATCTGGATACAGTCATAAGCATTCTGATTGGCAAATTCACTACCCATACCTTTGCCCAGTGGTGTGAAGGCGTCTGCCAGTTTAGCAAAAGTCTTTTGCTCAGCACGTTCTTCCGGAGTCAGTTTACGTTCTTTGGCTATATCGTCCAATGCCTTGTAAACGTCAACGAAGCGGGCAGTCTCGTATAATAGTGTACGTGAAGCGTCCAGTTTGGCTTTCATCAATGAAAGGATTTCGGCTACGGCAGGGAATTCGATAATTGCTTTACCAAATTGTTTGCGGTCCTGTGCATAAGCCAGCGCTTCATTGTAAGCAGCTTGTGAGATTCCTACAGACTGAGCAGCGATACCCAAACGTGCACCGTTCATCAGTGCCATTACATATTTGATAAGACCTAATTTGCGGTCACCACAAAGTTCAGCCTTAGCATTTTTGTATACAAGTTCGCAGGTAGGAGATCCTTTGATACCCATCTTGTTTTCAATACGACGAACATTCACTCCACCATTACGTTTGTCGTAGATGAACATGGATAAACCACGACCATCATGTGTTCCCTCTTCCGAGCGAGCCAATACGAGGTGGATATCGGAATCACCATTAGTGATAAAACGTTTTACACCGTTCAGATACCAGCATTGGTCTTTTTCGCTGTAGGTTGCTTTTAACATTACAGCCTGCAGGTCGGAACCAGCATCCGGTTCAGTCAGGTCCATAGACATGGTTTCACCTTCGCAGACACGGGTGATATAACGTTTCTTCTGATCTTCGTTTGCAAATTCATAGATCGTTTCAGCACAATCCTGCAATCCCCAAAGATTCTCGAAACCGGCATCACTGCGGCTTACGATATCGGCAGCCATGATGTACGGAGTAATCGGGAAATTCAGTCCACCAAAACGGCGTGGCATAGCCATACCCATCAATCCCGCTTTACGGCAGGCTTCCAGATTGGCTGCTGTACCACTGGCATACGTTACACGGTTATTGGCACATACCGGGCCTTCGTGATCAACGTTTTCGGCATTGGGAGCAATGACGTCGCCACAGATTTCACCTACAATTTCCAGCACTTTGTCATAGCTGTCCATTGCATCTTCAAAATCTATCGGAGCATAGTCGAAATTATCTTTATCAGCGTAATTACGCTCTTTTAGCTCAACAATTCTCTTCATCAGCGGATGGCTGAGATGATGTTTTAATTCGGGAGTATCTAAATAAAAATTGGCCATTTTAATAATAATTTATAATAAGTAATTAGTAGTAAGTATTTAGTAGTTTAAATCGATGCAGCTACCAGTATTGCTATGCCGAAAAGATTCTGGCTACTAACTACCAGATTCTAAATTCCAATTTATGAAGGTAAATGAAAATTAATTGGTAATGTATAGCTGATGCGTTTTGCTTCTCCATCTATCTTGCCGGGAGTCCATGTATGAGTACGGCCGATAGCTTCGACAATGCGCATTGCTTCTTTGTCAAGCAAAGGATCGACACCCGAAATTAATCGGGGAGCCGTCATATGCCCCTTTTCGTCAATCACAATCCGGAGAATAACTCTTCCCTCTGTTTTGGCTCTGACAGCATCAAGCGGGTACGCTAAGTTGTCCTTTAACAGTTTGGCCAGTGCATCTATACCTCCGGGAAATTCCGGTGCTACAAAGTAAGGCTCAAACGGTAATTCACTGCCGTCGGCAGCCAGAAGCTTTCCATCTGTACATTTGTCGTTCAGATATGATTCTTCTCTGCGTAGCTTCCCATCCGGATAGTATCCTACCAATTTTCCTTCCATCTTTCCATCTTTGTAAGTAATAATCAGTTTTGTATTTCCTTCCGGATAATAAGCTATGCTTTGACCTTCCAGACGATTCTCCTTATAGATGTTTACCAGACTGTCTTTGCCATTGGCATACAAAAAAGTGCAGACTCCGTTTCTCACTCTGTTTTTCAGCTCTTTTGTGTAAGCAGAATAGTGACCTATTCCTTTAAGCCTGCCATCAAGTGTGTAGAATTCTACTTTTGTTTGCTTCTTTTTAGCTTTGGAGATCACTGCATATTCTACAGCTTTCTCCTTATCGGTAGTCCATTGGAAGTATTTATCCACATAAACTGTTTTTTGGGCTGAAAGCGTACTGCTACCTGTAAATAGTAGTACTGCTATGATAGTCAGAAATACACCTTTCATATTACCCCTGTTTTTGGTTATTTGGAATTTTGTTTATAATACTTTATCATCTTCGGCACAACCTCTTCGATAGAACCGTTGATTACATAATCGGCAATCGTATTGATCGGAGCTTCCGGATCGTTATTGATAGAGATAATAATACCGCTTTCCTGCATACCGGCAATGTGCTGGATTTGTCCGGAGATACCGCAAGCGATGTAAAGTTTTGGACGGACTGTCACACCGGTCTGACCAATTTGACGGTCGTGATCGATAAAACCTGCGTCTACTGCAGCACGGCTGGCACCTACCTCAGCATTCAATACTTTTGCAAGATCGAACAATAAGTTGAAGTTCTCTTTAGAACCTACTCCATAGCCACCGGCGATGATGATGGGCGAACCTTTCAGATTGTTTTTAGCTTTTTCTACGTGACGTTCAATCACTTTTACTACATAATCCGTATCGGCAACGTATTTTTTTACGTCATGACGGATTACTTCTCCTTTGTAATCAGCAGAAAGAATTGCTTTTTTCATCACACCTTCGCGAACGGTAGCCATTTGCGGACGGTGTTCCGGATTCACAATTGTAGCTACAATGTTACCACCAAAAGCCGGACGAATCTGATACAACAGGTTTTTGTAAGTCTTTCCTTCTTTCTTATCCTCATGGTCACCGATTTCAAGTGAAGTACAATCAGCAGTAAGTCCGCTGGTCAGTGCAGAAGATACACGCGGACCAAGGTCACGACCGATAACGGTAGCACCCATCAGGCAGATTTGCGGCTGCTCTTCTTTAAACAGATTTACCAGGATAGAGGTATGTGGGAGGGAAGTATAAGGGTAAAGTCCTTTACCATCAAATATGTGGAGTTTATCTACTCCGTATGGCAGGATTTGTTTTTCAATATCTTTGAGACCGGTTCCGGCAACTACAGCTTCGAGTGCGCAATTCAATTCGTTAGCTAACGAGCGGCCTTTGGTCAGAAGTTCGAGGCTTACGTCTGCGACGATACCTTCTTCTATTTCGCAATATACAAATAAGTTATTCATATCTTTTAAGTAGTTAGTAGTTAGAATATAGTAGTAAGCATAGGAATGCTATTACTGTATTCATACTCCTTAGCCAATGGTATGGTTAGCTAACAGTTCAACAATCAGATTCTCTACATCATGGTCACTGCCACTGATGGTTTTACTCTCTTTTGCCTGGAACACAATGTTCTGGATGGACTTAACTTTTGTAGGTGAACCGCTAAGACCGCACTGTGCAAGATCTCCGTTCACATCGGCTACACTCCATTCTGCTAAATTCAGGTAGTCACGGTTGTCATACAGGTCGGTGTAATCCAGATTACCCTGTTGCTTTTCAGTAACAGTTTTAGCGTGTTTGTACTTCTGTACGAGTTTCGCATTGCGTGGACGGCAGGGAGCTGCACTTCCGTTTACAGTGATCACAATGGGTAACGGACCTTCTACAGTTTCGATACCTCCGTCAATATGACGTTTCACAGTAATGTGTCCGTCAGCTACTTTTAGGATTTCTTCGGCATATGTGATCTGAGTCAGACCTAACTTCTCTGCTACTTGCGGGCCTACTTGTGCAGTATCTCCGTCGATGGCCTGACGACCGCCGATGATGATGTCACACTTACCTATTTTCTTGATGGCTGTAGCCAAAGCGTACGATGTAGCCAATGTATCGGCACCGGCAAAAGCACGGTCAGTCAACAAATAACCGTTATCGGCACCACGGAAAAGTCCTTCACGAATAATATCGGCTGCACGGCCCGGTCCCATGGTAAGGATGGTAACGGTTGAGCCTGGATGGGCATCTTTCAATCGGAGAGCTTGCTCAAGAGCATTCAGATCTTCGGGATTGAAGATGGCAGGGAGTGCCGCACGGTTAATAGTTCCGTCGGCTTTCATGGCATCTTTCCCAACGTTACGTGTGTCGGGAACTTGTTTTGCCAATACAACAATTTTCAAACTCATGCTATTAATTTTAGTATTAGTATTTCTACAAGTTAGTAGCCAGTAGTCAGTAGTAAGAATCTTGCTATCAAACTATCCGGTTAACTATCAGCGTGCAAATTTACGGAAACAGTTGGTTCTGACAAGAAAACCATTAAGAAAATGCACAGGTTTAAAGTTTTTGAGCAAAAGATCAGGAGGGAGGATGTAGATTTCCGCTCTTCATTCTTTGTTAAGATTAAGATAGCGAATCCAATATGTTGGGTTCCGCATAAACCACATATCCGGGATATTCCATAGCTTCATCCAACAACAATAAAATAATATTGGCATGTTCTGTCACCCAAATGGCAACAGGATAACCATCTTTCTTTTGTTCAGAGAACAATTTGTCATACAGTTGCCACATCTTATCAGTTTTATCCTCATACGTTGGAGCTGAATAGAGCTTGCAGAAATAATCATAAAGAACATGGTAACTTTGAGTAATGTCGTTATGAAAAAGCCTTACTTCAGCAAATGGGACAGTACCGCTAAGGCCGTATGTGGTCATCAAATCGGGACTGCTATTCAGTACATCTGCATAAGAATACCAGGCTTGAGAATCTTTAGTGATGTCACTCCAATTATAAACCAGAAAATCTTTGTTATCGGTGATGGAGATATCGAGCTGATGACGGAAAATTGTCTTATTGTCTTTCCATGCAGTCAGGTAAGTTTTATATTCACTGGGATACTTGAAGCAGTGCCCCCACTTCAAAGTCAGATGACTATCCATCCAATCTTCTCCTTCTTTGTGTTCAAACACTTGAAAACTACCATTCAGACCATCTACCGTCCAAACGATTGAATCGCATATAGCAGAAAGTTCACTGGAATTGATTGACTGCGAATTTTTATTATAGAGATAAAAGTTCATCATATCAAAAATGTTTCCTTTCTGTTGCTCGACGGCAAGAAGAGGCATTGGATATTCTGTCACTTTCACCTTTATTGTAGCCGTTTGTCTCGTTTCATGGTCGATGACTACTATGTCAGTTTCGCCTTTCTGTTTGCCTTTAATTTCTATTTTAGCTTTATAACTGCCAAATTCCCAAGTATAAAGGACGTCAATCAGGTCTGAATTTTTAACATCTAACGTAGTGTTTTCATGGGCAGTCAGGTCTACGATAACACTGCGTCCCTGCATCACTTCGCAGGAACTCTTAGAGAGTTCCAAATGATACTCAGGATTATTATCATCACTATTTTTGCTACAACTTGTACTAAAAACAACAAATAGGGATAGTAGTAGACTACCTAATGACAGGTTTAGTTTGTTTTTTGTTCTCATGATTATATGCTCGTATATATAACGGTACAAAGTTAAGAATATCAAATGAAAAAGTCTTGAAGTAATTCAATACTTTCGTTCTTTCTGTAATTTTCTTCGTAGATGGTTAATGGCTTCGGGTGTTACCCCAGGAAGAGATGCTATTTCCTTTAAAGTAATGTATTGTGGTAGATTTGGGCAACGCTGTAACGTAACAAATTGACGTCGTATCGTTTTAAGAATTGAAAGAATTTTTAGCGCGTATTTCAGTCTGCATCTTCTTCCATGGTTTCAATCAAAAAACTAACCGGACGAAAGCCGTCATTGCACGATATCATGGCAGACTTTTCATTTTTCATCCAGCCATTGTATAAATTGCTGCCGCCATGTGCCAAAGTCATCACAAAAGGTGACATACTCTCCCAGGCACTATCACACATCCCTTTGGGTTTCTCCCAACCATTAGCTATAAAAATTTGTCCCTCTTTCATATCACAAGCATGTTCCATCGGATTTTCATACTTCTCCATCAAATCTTGATAACAAGCTATTCGCATAACGGTAATCTTACATTTTTTCATAATTATATTATTGGGGGAGGTTAAAGTGATATTATAAACTTATTCCAAATACAAAATATACCTGGTTTTCGTGTGGATTTACTATGAACTTGCCAGAGATAGGAAGTGAGAAGCTCTTGGTGAATTTTAGTTCTTTGGTAGCTGATAAACCTATATTGACCACATTAAACTTGTCAGCGTACATACCCTCCCAGGGAGTGAATCCGGCTTCGATGGCAAGGTCAACTCCCTTTACATTAAAAGGATAGGAGAGTTCACAATAACTGGACCAGGCACGTTTATCGTTTTCACGATAATCGTTACCGGCAAAAGTTGTGTACCAGGCAGCAGTCAGAGGAAACTTCTCACTGATAGTATATGCTGCCCCAAATTCAAATGTATGGCCACTGTTGTGTGCCGAATAGTTGAAATAGTCAAAGGGTTCTTCTTCGCTTTGTTCGAAATAATTGGTGACATTCAGAGTTAATCCTTTGAATTCGTATTCTAATGTAAGATCTATCTCGTTATTTTCATTGCGAAATTCAGTAGATCCCCATGCCGAAAGAGTGAAATCTCCCAAGCTTATTCCTAAGGTAGGTTGTACGGAGGCATTGCCGCATTTCATACCCCGCCATATATAATTGCTAACGAAGTCGGCGTTGACAAAAACTTCTTGTGCCTGCATTATGAAAGGGCAAAGGAATAATAATAAAAATATGATTCGTTTTTTCATCCTGTTGGTTGTTTTTTTAAGTTGCAAAGATAATGCAAACCGAGAGCAGAATAAAAAGAACTTGTTCATTTTTTATGCCAAGGTGCAGCTTAGCTTCGCTTTTCGAGAAAGACAATCAAAGATTGACTGAATAAAAAACATGCTTTTTCATGATTCTGAACTTAGTATTTTAACTATTACTTAAAATGCATATTAACAGTGTATTAAATACGTACTTTTGTATGGTAAAAGTACGTACTTTTTTATTGCTTGATTGCCAAGTACTTCAGAGTATTATAAAGATTGGCAGATAAAAAACGCCTGTTCATTGATTCTTTTTCTAAAGCTTCTTCCTATTTCCTAAATTATACTATTTATTCGGGTGCTTCTGTTTCTGGTGGCGGAGGTGGCAATCATGGAGGTGGTGGACACGGTGGTTAGGGTTGGTAAGAAAACATCTGATTAGCGATAAAAACAGGCCCTTTGTCTATTCTCTTTGCAGGAGGCAGATAAAGGGCTTATTTTTATATTATTCATATTTTGTGAGAAATCGGTGGTAACTCTTATGAGCCTCCAGAAACTGGAAGAACGGCTTCCCGCACAATTGTTTATGCGGGTACACCGTTCTTATATTGTTAATTTCCGCAAGATTACAGAAATTTCCCGTTTGCGTATCATCTTTGATAGGAATACCTACATACCGGTAGGTGAAAGCTATAAAGAGCGTTTTACGGAGTATATTGAAAAACTAATGTAGTTCTTATTTGATACCTAACTTTTTCGCAATTTCTTTGGGAAGAGCATCTTTGTGCACCAGAATATTCATTGTTTTGTAAGCAACGAATGCTTTGGAAGCATACCATATTCCTTTGTATTTTCCGCTCGGGCCCCAAGAGTTCTTTACCATAAAGTATTCTTTGCCATTCTGATCTTTGGCAATACCGTAGATTACCATACCATGGTCATCTGTTGTTTCCCAGTTGTCAAATGCTTGCTGACGCATTTCCTGGGTTACATTCATTTCCGGCAGAGGACGTGCAGTCAGTTCCTTACGCTTATCGGCAGCAGTAAGTCCTGTCCAGCGAGCCATATCAGAACCTGTCAGCTCAGCACCTTTTGCTGCATCCGGCATAACGGCGATACCATCACGGGTAAAACCTTGTTCGCTCACATCACTTCCCCATGCAAAAGTATACCCTTTCTTTACTGCATTATCCATTACTGCCATAAATTCATCCAACGGAAGGTTCCATGATAAACCATTGCGCCAATTGTCCTGAATTTCGATAGAGAACTGGCTATAGAAAGGATGGTGTGTATATGAAGTCAAAGATACATAGTCATCCGGATTTATACCTAATGATTGTGCAAAAGTCTGCGGAGTGTATTCTTTTCCTTTATAAGTAAACTTTTCCGGACACTGTCCCAGGTATGTATCGTAGATGGCACTGATACCTTTTTGCCATACCGGAGTCAGTTTGGTTAGTTTTCCCTTGGCGATAGCATCTACATAAGCACCTGCTACGGCATCCAGCTCATTGTGTACCGGCAGTGAGTCACCATACATAATTCCTGGCATAGCTTCTTGTGGTACAAGGCCGTAATTCTTCAGACAGTACATGATATCATAGAAACTTCCGCCTGGTGAAAAGGAACTGTCACCATGATAGCGAACATAATTGCGTGCACGGTCTACCATTGTATGATGAACCACGAACATTTCAGAGAAATCATATTCTCCTTTGCCCATCCGGAGCAATTCTGATTCAAGAAAACCAAGGGCAGAGAAGCTCCAGCACGTACTCGAACGGTTCTGATTTTTGATAGATGTAATCGGATTTTCCTTAACTGTAGTGAAAACGAAGCCTTCTTCTTTTGTGTCCTGAGCTTTCATGCTCATACTGCAAATACAGAGTGCTGCCGCAATAAGAATTGTCTTTTTCATTATTATGTTGTTTTTATTATATTTATGCGACAAAGATACACGAATAACTTTGAAAAAGGAAATAATTATTGCAGTTTTGCCCGGTATTGGTGTTCTGATCTTGTTGGGGAGATACATTAATTTCATTAGATTCATTGGCGAATCTTGTTCATTTGTTTTTTTGATCGAGAAGCAAATATAAATTGCACTTTGGCATAAAAAAATGAATGAGTTCATTTTATTCTGCTTCCGGTTTGCATTATCTTTGCAAAAAGAAAAGAACTATGACTCTTGACAATCAGACCGGACTGGTGCTTGAAGGTGGAGGTATGCGGGGAGTATTTACTTGTGGTGTACTTGATTATCTGATGGACCGTGATATTCGTTTTCCATATACAATCGGTGTTTCTGCCGGAGCATGTAATGGGCTCTCTTATATGTCTCGTCAGCGTGGACGCGCAAAATACAGTAACATCGATCTGTTGGAGAAGTACCATTACATTGGTCTGCGTCATTTACTCAAGAAACGAAATATTATGGATTTTGATCTTTTGTTTACTGAGTTTCCCGAGCATATCCTGCCTTATGATTATGATGCTTACTTTTCTTCTTCCGAACGTTTTGTGATGGTGACTACAAATTGCCTGACCGGAGAAGCTAATTATTTTGAAGAGAAAAGCGATAAGAATCGGGTGATTGATATTGTAAGAGCTTCAAGTAGTTTGCCATTTGTTTGTCCGATAGCCTATGTAGATAGTGTCCCGATGTTAGATGGTGGTATTGTTGATAGCATTCCTTTGCAACGTGCTATTACGGATGGATACCCTAACAATGTAGTGGTTTTAACTCGTAATCGTGGTTACCGGAAAGAGAATAAAGATATTAAAATCCCTTCATTTGTTTATCGTAAATATCCCAAAATGCGTGAAGCCCTGAGTTGCCGTTGTGCTGTTTATAATGCACAGCTCGAAATGGTGGAACGTATGGAGGATGAGGGACGGATAACTGTTATCCGTCCCGTTAAACCTGTAATGGTGGACCGCATCGAAAAAGACATTCACAAACTGACCGAATTCTATGAAGAAGGTTATGCCTGTGCTAAACACATGTTTGAGGATATTACCCTTTAATAAACTAACCGGTAACTCAAAATGAACGATTAGGCGATTATTATAGAATATCCTCCTTGAAATTTTTCGCCTGCTGCCAGGTGTTGCATCCAGTCCTTGTCTTTGTATTCTCCGGTGTAGTGTGCACGGTCGCAGCGCCCATACCATGGTTCGATACAAACAAATGGTGCATTCTTGGTTGGTGGTGACCAAAGACCTACTACTGGAGCTGTGAAGCGCAGGCTTAAATAAGGTTTCTTTTCTTTGGTACAGAGAATTACTTCTTTTATCTGGCTATTTTCTATTATCAGAGCATCTTTGTCAAAGGTATGTGTATCTATTGGCAGTAGTCCGTCTGACGGGAGCTCCAACAAATACTCTTTATTAGGGTCTGCACAACCTTTTTCGGAGATAAGAATGTATTTTATTCCTTCCTTTTTATCAAATTCAAAGAATCCGCGTTCGGCATTGGACTCGTTAAATTCCGGGAAATAGAATGCCGGATGAGCGCCTATCTGGAAGTACATATCTTTATCTCCCGTATTTTTCACCGTCCATAATACGTCAATTTGTTTTCCTTGTATACGATATCCTATTTCGAGGTAGAAAGGAAAAGGGTATTTCTTTCGCGTATCTTCATTATCTATTAGTCGGTAACGCACTTCGTCAGGTTGTTCAAGTATAAGTTCAAAATCCATGTCGCGGGCAAATCCATGTTGGGTAAGATGATAAGTTACACCTTCGTGGTGATATTCATTATCCCATACACTGCCTACGATGGGAAATAACACGGGCGAATGCCGTTTCCAAAAGGTAGGGTCAGCTTGCCATAGATATTCTTTTCCGTTAGATATAATGCTGCATAATTCGGCTCCGTGAGAGGATACCTGAATGGAAAGTTGTGAGTTGGATATTGTTTTCATGATTATCTGATCTTTATTATATTTAATGCTATCTGTTATTTATCCTTCAAATGTAGCATATTTATTATTTAATCTGATAATCTCTATTGCATATTCTGTATAATAACTGATTGGAATTATTTTAGTATATATATTCTGTTCATACGATTGCTAAAGTGTTGCCGGAACTAGTTTGTATTTTATATCTTTTATTGGTTGGTTACTTCCCATGAATTATAAATTCTACCTTTTAACTTTAAAAGTCCTTTGTTTACGGCTCCATGTATCAATATTGATATAGTATGAAACAAATGTGGCATGTTATTTTATGTTTTCCGCAATATCTTTGCCATAGGATTTCTATTAAGAACAACTTTATTTTTTTATTTCTTAAATTTTAATATTATGAATGAGAGTAAACATGTATTTCAGAATTGCATAATCTTTGCACTTCTTTTTTTGCATCTTATTAATAGCGAAACAATTTTGAAAATAGGCAGTAGGACTGCCTGATAACTGTTTTGAAGTAAAGTGTATCTATTTTCAGGTATTGATGAAACCTCTCTTTCCTTCCTGAGAAAATAAGAGAGTGAGTATTTCGTTCTGATGGGTAACTTATATTTTTATTCTTAGAAAATGATATTTTTTATTAATGTGTATTTTAAATCTATCAAAAAACATGAAGAGACTTATCTTTAGAACAAAGCGAAGCATGGTAATCTTTCTTTTGTTACTTTTCCCTATTTTATCTATTGCACAGGTTGTGACAGGGAAGGTAATACTATTTGAGGATAAAGAAGCTTTGCCGGGTGTTAACGTTCTCGAAAAGGGAACGACAAATGGTACTATAACTGATATTGATGGAAACTTTTCTATTCATTTAAAGAGCCCGAATTCTACATTGGTTTTTTCAATGGTCGGGATGATTAAACAAGAGAAACGGGTTAATGCGGGTGATAAAGTAGATATAGTATTACAACCAGATCATTATCAGTTGGATCAGATTGTAGTGACGGGTTATTCTACTCAGAAGAAATCAGATCTGACAGGTTCTGTAACAGTTGTTTCGGTTGATGATATGATGAAATCTGCGGAGAACAATCCTTTAAAGGGTTTACAAGGGCGTGTACCGGGTATGGAAATTACTGCAAATGGTAACCCAAGTGGAGCTGCTACCGTTCGTATCAGAGGTATTGGTACATTAAATAATAATGATCCTCTTTTTGTTATTGACGGTGTGCCTACCCGTGGTGGAATGCATGAATTGAACTCAAATGATATTGAGAATATTCAGGTATTGAAGGATGCTTCCGCAGCGAGTATTTATGGCTCCCGCGCAGCTAACGGGGTCATTATTGTTACGACCAAGAAAGGGAAAGAGGGTAAAATTAAACTGAATTTCGATGCCTATGTTACCCAGACTTTTTATAATAACAAGCTGGAAGTAATGAATGCGAAAGAGTACGGACAGGCATTGTGGCAGGCTACGGTAAATAGCTCAGAAGATCCCAATAAAAATAACATTGGATATACTTATAAATGGGGATACGATGATAATGGAGAAGCTGCCTTATATGATATGTATTTACCAAAGTATTTGGATACGGATAAAACAATGCTTACTTCTGATACGGATTGGTTTGATGCAGTGTCTCAAAAAGGATTATTGCAATCATATAATCTTTCGGTGAGTAATGGAAGTGAAAGAGGGGATTACTTTTTCTCCCTGGGGTATCTGAGCAATGATGGTACATTGAAGTATACTTCTTTTGATCGTTTTTCAGCTCGTATGAATGCATCTTACCATATTATTAAAGATGTGTTGACTATTGGCGAAAACTTTTCTGTAAATCGTACATCAGAAGTACAGATTCCGGATGATAATATTTTGGACATGGCATTGAAAGCATTGCCTCTGATTCCTGTACACACAGTAGACGGCAAAGGTTGGGGAGGCCCTACAACCGGTATGAATGACCGTCATAATCCTGCTCGTCTATTGTATGATAATAAGGATAATAAATATGCATACTGGCGTTTGTTCGGCAATGCTTATATTAATCTGCAACCCCTGAAAGGATTGAATCTCCGGAGTAGTTTCGGACTTGATTATACAAATTATTATAAGCGTAACATGGTGCATAGTTATAAAACTGGTACGTTGAATAATGATTTGAGTTCTGTTACTTTGGGGGGAACTTATACAACTAAATGGACCTGGAGTAATACAGCCAGTTATGCAAAACAAATAGGTGTACATAATTTTGATGTATTGGCAGGTTTGGAGATGTATAAAGAGGAGCAGATTAATTTCTCTGCATATAAAGATGGTTTTCTGGTAGAAACTCCGGAACAGATGTGGCCTGATATGGGAATTGGAACATCCAAAGTGACAGGTGGCGCTACCAGTTATGCTTTATTATCTTATTTTGGTAAAGCCAATTACGCATATGATAATCGTTATCTTGCTTCTGTAACACTTCGTTATGATGGCTCTTCACGTTTCGGAAAAAATAATCGTTTCGGTACTTTCCCGGCATTCTCTTTGGGTTATCGAATCAGTGAGGAAGCATATATGGAGAAAACAAGAGAGTGGTTGTCTGATTTGAAATTACGCTTCGGATGGGGACAAACAGGTAATCAGGAAACGGCCAATACTGCTGTACATACACTTTATGTTACTGACTATGGTATGGGAGATCCTACCTGGACTTCTTTGAATGGTACTTCTTATGACTTGACAGGAAAAGGCGGTACTTCACTTCCTTCCGGTTATAAGAAAGTGCAACAAGGTAATCCTGATTTGAAATGGGAGACAACGACTCAAACCAATATTGGTCTCGATTTTGGCTTCTTTGATCAGAAGTTATATGGTACTGCTGAATATTATATCAAGAAAACAAAAGACATTTTGGTACAACCCCCTTATTTAGGCATCATAGGTGAAGGAGGTTATTGTTGGTACAATGGTGCTTCAATGGAAAACAAAGGTTTTGAAGTGAGCTTAGGTTATCGTGATCAAACACCTTTCGGACTCTCTTATGATATTTCCGGTAATATATCCGGTTATCGTAATAAAGTGACCAAGTTGCCGTCCGATGTAGAAAACTCTTATGGCGGAAACGGTAAGGGAGATAATATTCTGGGACGCCCCATCAATTCGTTTTATGGTTATATTGCTGATGGATTATTTCGCACAGAAGAAGATATTGCCGACCATGCAACACAGAATGGCGGAGAAGATTTGGGACGCATTCGCTATCGTGACTTGAATGATGATGGAAAAATCGATGATGATGATCGCACCTGGATTGGCTCACCTCATCCTGATTTTATGTATGGTTTGAACATTGAGCTGAGTTACAAGAACTTTGATTTAAGTGCATTCTTTTATGGAGTAAATGGCATTGATGTGAATACGTATGCAGTGAAAAGTGAAACTGATTTCTGGAGTATCAATGATGTTCGTTCCAATAAAGGTACACGTTTATTAAATGCCTGGAGCCCAAGTAATCCAAATTCGGATATTCCTGCTATCACGGCTCTAAATGAGAATGATGAAGGGCGTTTATCCACCTATTTTATAGAGAATGGTTCTTTCCTGAAATTACGGAATTTACAATTAGGATATACATTACCACGTAAAATCAGCGAGAAAGCATTTATTGAAAAATTCCGTATTTACGTTAGTGGACAGAATCTGTTTACTATTAAAAGTAAAAACTTCTCCGGGGTAGATCCGGAAAATGCAGGGTTCGGTTATCCGATACCGACCACGTTTACCGTAGGAGTGAATATTGGTTTTTGAGTTTCAAATATTATGCGAAAATAAACTAACAGAAACATGAAAAAGATAAAATATATATTGGGTTTTATTGGAGCTGCATTAATGTTTACAGCTTGTTCCGATTTTCTGGATGTAGCTACCCAAAATGGCTTGGATCCGGATCAGGCAAATGATGCAGAGAGATTTTGTAATGCTGCTTATGCTTCATTAATGAATCAACGTGATGTGAAATTATGGGCCTGGGGTGATGTCCGTTCTGATGATGCATATAAAGGTGGCGGTGGAACAAACGATGGTTATACAGAGCATTGTTATGAGACAGGTACACATATTGTGACTACTTTTGGTGAACCGGATGGATACTGGTTTGTGCAGTATTGTGGTATTTCCCGTGTCAATTCGGCTCTTAATGCATTGAATATTGTATCAGAAAAAGAATTTCCGAATAAGGTGACCCGACAAGCAGAAATGCGTTTTTTAAGAGGACACTTTTATTTCTTATTGAAAATACTTTTCAAGAATATCCCTTTTGTTGATGAGACGGTCCCCGAACATCAATATCAGTTCATATCTAATGTAGAATTGACTGATGTTGAGATGTGGGATAAAATTATTGCAGATTTTAAGTTTGCTTTTGATAATCTGCCAGAGAAGCAGGCCGATTTAGGAAGAGCTAATAAATATGCCGCTGCTGCTTATCTGGCTAAGGCCTATTTATATAAAGCTTATCGTCAGAATGAAAAATATGAAGTAACTTCAATTGACGTTGATGATTTGGAAGAAGTAGTAAAATATACCGGAGAAGTCTTGAAGTCAAATTACGGTTTGGAAACAGATTTCGCTTATAATTTTATGCCGGAATTTGAGAATGGGAAAGAGAGTATTTTTGCCATTCAATTCTCTAAAGATGATGGTACAATGTTTGGTAACCTGAATTTTGCAGATTTTCTTTCTGTTCCGCAGGGATTGGGATGTTGTGATTTCCATAAGCCGAGCCAGAATCTCGTAAATGCGTTTAAGACAAGCAAAGGACTGCCGATGTTCAAGGTAAACAACGGTGTATATTCGGAGAATTATGATATAGCCAATTATTCGAAAAGTAAAGCGGCTGATCCTCGTTTATTCAGTACGGTAGCAATGGATGGTTTTCCTTATAAATACAATGAGGATCTTCTTTTCCAGAATTCGTGGAATCGTAACCCGGAAGTATACGGTAATTATGCTTCATTGAAAGAGAATGTAGACCCTTCCTGTGATTGTTTTGTTAACCTTTCTCCGTATTATGCCAATTCGATGAATAAAATTCTCATTCGTTTTGCCGATGTTTTATTGATAAGAGCTGAAGCTTTGATTGAATTAAACCGTGAACCGGAAGCGTTACCTTTAATAAATCAGGTTCGTCAACGTGCACAGGATAGTGCGAATGGGATGGTAAATTATAGTGATCCGGATTTGAAACCGGTTATGGAAGTTGCACTTTATGAGGATGGAAACAATTGCACCTGGAATCAAGACTTTGCCCGCTATGCTTTGAGATGGGAACGACGTCTGGAATTTGCAATGGAAAATATGCGCTTTTTTGATCTGGTTCGTTGGGGGATTTGCAGTGAAACGATGAATAAGTATTTTCAATCGGAAAAAGCAAGACGTTCCTATCTGAAGGAAGCCGTATTTACAAAAAATAAAAATGAATATGTTCCTATACCTCAGCAGCAGATAGGTTATAGTAAAGATTTATACAAGCAGAATTACGGATGGAAATAATCTTAAATAGACAATTCATGAAAAAGTATTTTAGTTTAATAATGATAATGTTGTCTGTATCTTGCCTGTTTCTGACAGCTTGTGATGACGACAAACGTGATTCATTGGATTTCTCACAAGACGTGAATATTCATGAGTTTACAATAAATGGGGTGCAAGGAGTTATCGATAATGAAACCATGATGATCAAGGTAATGCTTCCGCCTAAGTCGGATGTTACTTCATTAGTGCCTGATATTAAGGTTGCAGATAACGCTGTTATAACTCCGGGTAGTGGCGAATCACAGAATTTTTCCGGAAATGTGGAATATAAAGTGACAAACGGTAATTTATATAATACTTATAAAGTATCAGTTGAAGTATTGAATGCCAGAATTACTAAGTTTATACTCAATGGTAGATATGTCGGTACGATCGATCCTGTTAATAACACGATTAGTGTAACAGTTCCTACCACTATTGATATCACAAAACTGATTCCTACAATCGAATATACAGAGGGAGCTACTATTTCTCCGGAAAATTCGAAAATACAAGATTTCACTAACCCTGTGGTTTATACACTTACTTATATGAATGAAACCTTTACTTATGAGGTTTCTGTAATACAAAGTGATCATACCTATGCATTCCTGGGTACGGCCGAAACCATTGACGGACTGACTAATGCTGATGAAAAGACTGCGGCAGAATGGATGATGGAAAATATTCCGAACAGTAAATATGTATCATTGGAGTCATTGAAAGATGGCGCTGCTTCACTCAATCAGTTTACAGCGGTATGGTTCCATTATGAACAAGCGAATACACTGCCGGTTATTGCTGCTAATAAGAATGTGACAAATGTAATTAAAGGATATTACAGCAATGGTGGTAATATTTTCCTTTCCGGAACAGCTTGTCTCTATACGGGAAGTCTGGGTATCACCCCTGCTGCATATACTCCAAACAATGCTTTTGGCAGTTTTGGTGATGCCGGGCAGGTGAATGCTCCTGGTGAACTTTGGGGTATTGCTATTACCGGTTGTGAAGAGCATCCTATTTATAAAGGAGTGACAATTGATAAAACCACTCAATCGTGGCCGGTAGTTTGGCTTGTTGGGAAAGAGATATCCTGGAGAAGGAATATCGGATGTCCGTGGGATCTTGTTGCCCCTTATACACAAGACTGGGCAGATTGGGCATCAAAGACGGGTGGTACACCATTGGCTTCTTTCAATTGGGATGATGATTGTAATGAAAAAGTTGCTGTTTCGGTATTTGATGGTATCGAAGGTGGAAAAGGAACTGCTGTTTGTATCGGAGCCCCGTCTTATGACTGGTATTATGAGAAAGAAAATGTGTCGTCAAATTCATACTATTCTAATATAGAAAAGATGACGTTGAATGTTTTCAATTATCTCACTAAATAATTGGTGTAAAATGATACATCGTTGCTTGTCAACGATGTATCCTATCCTTTACTATAAACAACAAACTTATTTTTTTAGTAGTCAAAATAAATAGAGATCATAATTATGAAAAAGTATATCTATGTTTTGTTTATGTTCGCAACTTTCAATTTATGGGCATGTAGTGATAGCGAACCTTCAAATGGCGGAGGAGAAGAGGTGGTGGATAAAACCACTGATTGTCAATCTGCCAGCGAGAAAGGTGCTTATACTACTTGGTATAAACCTGCAAATGGCTGGGTAGGTGATCCGATACCTTATTATGATGACGGTAAATTTTATATTTTCTATTTACAGGACTGGCGTTCGGGGTATCCTTTCTTACATCCATGGCATATGGTTTCTTCCACCGATCTTTCTTCTTTTACTTTTGGTGGTGAAACCATCCCTTGTGGGAAAGAAGAAGAGCAGGATGTAGCTTTAGGAACAGGTGGTGTAATTAAAGATCGTATTACCGGAGAATACTGTGCGTTTTATACAGGGCATCAATGGAAGTGGCAGGAGATGGGAGTACCTACACAGGCTATCTTATTAACTACCTCTAAGGATATGAAGACCTGGACAAAGAAGGGTGAACATAATTTCTATCTCTCTCTTAGGGGACAAAGTGGATATGTGGAAAATGATTGTCGTGATCCACATGTATTTTATGATGAAGAAGACGGATTGTATAAAATGGTGGTGACAACCCATACGAATGCAGGGGCAACATTGGCTTTATTCACATCTAAAGAGTTACAGAACGCAAAGGCATGGACATTGCAGGAACCTCTTTATACAGATCCGGCTATCTGGGTTATGGAATGTGCCGATGTCTTTAAGGAAGGAGAGTATTGGTATTTGACTTATTCGAATGTAGCTGATCGTAAAGTACATTATCGTTATGCCAAGTCATTGAAAGGGCCATGGATAAAACCTGCCAATGATATATTTGATGGCATTGCTTTCTATGCCGGAAAAACGATGTCAAACGGAAAAGAACGTTATTTGGCGGGATGGTGTCCGACGCGTATCGGTGATGGTGATCCCGATCAGTGGGGAGGTTCTTTGGTTTGCCATCATATGTTGTTTAATGCTGACGGAACCATTGATCTTAAACTTCCTGACGGAATTGATAAGAAGTTTACTACGTTGAAAAAGACAGTACTTATTGATAAATCCGGGAAAGCTGTCAAGAAAGAGAATTCATATGTTCTTTCGGATGTGGCTTCAGTGTCCTTCCCGCGATTGGATAAGACATGCAAAATAGAAGCAACTGTCAAAGCCACCGGCGATGAAGATGTTTTTGGGTTTGCTTTTGGAGCATGTGATGATAAAACAGAAGTTTATTCTATTCGTTTTGATTTGAAATCCAAGAAAATGATAATGTCAAAAGATGATTTGACACGTGGGACTACTCCTGCACAAACCGATGTTACATTGGCAGTTCCGGCCGATAAACAATTTAAGGTGAAGATTGTGGCTGAAAAATCAGTTTGTGTGATGTATGTAAATGATAAGATTGCATTCTCTAATCGTATTGACAAAATGCCTAAAAATCCTTGGGCAATTTTTACAGATAAGGGAACCGAGATTTCTTTCTCTGATATAAAAGTATATGAATAATCCTTTATTTAATAAATTAAAACATTGATAACATGAAAAAGACATTTTTACTCGTTGCTGCACTTGCTGCCACTTCTACATTATTGGCTCAAGATGATTTAGTTATTTATGGTGATGTAACTTCGGGCGTTGAATGGCACAACTTTGCCGGTCCGACAAATGTACAGGAAGTGGATAATCCAACTCCGGATGCGGTTAATTCGACAGCTAAATGTATCTCAATGAATCGTCCTAAAGAGACGGGTGGCTCTGACGAGATAGGATGGCCTTGGGAAGGCGCTTTATCCGAGAGTTTTAGTGTGCCTAATATTACTGACTATAATTCGATTTCGATGTTAGTAAAAAAGCCCTATCCTGGGAAAGTTTGCCTTGAATTACAGAGTCCAACAGGAGGAAGCGGTATGATATATGCAGAATATACTGCCACCGATGATTCCTGGCAGAAGTTGACATTTCCGATCATAAATGTTTCAGGGCTTGGAGCAACCGGACTTACCAAAATATTGATTGAAATTCATCGTGAAGATGAAAATAACAATGATGATTTCGAAGATTGCATTATGTATGCCGATGAGATTACTTTACATAAGGCTATGCCGGAATTTGGTTTTAATGGAGAAGATAAAATTGCTGGTGGATGGATTCCTTTCCCGGGAGATGAGTTCAGCAGAAAAGCCAGAATTGTTGCTAATCCGGATCAGACAGGTATCAATACCACTGACAAGTGTTTGTGGATTAAGAGAGAAAAGAATGATGAAGTATTTTCCGGTGCCATTAATCGTAATTTTAAGGTGAATAATTTAAATGAATTCAGATGTATGACGATGATGGTAAAGAAGAGTATAGCAGGACCGGTAAGTCTGGAGTTACAGTCTCCTGGTGAGGAAAAGAAACAAATTCTGACAGCTGATTATACAGAGGTGGGTAGATGGCAAAAATTAGAATTTGTATTCCCTGACAATTTGTTGGAGGGTGCTCCATTGCAAATTATTATTTTGCAGGCTCATGTTGTAGATACGAAAGAAGATGCAAGTTTTACCGAACCTGTGGATATATATGTAGATGAGCTTTATTTGTCGAGTGAAACTGTATCCATTCCTTTATATTCAAAGGATAAGAAAGAAATTGTGAAGACTGAGATTTATGATATCAGAGGAATGCTTATGACAACATTCGGTGCAAACGAAGAAGCCGTTATAGACAATCTGGAAAAAGGAGTTTATGTTGTTCGTCAAACAGATAAAGAAGGAAATGTGACGGTTGAGAAAATGATGAATAGATAATTTTAGTATGTATGGAAAGTGAAGAGGAGGGATTGAACATGACTCTTCACTTTCTTTTATAAAACTTTAAAGAATGCCGATATGAATTATACACGCTGTTTGCTTTTGTTGTTTAGCATGATGTCGTTTTTTTCTTGTAAACAAGAAAAATATGATATTACCTTTAGCTCATTATTAGATGAAATGGTTGATTACGAAGAGAGTGCCCGTTTTCCCGCCATACCATTTTCTTGCCGTCAGGAAAGTAGTTACGACCGCCGTTCTGTTCATCCGGACTCAGCAGGCTGGTTTGCCAATAATGATGGTTTTGGGATAATCCGTGTTGATACAATCAATGGGAGAAAAGAAAATGTTTTATTTGATCAGGATGGTCCGGGCGTTATTACGCGTTTCTGGTTAACAACAATGGATAAACGTGGTATAATGCGTTTTTATTTTAATCATGCCGGGGATGCCCAATGGGAGATACCGGCTTATGATTTGCTCCGTTCCGGTTTGTCAATAGGTAAAGAATTAGTGCAGGAACATCCGAATTATACTCCGGATGGAAAAGGAGGTAATACATTGTTTTTACCCATACCCTATAGTAATGGATGTAAGATAACATTTGAATTACCGGATTCAATTGAGCCTTCTCCTAAATACTATGGAATAAATTATCGTAGTTATCCGGTAGGAACAAAAGTTGAAACTTTTTCTGTTGAGCTCGTAGAGCAGAATAAAGATAAGATATTATATGTGGATTCATTACTCCGGAATTATCCTTCTTATGAGAAGGGAACATTGTTAACTGAATCCAAAGAGTTGTTTTCAAAAGATTCATTGTCGGTTGCTTTGCCCGAAGGAACGAATGCTGTCCGTTTATTATCTATAAATATTCAGGTGGATTCAGTACATTATGAACAGGCGATGCGCGAACAGGTTATTAAAATGAGTTTTGATGGTGTGGAGACAGTTACCGTGCCTTTGAGTGATTTCTCGGGAGCAGGTATGGGAGCACACAAATCAGATAGCTGGTATGTTTCTGCTGATGGCAAAGGGCATGTACTTAGCCGTTGGGTAATGCCTTATCAGAGTAATGCGTTTTTTAAACTTGTGAACCTATCTTCTACCACAGTAAAAGCTGATATCGAAATACGTGTGGATGATTGGAAATGGGATGAACGCAGCCTTTATTTTCATTCTTCATGGAGACAGGAAAATGGCATTCATGTAGAAGCAAATCCGGATAATGATGCGGCATGTATCGATTGGAATTTTGCAACATTAAATGGGCGTGGAGTTTATAAAGGAGATGTATTATCGCTTTTTAATCATACATTAGCATGGTATGGAGAAGGAGATGAAAAGATATGGGTGGATGATGATAAAGACTTTCCTTCTCATTTTGGCACAGGCACAGAAGATTATTACAATTGTTCCTGGGCTCCTGTCATTCCTTTCTATACACCGTTTGGAGGGGCAACCCGTGCAGATGCTGAAACGTCAATCGGGTATAATACATTTTTCCGAACCCGTAGTCTGGATCAGATCCCGTTTAATAGACACCTTCGTTTTGATATAGAAATGTTGAGTTGGATATCGGGTGAGGTTGATTATGCTGCTACTGTATATTGGTATGGTGATCTGAACGCAAAAGCAGAAAACAGCACATTGATAGAGGAGGTAACACGTCCTTTACTGCCTCAACCAGCGGATCCGGCCGCTTACAAGATTGCAACGAATGCGATAGAGTTTGAAAAATTAACTCCCACAGCAAAATCCGAAGAACTATTTACTGATGGTCAGGGCATGCTTACTTTCTCTAAAGGAAAGTGGAGTGGGAGTAAGCAATTGATCTGTACACATGGGAAAACTGGTAGTTTTATTGAATATGAATTTGAGGTGCCTGAGAATAAACCATATGATATAACTGTTCATGGAACAAAAGCACCGGATTATGGTATTATCGGCTTTTATGTAAATGGACATAAATCTCCAACCTTGTTTGATGGTTGCAGTGCGCCTGAATATGGTGTTGTTAATTCCGGGGCTATTCGCATCGGACGCTATGATCCGGAGAATGGAAAAATACGTCTAAAAATAGAGCTGGTTGGTAAGAATGAAAAGGCCCATGGTACGGGTGGTATTTTCGGATTAGATTGTTTGATATTAAATGCTGTGAAATAAATGATTGAGTAAAATATATAAAAGACAGACGTATCATTATTAGTATAGAATGAATCAAATATTATAAATACCGAATATTCAGACTTGGGCAAATGAGAACCCATGTAACAAATATAATATAGTTTGCAATAAATGTGATAGGCGTTCTATGCTATGGCGCCTATCTTTGCAGCAGTAGAATTTAAAAATCTTAATACCATAACAACATGTTTCATTTAAAAGATTCCTGGCGGAAAATCGGAAAAACACTTTCCTTGTTTATAGTAGGGACTGCTGCTTCTGTCTGTTCTTGTCCGGCTATAAATCCTCCTTTCGTGATTAAACATTTAGGTGACGGACAAAGTATTGTCCAGATAGAAGAGCAGAAAAAGTTTTTGCTTCTTCCGGTAGAAGAGGCTTCGCCCGAAGCAAAATTGTATATGATAGCTGATAACGATGTAGTGCGTAACATGAATGTCCGTTTGGCTGTTAATAAAGTAGATTACTTTGTACCAGTTGACCTTACCGGATTTGATAACAAACATCTTTCTTTCAATTTTCAGCTTATTCCGGATTCGGCTATATGTTGGAAAGAGATGAAACTTTCTGATGAATATGATACTTCCAATTGTGAAAAATTCCGTCCGGTATATCACTTTACACCAGCTTATGGATGGATGAATGATCCGAATGGGATGGTATATAAGGATGGTGTTTATCATCTGTTTTATCAACACAACCCTTACGGTTCTATGTGGGGGAATATGCATTGGGGACATGCTACCAGTACGGATTTAGTAAATTGGAAGCATCATGGCGATGCTATCTCTCCGGATGCACTGGGTACGATCTTTAGTGGTTCATGTGTGGTAGATAAAGACAATACTGCCGGATTTGGTGCCGGAGCCATAGTGGCTTTTTATACCTCGGCAAGTGACCGTCAGGTACAGAGTATGGCTTACAGCCTCGATAACGGAAAGACATTCAAAAAGTATGCCCGTAATCCCATTCTTACTTCCACCCAACGTGATTTTCGTGACCCGAAAGTGATATGGCATGAAGATACAAAGAAATGGATTATGATTCTTGCTGTAGGACAGGAGATGCAACTTTATTCTTCTCCTAACCTGAAAGACTGGACTTTGGAAAGTAAATTCGGTGAAGGACAGGGGGCTCACGGTGGTGTATGGGAATGTCCTGATCTTATAGAACTACCTGTCGAAGGCACTGAATTAAAGAAATGGGTACTTATCTGTAACCTTAATCCGGGGGGGCCGTTCGGTGGCTCGGCCACGCAGTATTTTGTGGGTTCATTCGATGGACAGAAGTTTGTAAATGACTCTCCGGCTTTAACCAAATGGATGGACTGGGGGAAAGATCATTATGCTACAGTAACCTGGAGTAATGCCCCCGAAGGCCGTCACATCGCTTTGGCATGGATGAGTAACTGGGAATATGCGAACAATGTTCCGACTCAACAATACCGTAGTGCAAACTCTGTACCTCGTGATCTTTCACTCTATACTTTCAATGGGGAGACTTACGTGAAGTGTACTCCTTCCAAGGAGTTACTTAAGTTACGTGATAAAGCAATAAAGAAGCGTACTTTCAAAGTAGACCGTACTTATAATATGGATAAGCTTTTTGCCGACAACACGGATACTTACGAAATAGAGATGACTATCAAAAATAAAAATGCCGAAGTTATCGGATTTCAACTATTCAATTCAAAAGGAGAAGAAGTGGAGATGAGCTACAATCTGATTGAGAAGAAATTCTCTATGGATCGTACAAAGAGTGGAAATGTATCATTCAGCAAAGATTTTCCAACTGTTACAATGGCTCCTATCGGGGGTAGTAATGAAATGAAACTTCGTCTGTTCATTGATAAATCGAGTGTTGAAGCTTTCGGCGACGATGGCCGGTTTGCGATGACGAACCTTGTGTTCCCATCGGAACCTTACAATCGCATTAGTTTTTATGCCAAAGGCGGAAGCTATAATGTGACTTCATTTACTGTGTATAAATTAGTAGTAAGTAGATAGTAGTAAGTAGTGGATAGTTCTGCTTTATCTAAGCAAAACATTTCTACTTAACTACTTCTCAACTTAAAAACTTCCCAACTTAACAACTCAAAAATAATGGAAAATACTAAAAATGCTTCGCTAACGAAGCTTGTCCCGGTGATGCTTTGTTTCTTTGCTATGGGATTTGTTGATCTTGTAGGTATCGCCTCTAATTATGTAAAAGCAGATCTTGGTCTGACAGATGCTCAGGCAAATATCTTTCCTTCACTGGTATTCTTTTGGTTTCTTATCTTTTCCGTACCTACAGGTATGTTGATGAATCGTATCGGACGTAAAAAAACGGTACTTCTTAGTCTTGTAATCACTTTTGCATCTTTGGTTCTCCCTATTTTCGGAGATGGTTATGTATTGATGCTTGTTTCGTTTTCTTTGCTTGGTATTGGTAATGCCTTGATGCAGACTTCACTGAATCCATTACTTTCTACTATTGTTAGTGGTGACAAACTTGCCAGTAGTCTTACCTTCGGACAGTTTATAAAAGCCATTGCTTCTTTCCTTGCTCCTTACATCGCTATGTGGGGGGCTACACAAGCCATTCCTTCATTCGACCTTGGCTGGCGTGTACTTTTCCCCATTTACATGGTTATATCGATTGTTGCCATTCTGTTACTGAATGCTACATCGATAGTAGAAGAACCGGAAGAAGGAAAGCCTTCCACTTTTATGCAGTGCCTGGCTTTGTTGGGTAAACCTTTTATTTTACTTTCATTCGTCGGGATTATGTGTCATGTGGGGATTGATGTGGGTACAAATACTACTGCTCCGAAGATTCTTATGGAGCGTTTAGGCATGACATTAGCAGATGCAGGCTTCGCAACCAGTCTGTATTTTATCTTCCGTACCATAGGTTGTCTTTTAGGATCCTTTATTCTGCGTAAAATGTCATCTAAAACTTTCTTTGCTATCAGTGTGTTTTTTATGTTGATGGCAATGGCAGGATTGTTTATTTTCCATGACTTGATGATGATTTACATTTGTATTGCTTTTATAGGATTTGGTAATTCAAATGTATTTCCTATCATTTTCTCTCAGGTATTATTGTTTATGCCGAATAAGAAAAATGAAGTTTCCGGTCTGATGATCATGGGGCTTTTCGGAGGAACAATTTTCCCTTTGGCAATGGGAGTTGCTTCTGACGCCATCGGACAGAGCGGTGCGGTAGCCGTAATGACGGTTGGAGTAGCATATCTCTTATTCTACACTTTCCGCATTAAAAAGTAATTTAAGTTGTAAATAGTTTAATCGTAAATTAGTATGAATAACATAATCGTAGGAATGGGTGAGGCACTATGGGATGTGCTGCCCGAAGGAAAAAAAATAGGTGGTGCTCCGGCAAACTTCGCTTATCATGTATCGCAGTTTGGATTTGACAGCCGTGTGGTAAGTGCTGTTGGCAATGATGCGTTAGGGGATGAAATCCTTGAGGTATTCAAAGAAAAGCAGTTGAAGCATCAGTTGCAAGTGGTGAATTATCCTACCGGAACCGTACAGGTAACGCTCGATAGTGCTGGTATACCTCTTTATGAGATTAAAGAGGGGGTAGCCTGGGACAATATTCCATTTACTGATGATCTGAAACGCTTGGCGCTCAGTACTCGTGCTTTCTGCTTTGGTTCGCTGGCGCAACGCAATGAAGTGAGTCGTGTTTCTATCAATCGTTTTCTTGACGCGATGCCCGATGGAGATGAGCAGTTGAAGATATTCGATATCAATCTTCGTCAGGGGTTTTATACCAAAGAAATCATTCGTGAGTCTTGCCAGCGTTGCAATGTACTGAAGATTAATGATGAAGAATTGGTTGCTATCAGCCGTATGTTCGGTTATCCGGGTATCGATCTTCAGGACAAATGCTGGATCCTCCTCGCTAAATACAATTTGAAGATGTTAATACTGACCTGTGGAACCAACGGGAGCTATGTATTTACTCCGGGCGTAGTCTCTTTCCAGGAGACACCCAGAGTACCGGTAGCCGATACGGTGGGGGCAGGTGATTCGTTTACGGCTGCTTTCTGTGCTTCGTTATTGAAGGGTAAGAGTGTGCCCGAAGCCCATAAACTGGCAGTTGAAGTTTCTGCATATGTATGTACTCAGAGTGGCGCTATGCCTGAGTTACCACAGGTTTTGAAAGACAGATTATCGTAACTTATATCTGTTTGTAAAGCGCTGATAATGAGTTGATATAAGAGTGTACGCTTTGGTATAACAAGAATGTACATTCTTGCATAGTCAGGTTGTACACTTTTGTTATGCAAAAGTGTACAACCTTGTAATTACTCATTTTTGTTTATAGCTGATTATTTTCTTTATCCGGTATTCGTTGCTATATTCGTTTAATGAATAGAGCCAATTTAAATACATATCAGTCGGCATTTTTCGATACCCAAGTTGATGAATTCTGCTGTATAGCTCATTCATCTGTTTCTTTATGGTGACAGAAGGGCTTTGTTTATATTGTTGTGTTACAATTTGTGCTTTTAGCAATAATGCATTGATATAGTCCGGATAATACTTCAAAGCCGTATCACAACATTGTACAATGAAATGCCCGTCCCCGCTCCCATACTTGTGCATGTATCCTTGAGCTAAATCAGTCAGACACAGAGCTATTGATTGCCGAACGGAGAGAGTATCCATATATATGCCATTTCTGATCGCATCCAGATGGATGTATCCGGATGCTGTCAACCAGGCATCTGTGGGAAAATCGGCACAGGTTAGTTCTATATTATACCAGCCTGCCCGTTTGTTCCATGCTTTTATGTACATATGGTTAGGGGCCAGTGATAACCAGCACTTCTCACCGAGTTTATCCATAATTAATTTGTAGAGTAGTGGCATGGAGTGGCAATTTCCTTTTTTCGTTTCCATCATACGTGATACAAACATGTTGTTCCAGTTTTCCCGTCCGGCGTAATCATCAAAGTTATATTCAAATGGAGTATGCCATGCTACTGTGTCTCCAACTTGCATAGGAATGGAATCTGTCATGAAAACGAAAACGGCGCATTGTGCCTTGGCTGCTTGCTCGTCTCCTTGTCCTTCATAACGGATATCGCCGGATTGCATAATACCGCGGTAAAAATTAGTATACCATTCTATTTGCTGATTGAATATCTCTTCATTCAGGTTGCCGTTGTAATAAGCATTTTCTACGGCATAGACTGCTTTTTGCAGATCCATGGAGTCTTTGCCGGATAGCATATTGGTGAGAGTCAGTTGTTCTTTGATGTAGGTAGCTTGAGAATATACAGGTAATGCCATGATACATGTCATTATGTACAGAAGGTAAATCCTACACTTTTTATTTAATTTTTCTATTTCATTTTGATACATGTGAACTCTTATTTTATATGTGCTGCTTGTTAATTGGTTTGACGTAAATAGTTACTGATTTTTATAATCTCTTCAAGAGGTATTTCGCCTTCTGATTTTACATCTTTACCATCTAAATTAAAACAAATCACATTGTTTATATTCGCATTTTCCTTGGGATCACTGACTCTTTGAGAGGCATTCATTAATATACCATTGTCCTCAAAATAAACTTGAATCGACTCAAAATGAATTTTTTGGTAATTGTCTTTGAATAGCTTGTAATCATAATATAGAATTAAGCATTTCTTTTGTATAATAATGACCTCTGTTCCATATTTATTCCACAAATATAATTTCAATAGATAACCAGAAGAAAGAAAGCCTACGATGCAAGTGATAATGAAACCCAAAGGAATACCTTCACCGGTTGTAGCCAAATATATAAAGAATATAATCGGAATGAAAAAGATTGAAAGTGCAAAAAATAAAATAATACTTAGTATACCTGTTTTTGCTTTCTTTACATGAATTTTCAAAGAAATACCATCCGAAAATTCTAACTCATAAATTGGTATTAGCGATTTTTTTGTTTCCATATTCTATAATCTTTACTTCTTTCTGTTTTTCTTCATCTTCTATTATTGATTTTGTTTTAATTTTAATAAATTACCTGCCTGGCACTATGTTTTATATATCTGTAAGTTGCTTGCTGCTACCGTATTTAAAGTGAACTTATATAGAAAATAGTATCGATACCCAACTGATTAAAATAGTTAAGATTATAATAGTAATTATTTTGTGTTTCTTTATCCAGGAACGATAAAAAAATGAACTTATAACAAAAGATGTCATACAAATAAAAGAGGTTAGATAAAAAGAATATACCAAAAAAGTAAGAGCATCTACCTTGATTTTTTGAATAAAGATAGTTCCACATATGACTAATAATATTATTACTGTTATTAAAGTAAGCAATGTTATTTTAATGGGATTCATAAATGATTGTAATTGATTATTTTATATACCATTTTATTCCACTGGGTATAGATTTAGTTGTCCAGTGTAGGGTCTTCCACAGATTATCGATTGTGCTTTTTAGACCAGTGTTCTAACCATACCATTGTACATTTACATTTTCAGTATAAATCATTTGACCCGAGGTAACCACTCCAATCGTTTTGCACTTAATAATCTATATGTATGTTGATTTATTCTGAGTGAATCTGAACCTTTTTCTTTTATAACAGAATCATTTAATTCTGTAATCTTATAAATGGATTCGGGTACGTTGATCAGTACAGTGCTGTCATCCGGTTCGAAAAAGTAATAATCATAAAAAAATTGATGTCCCATTGGAGGTAGAATTGCAGTTGAATCATATTTTATCATGAGTTGATATGGATAACGTTTTATGATTTTACCAGAAAAACTAGATTGTCTAAAATAAGATTTCTGTTTAGTAAAAGCTTGTTCCGCGGCAGCTTGTATTTCATACAACTCATGACCAATTATAACAATAATAGTAAGTGCACATCCTGCGAAGATACTGGCTATAATTATTAATATTCTCTTTCTATTTTTCTTCATCTTCTATTTCAGTATAGATTTTATATAGTGTTGTATACAGTCAAAAATATAGTAGAATGTTGTTTACGATCAGACTAAATAAAGTATCATATACATTATCGTTTGCCATCCTTTATGAATTATTCAATTGAATGTAAATGTCTTATTTTCATCATTGTTAGCCGTCAACATCAGAATGATATTATCAATGACTTTATCTTCATACTGTTTTGATGAACGTATATGTTCTATTTCTTTAAGAATCTTATTTTGGTCTTCTATTATTCTCTTTACTAAAAATAGGTCATACAATGATTCTTCGTTTGGATTTTTATTTAAATAGAGTTGAATCTCATTGATAAGTTCTTTGAATAATTGATTTCTATTTACTGTGTCACCTTTAGATTCCAATATAGCAACTTCAAATGCTTTTATATACATATCCTTTTTATAATTAGTTGAGAAATCTGATGAATTAAATGATTCAACATATTTCTTTCCTCCTTCGTAGTCTTTTAATAAATACCTAATTGAAAGATTCAGTTCAAAAACTTTTCTTTTTACAGGTTTGCAATCAATACTATCTAAATATAGTTTTGCTTCTTCCAGACATAATGTACTATCTGTTAGTGAATATTGAAGCCAGCGATTGAAAGCTTTTTCATAAAGAGAGTTACATCTTTCGCTATTTTTCTTTGAACAAGACAATAATAACGTTAATAGTAAAATGAATATATAAATGATTCTATAATGCATAAGTTTGTTATTTGACAGTCCATGTATTTAAATTGAGAGTTTTGATAACGTATTACTTTAATTCGTAGGAAGTTATTATGTTTACTTTTACTCCATTGTTAGATGCTGGAGTGAATAATGGAAGTTTATCTACTCCTTTGGTTATACAATCTATGATTTTTGGATCATCACTGTATGTGTGGTGGATATGGGTTCTTCCTATAGTATCAATATTAACATAAAAAACAATAGGAGAACTTATTTTCAATTTATTATATTGAAACCATTGGTTGAAGAAGTTGTTTATTATTACTGTGTTATCATCATTGTTATAGGCTGTTGGAAGTAAAGGGGGAATATCTACTCGATTGATAGAACTTCCTATTGTTTTTGTTCTTTTTTCTACAAATGTATTTCCTCTTTTCACTAACTTATGAATACTAATGAATTTGTTTTGGTATTCTGTCAATCCTAATTTAATGTTTATACTGTCACCTACTTCAAAATAAAAAGAATTATAAGTGCCTTTAACATAGATTCTGTTTCCAATTAAATAAGTAGAATCCATTTTTCCGTCTTTACAAAAACTAATTTTATACATTAATACATTACCTCCCTTCCATGGGGTGTATTGTATTTTATCAACTCGTCCAGTAATCACTTTGTTACAAGAGGATAGAAATAAAAGAATGATGTAAAATATTAAATATTTATTCATGGTTACATTTCTTTTTTTGTTATTCTCCATAAATATTTCCTCTTTTAATAATCTGCTCATTTACAATAATATTATATTCTTTAGTGTCTATATTTATGAAAGTATATGGAGGCTTTCGTTTATTATTCTCAAAGAAATGGTTAATAAAAAAGTTATCAGGTACAATCTCAATATTATATTTTGAACATCCAACACTTTGTATTGTTGAGTAGGATGTTCGAGCATATATATCTGAAGTATTCACGATGATTTGTATATAATCTATTGTTCTAAGTTCAATAGAGTCTTTACTATTATTAAGTGATAAAGAATCCTGTGCAAAGAAAATGACAAATCTCCCTCCTGGACGTTTGGACGTTTTTACGAAAACATCTTTTTGGGGTAATTGGAACATGTAATTATTTTCCCTATAGACTGTTTCGCCACAGGAAAGAAAAGCTAATGATCCTAGTATTATAAAAGTGTTTTTTTTCATAATTACTTATTTTATATACCATTTTATTCCACTGGGTATAGATTTAGTTGTCCAGTGTAGGGTCTTCCACAGATTATCGATTGTGCTTTTTTAGACCAGTGTTCTAACCATACCATTGTACATTTACATTTTCAGTATAAATCATTTGCTCCGAGGTAACCACTCCAATCGTTTTGCACTTAATAATCTATATGTATGTTGATTTATTCTGAGTGAATCTGAACCTTTTTCTTTTATAACAGAATCATTTAATTCTGTAATCTTATAAATGGATTCGGGTACGTTGAACAGTACGGTACTGTCGTCCGGTTCGAAAAAGTAATAATTATAAAAAAATTGATAACCCATTGGAGGTAGAATTGCAGTTGAATCATATTTTATCATCAGTTGATATGGATAACGTTTTATGATTTTACCGGAAAAACTAGATTGTCTAAAGTAAGATTTCTGTCTGGTAAAAATATGTTCCAAATCTGTCTGTATTTCATACAATGTATGACCAATTATAACAATAATAGTAAGTGCACACCCTGCGAAAATACTGGCTATAATTATTAATATTCTCTTTCTATTTTTCTTCATCTTTTATTATTGATTTTGCTGAGTATAGATATGGGAAAATTATGTTATAACAAGATTTATTACTCAATTATTTAGCAAGCTCTAATTAATACTTCTTTTTGACTTTTATTTTGTCGATATTTTTATATCCATATAAATGATTATTGTAAATAAAATATGTTGTACTATCTACGGCAGTAAAATATACGGTATCGTTTCGAGCGAAAACAATTCCTCTTTCATTCTCACCACCAATTGATAAACCCGGTTCAGGGCTATATTCGATACTATAATAACTACCATCTCTATTAATGCCGTCACACGATATGGTATATTTGAGTCCGTCAATGAAAAACTCCCAACTATCCATGCGAATACGTTTACCAATTTCAATATACTGTACAAAAAAAAGGTACACTAAAAAAGAAGATAAGAAAGCATTAATCACTAAAAAAGGTGTATAATACATCTTGATAAAATAGAATATGCCGGCAATCACTAAATTGGCTAAAAATACTATAGGAATAATAAATAATAAAATAATACTAAGGCTACTATCAGGTTGAGTGTACAGTGTCCAACAACCAACCATAATTATATCAATAATCAATAGTATTGACAACGTTTTGATATTCTTTTTAGAAAATAATGTTTTCATTATATACGTACTTTTTAATATGAAACAACCTTTCCATCTACAATTTGATAACGTCCCTCTGGAAGATTACTTATTTGATCATAAAAAACAGAGTCACCAACCTCCATAAAGTTCACCTTTTCTTATAACTTGCTGATCTACTGCCACGTGATACTCTCTCGTATCAATGTTTATATAAGAATACGGTTCTATTTGTTTTCCATTTTCAGAAAAACGATCATAATCACTAAAAGAAATCATTTGGAAATTAAAATGTTGATGTTGGATATGCTGTATGGGAGCAGCATATTCTTTTATATAAACATTCGTTGTATCCATAAACATATAAATGTAACCACCCGTTTGGAATTCGATAGAATCTTGACTATTCTTTAGCATTAAGGAATCTAATGCGAAAAAAATAACAAACTTTCCTCCTTTGCGTTTAGATGTTTTCACAAAAACATCCTTACCTGGTAATTGAAAGACACAATTAATTTCTGTTCGTTCGGATTTCTGTTCACAAGAAAGAAGGACCAACATTACTAATACAAATACTATTATTTTTCTCATTTTTAATTACTTAAAAAAATATTTAGTCATACCTGGTACAGACTTATATTGCCAACGTATTGCTTTCCACGGATTTTTAAATGATCCTCTTATGCCATCTTTCCATCCTCGGAACTGTGCGCGTTGGCTTGAAAAGCCTTCTACAGATGGATGATTATCCTGCTTAGACTGCAATTTATCGAATTGCCATCGGGCTAAGTCCCAACTAATTTGGTGATATCCAGTTATATATCCTGCTACATTTATCTCTTGTTGTGTTCTTTGATTACGTCGCTCTAATTCATTAGGATCATATGCATTAGACTGTGCTCTTTTAATAAAGGGAGATGGGGTACTGGAATGAGTTTGTGGGTTGATGTTTATTCCATAAGTGTCCATCGTGGCGGGCTGGGGGACCGGAATAATGGGTAATTGAGCATATAGGTGCCAACTACATAAGATGACGAAGAATATGGTTAACGATTTCTTCATTGTAGCAGTTACTAATGATAATGTTCGCAATATAAGGATTTATTATTGACTAATCAAAGAAAATACTGGAAAAGTGAGAGTAAGTAGAGAAATAATCCCTTTCCTCACCAATACACATTTGTTCTCTTATGTTATCGAATGCAATACCATGATGGAATTAGTAAAAGTTTCAAGAAAATGCAGTTATCCTGTCTTTTTGTTCTTATATGATCGTTTTTTATAACACACTTATTCTAATCATTGCTATAACTGGAGAATAAATTGCATAATAATGTAAATTACTACCCCTGTTTTATTGCATAATCTTCCTTTATTTGGATAGTTATGCATATTTACCCGGCATGTTATCTTAATTTTCCCTATATGATAAGTTCGGTTCCTCTACCATTATCTTTGCCATGGAAAACATAGTTCTTTATGAACGTTAATAAGAATAAATTTCTTAATATTGT
>NZ_JAASHC010000026.1:0-73107 GCF_019734355.1 Bacteroides sp. K03
ATAGCAACCCATTTAACTTATTTAACTATTTTTTCTTGCACAAATATTTGCGCAGGTCTTAGAATTCTGCGTTTCAAGAAAGATTTAAACTCTGTGTTACTCTGTGGTGAGTTCATTTCTTTTCAGGTTTGTACCAAATGCCGTCTACCGCTATCGTCTATTTCTTTCTCCGGTATCGGTAAAGTCCTGTCTCATAGAGGAACGTAGGAATCCTCGGTATGCAACGTTGTTTTAGATGTACATGTAAAGCAGTACGACATGTACATGTGGGCCAGTACGACATGTGCATCTCATACTGTTTTAGATGTACATGTAAAACAAGACTATGTACCGGGAAAAGGAGCGTTCCTTTCTGAGAAAGACAATTATAGTGAACTTACAAAGATACTATCGCCTGGCACACCTCCCCATGCGGGAAGCAAAGGATTTTGCTGGTGAGCCAAAGGAAGTTCTGTGGCCAATTCCATTATATCGTCTCCCAACAATGTACAGTAGGCTGGTAAGTTATAACGATCCATTTGCTCAAAGCTAATAGCAGCATAGCGAAGACGTATTTCCGCATCGGAGAATATCTCTTCATCGGGTAACAACAGAGGAGCAAGCGACAGCAGATTCAGTGCCGACTGCTCATAAGCTACCCAATGCTCGTGCTGCGGGCGATAGTGTAGATAGATACGGTTGGTATTGGATGCTTCTTGCATCAGAATTTTTTCAAGTTTTGAATTCATTATTATTTTCCTCAGTTGGTTTTGATTATTAATATTCGTTTTTCTTATTGCTTTGTAAAAAAGCCCCTATTACACATCTACACTTAGAGGAAATAGGGGCACACACAAACAAAACAAACAATATAATATACCCCGCGATTCACATCGAAGAAGTATAAGTGCCTTTAAGAGAATGCTATATACATTCTCTTTATCTTTCTACTCAAATATGTCAGTCTATACCCTTTTTATCAAAAATCGTCTTCATCCTGAAAGCGATACGTCCAGCCATTGATATTAATCTGTACGGCCAGCCACGATTCAGAGAAGAAAAAGGATATCTTATATTCATCTTCACGGTCCAGATATTCCTGTGCATTAGGAAAACTCCCTTCCATAGCAGACATTTTCAAATAATTAGTCAGATTGATATTGAAAACTTTCCGTCCCGTAGCTTTCTCCGTCACGATAAAACGGGTGGGACGATCTGCCATAAACCGCATTGTATTGAGTTCCACTGCTACAAGTGAAATATCATTCTGTTCCATATGGTAGGGACGGAAACTCAGAACATCATCAACCAGCAAAGAGTTATCGTAATTCAGATGACCATTTGACTCGATAATCTCATAATCATAATCATTCATGTTCAACGCCCAGTCGTCATCTGAATAGCCCTGGAACAGGAATCTCACTTTATTAGTGTCTTTTATGAGGTTTATCAACTCCGTCTGGTTACGGGTACCTGTGAACTCTACATCAATAATCTCACCATACCACAACGGCTCGAGTTTCTTACTCATAATAAGAGATTCTTCACGTTTCAGTTGCAATTTCAAATCCGTAAGGGTAGAAACTCCTGCCGTCAGTGAAGTTATGTCGTATGAATCACGTGCTCCTGCCCATGCCATAAGCTGATACTTTCCCACAGGCAGTTCTACAACCATGCGGTAATAACCGGTTCCAAGTGAAGCGCCTTCCTCTGCCTGCTTGAACATGAATTTACCTTCTTCATCAAATACATAAAGTTCCACTTTATCTACTTGCGTATGGAATGCATCGGCAAAAAGCATATTATAATCATACTTGAATTTAACGAATAAACGGCACTCCGGCAGATCTTCGTTAAAGCTATCGCATGAGGTCATCATCCAGGAACAGGCTACAAGAAGTCCCAGGGCAATGTAATGTATAAGGCTTTTCAGATTCATATTTTTTATTTTTCTAATTTAATCATATATAGAGTGGAAAAGAAACGGGTTCTTTTCTCGTAATTTCCAATTTTGGGGATAGAACCAAACAGTCGTTCTATCAAAACTATAATATCCCGGAATTTTTTATAGAGGAGTTTCCGGAAACTTCCTGAAGTTGAAAGTAAGGTTGTGGGAGCAATACTTATCTCCCACAACACTTAAATAAAGAATTAAATAAAACTACTAATCTGAAATTAGAATTCTACTTCCTGAGTATACCATGTCCATGGGTTAACATCAATCAGAATAGACATACGGAGATCATCATCTTCATCCTTATCTGTTACTATAGGAGGAATAGTAGGATATCCGGGATCATTGAATTTAGTGACACTAATATCGTAAACAGAATTACGAACTACACCAAACTCACCCAATTCATTGGTAGCTAAACTGGTATCGTCATGCTTAATCATCGCTTTATAGAAGCTATAACCTCCCTTATAATAAGTAAGAACATCTACCGTTTTTGCTCTGTCATCCACACCCAATATACCAGTTTTCGTATCCTTGAAATCCTGCATAAGAGTTGTAATAGCAGCAGCATCTGCAGTAGCAGGAAGAGGCACAGCAGCCAGACTTATTCCTACCAGATATTTGTTAAACGCAGTGGTCAAAGGTGTAGTGATGACAATAGGATCCGGATGAGTACTGAGATACTTATACTTCAGTTCTTTTTCAATCCAGTCCATCAACGTAGTAAAGGTATAGAAACCACCATCAATCAGCATCCAGTCTCCATTAGTTTCCTGATCAGTAGTAGTTGTACCATCTGCTTTCTGATACTCTTTAGGCATATATTTAGCTTTCACCAATATCTGCGTTGTATTATCATGCGTATTACCAGCCTGATTCTGAGTATTTTCAAGACAATATTCACTTTCTGTAGTCAGATGCCACGGAATCGCTGTAGCACCTGCATCAACATGATTTTCATCATACACATTGTAAGATCCTGCCGGATGAGCCGTATAATTAGGGTCTATTCTATAAGAACCTTTCTTATATTGGTCAAACGGGGCACGGAAACCTCCTGTAGGAACATTCTGTTGTTCCAACCATGTCGGAGTTCTCTTAGAGAGAGGGTAGTAACTCTTATTCGTTGTATTCAATACCCATTTAGCTTCGGATATATCCGCCTTAGAACTTGTTTGTGTAATAGTAACACGAACTTTGGCAACGACACGGTCAATATTGATAGTCAACGGATTGGCCTTTGCTCCGGCATCTGTTTTATAAAGACTCAGATCTTTCGGATCACCCAAAGTAGGACCGTCTTCGGTAATCGATGGTTCCAGGTCTCCTTTAGCATTTGTCATCATAAAACCATCGGTTGAAGAGATGCTGGCTGCCGTATTAGTAAGAGCTGCATTAACAACGGAATACTTTGTACCGGTAATCCATTTACTATTGACAGCATCATTCTGGAAGGTTGCAGAAGGATTGGCTACAATCAAAATACGCTTAGAAACTCCCGGTACTTTAAACGCAGTACCTGCACTTCCTGTAGGTTGTCCGGTAGCATCCACACCTGCCTCAGCATTGGTCAATAAAATATCAGCTGTCACTTCAGGATCAGCATCAGCCGTAAAGAAAATAGCTCTTACTTTCTTCAGTTCCGATTCAACAGCAGTCCCGTTTTGATGATCCGGAGTATTCAAGCCACGAGACTGAGACGGAGTTTTAATCCCCACAGCTACCCATGCATCCCCCTTAGGATCGGTTACCACGCCATAATCGATATCTTCTTCGACCACCGGCACGATGTCTTCATTACTACATGCCACAAATGCCAAAGATGCAAGTGCCAGCATAAAAAGATTCTTCTTTTTCATTGTTTACAATTAACTTAAAGTGTTTATAACTAAAATATTTATCTCTTTTGTTTTTGGTTTTTATTTTCAATCTCAGCTGCATTCGCTTTTTTCGTAGCCAGTTCCTCCAAATTGTGTCCGGCAGCTTTCAGACCCGATTCAGCAGCGGCTTTCAAATACTTCTCCGCATCATCATACTCTCCTTTTAATAACATTAATACACCCATAGCATTCGTATATTCCGGTAAATGCTTTTTAGAATTTACCATACCCAAATAGCGCTCTGCAGAAACCAGGTCATTGCGTGAAAGAGCAGCAGCAGCGGCGTTCATATTAGCAACCTCATCTTCAGGATACATCCTGACAGCTGTTTCAAACACATCAATAAACTCTTGCGAACCTGCCGGATAAGTATTAGCCACCAGGAACATTTCGTTCAGGCTCAGGTTCTGAGGACGTTTCTTTATCACCTCCCGTGCCTCGTCTACATCGAAGTTCTTGATGTCATAATTCACTTTACAAATAGCAACACGCAGGCTTGGGAATATATTTTTCAACATATAACGGTAAGGTACACCTCCGCGAAGCTTCATCAGTTTTGCTTCTCTCCCCTGTTCAAGAGAAGTATACTCAATAATATCCAATATCTCATCTTTATACTCTATATCTATCGTATCAAGTGCCTTCACCAGCCCCTCCCAGTTTTCGCCACCAAAGATGATGTAATACTGATTCCGGGAAAAATCATACCGGGTTGCCAGATAATCACGCAACGCCATAGCACGTCCTTCAGACAAGCGTTTGTTATTCGCCAATGATCCTTCGGGCGAAGCATAACCAATAATATCCAGTCTGTTTACCTTGATACTCGGATCGGCCTTCAGATCGTCAATCATCGTACGAATCTTAGCCAACTCTTTAGGATTGTTCATGTATTCGGGACGAATATTTACTTTATTCACCTCAAAGTCCAGGAAACATTCTGCCTGTATATCACGACGCTTCACTTCTTCAGCTACCGGCTGTAAATAAGCCAGGTAAGGTGCCACAACATACGGGAATAGTATGCGTTCTAATGTAACCTTATCAATCAGTGGCTCTACACTCATCAAGGTCGATTCACCGCAACCACACTCATCACGCTGTAAAACCAGTTTAGCATCTTCCATCCATGCTTCATAAGGCAATATGTATCTATATTGAATGGTATCATTTTTTCTTTTGTTACCCTTTTCCACGACATAAGGACGCACATAACTCTTTCTCTCTTTAGCACTCATCACCGCCAGTCGGCGTTCGTAAGCCATATATTCGTCACGTCCTTTGATAGATACTTTCGGAAGATCATAAGTACGTTCCGGGGCAACCAGCTGCGGAATAAAATCGACTCCCCGGGCTGTTTTAACCTTCACATTATTCATGATAAAGTCGATATCTATATGAAGAAAATCACCCCGTTGTTCCAGCTGCATCGGTTTTACTGACACAACACCCTCATAAGAGCGGTCCTGAGCCACAGCCAGATTCATACTCTGACATAAAACAGCTAATACAAATACGATGAATTGTAGATTCCTTTTCATCATTCTCTTTTTATTTTATTACGTAAATAAGTGACAGACTCGCTTTGGTAGGACCGAAATAGTTCTTACTCGTATCCTTTATCTTAGTACCACACTCTGCACAAGGGTATTTTTCATACACAATACGCGCATATCCTACTCCGACAGATGCTTCTAAACTCCAGCGTTTTTTCAAGATCCACGAATGCCCTACGGAAATACCACCACCGTACAGGTGTCCTTGATATCGGTTGTTCTGCATATTCTCACTGATAAACGACCAGCCGGGAAATCCTCCTACATTGAAATCGGCGTAATGACCATGTACTCCTATAAATGTACGTCTGAAGCTTTCGCAAAACCAGTAACGGACTTCCGGCTGAACTCCCCAATGCCGGAGTCTGGCTCCATCATTAAATTTCCACGGATTATAGTTGAATGGTACGTCGAGCGTCCACTTGCGTGCCAGACCAACCTCCAGACCAAGATTCAGGGTAGTAGTAGCATCATAAAGCAGATTACTTTTGACAGCAATTTTCTGCGCTTTGCTGTTTACTGCAAAAGTGCAAAGTATGACTAATATGAGTATGAATACTTTCTTCATTATCAAGTTTTTATTTTTTCTGTTATCAAGATCCTCGTTGATATAAATATACTTTAATTCGTCTCGGTATATCTTCATTATCATCCTGAGGTTCTTTCGGATTTTTTATAGTTGTAAGATAGATCACCTGGTTTCTTGCAGAAGAAGTGGAAGCCACGTTTATATCAATTACTCCGTCTTCTACCAGAATACTGTTCGGATCGGCACTAACCACACCATATTTGTTTTTCATTGTAATCCACGGTACATTGACTGAATTATCTACTTTTGCAGTAAGAAGATAATATTCAAAATCATAGGCACCGGAATTCTCCGTGTAATAGTTTACAATCATTCCTGCAGCCGGAATAATAGGTTTTCTTATCACGCTAATTGTCTGCTCGATGTTACCAAGCTTTATATTAATGCTTGAGTTAGCGGCACTGCCGGCAGGAAGCTTTACTATCACATTCATCGTGACCGGAGAATTCTGATTTGAGGCAGAAGGAATTCTTGCGGGCGATGGCGAAACGATAGTCATCGCACCATTGGCGACCTTCAGATAGTTACTTCCATCCGAGAATTGATGTGCGTAAGTGCAATCCGTCGTCAGTGTAAAAGCAACATACTGATTGCCTGAACTCTCCGTATTGTCATATATGATACAAAGCCGGTTACTTACAGCAAGAAAATATTCGCTATTGGCTTTAATTTCATAAGAAGAAATATCTGTTATTGTAACTTTATATTTCAAATTCATGTTATTAGGTTTCGACAGCATAGCGTCACTGTAAGTTGCAAACCCCGGAGAATTAGCAGATAGTATCGTAAACTCATATTCATGATTACGCTTTATATCCATATAATTGAGGCCATCATCGGCTATAGCCATCTTATAATAATATTGAACCCCTTTATAGAATGCGCGTATAATCATATAAGTATAAACATTGCTGTTTGCCTTTGCTTCATACACATATATAGGATCGGCTACATTAGTAACAGCAGAGACAAAATCTTCATTTGTATTACTTCTAATATAATTCAACATAGTTGTTGCCATTGTCAAATTGCCGGACAGATTATGCAGTACCGTATTTTTATTCAGATTATACACCGAATGTACACCCGATAAGGTGAAGTCTGTAGCATTACTCTTAACAACGATTTTGGCTACTGCACGCGTCAACTCCAATGGAACATCATCTGTACCTATTTTCGTATTTACATTAATCCCTCCGGTAACTTTATACAAATAGCTCATTGGCAACGTTTTTCCCACGAATGGAGGTTCATTTACAGTGTTTAATGGTATAACTGAAATCTGAGATGTCACATTAGCAAGCCTCTGACCTGTAAACAGGCTTTTAAAATTAGCAATCGAAAAGTCATAAGGCATATTGCCTATATAGAACTTTTCTTGCGGATTGGCTACTATTAAGATCCATGATGTGACACTTTGTGGCTTAAGCAAAACATAACTTTTATTACCAACATTAATGTTTGCTTGTGCCGCTTCTGCAAATACAGCATTATCAACTATGCCATCACCAGCATCAGTGAATACAAGTACCCAAGGATCTTTGGATACTACATCTTCCAGCGCTTCCGCTCTGGACACAGGAGTATCGTATGATCTCAGCCTTGTAAACAGCTCGATGCTGACCTGGTCGGCTTCCTCGGTTTCTACCGGATAAATCTCCTTCTCCAGTACGCATGAAACCATACAGAAAAGTAACCAGAAGAGCATATATATCTTTATTTGCAATCTCATTCTTCACTCATTAATTCATTCATTCTTTACACACCTCAAAGAAAAACCACCCTTAAACGAAGTGCTTATAGGCGCTGTTCCCATATAGCTTAGCTCCATATTCCATACAGAACTCCAATCAGGATCAATTGAGCTTTTAGTCTCAGGAACATCAGCAGCCGATGCCGTCATATAAAATCCGGCACTCGGATGTTCTAACATGCCAGCCTCGTTTGCTCCTTTCACGCCATAGTTCCGTCTGCCCGCAGCAGGGAGAAACAAAGACTTATTACCATTAAAAAAGAGACATCCCCAGTATGCGGCATTCGCACTGTTTATTGTAACTCCATATTGTACATTATTGCCTGGAAGAAAATTCTGTTCGATAGGACGCCTGTCAAAATACCCATCTGCATAAAACCCGAATGTCATATTGTCGGGGAGAGTTACAGGAGTATAATATGAAGGCGATGTCACCTGACCATCGGACGGAGGATTCGGATTATAATCCGGATGACTTGGATTATACAATTCATTTCCATCACCAGTCATCGGATGTGCAAAAATGGATGCTCTCCATTCTGACGCATTCGCTTCCGCCTGTGAACTATTATGTGATGCCACACGCCCTCCGGATATACTTCCATCATTCGGCCGATGATAACCATTAGGGCATACTTCATAATCAGTACTATAACTTTCAGACGCATTTCCATTATCCCATATCAGGTATTCATAGTTTTTATAATAGCTCCATCCCCAGCCTATAAGACCAATCGCATTCTTATCAGGACGCGGATTCAATGCTCTATAGCCAAAATTGTCATAGTCTGCGTCTGTTCCCGCTTCATTGGCATAACTACCATATGACCCCGATTTTAGTCTTGTCCATTGGAAATGCGCTCCCGCTTTCGTCGGGAAATCGACTTCCGAAGCATTTCCTCTATTCACTACAATACTAAAAGGGCTCGTTACAGGGGCAGTTAGAAAACTGCTATGAGTCATATTGTAAACAGCAAATGCTCTCGATCCTGTGCGTCCTGTATATAGATAATCCGGTTTTTCACCTTGTCTTAAGTAAATAGTCGCCTCTATAGGATCTCCCCATCCCCACAAGTAATATTTCAATTTTACTGTTGCATATCTTGGGGTATTCGTCGTATTTGTTCCCGTCAATCCGATACGGAAATAAATACGTCCCTTGCCAGTTACACTTTTACCATCCTCCCCTTTCTGGGAATTGGGTATTACCAGAAAATCTTCGGCTTGTCCCGGATTAGCAGTCCCAACATTAGGATCGAGGCTGGGCGTCGTACTCAAAACAACCATTTTATTAGGATCATTGTCCACCCATGCACTCCAATTCACCAGTGTCCCAGCATATGTATCGACTCTGGCATGTTGCCCCATGATAATACGTTCTCCACGCTGATTATCTTTCCAAAAGGCACCGGCATAACCCGTTGCACCGTTTGACGGTTCCGCAGCCGGATGATAAAATTGAAGACGTTTACCATTTTGTATTATCTTAACTGTAATCTCCCTTTGTAGAGCATTACTGCCATCTTCATTTTCTGCCGACAACGTAAGTTTATATGTACCGCTCACATTTCTGGCCATACTAAAATAATCATCTACTCCACTTCCCCAATATTCTCTTTCAACCCATCCGTCAGCCAATAAGTCCATGTATCCTGTACCCGTTCTCTGTCCATTTTGGTATTGAACTGTATACATGAACCGTTCGGGAGCAGTAGTCTTGTCTATGGTGTATTGAGATGCCAGGCTATTAAAAATACGGTTAGTTTCCACCATCTTACCAGCATCTACATCGTACACTTCGGGCAGCACTTTGACTACAGGCATGTTTGACCAGAATGAAATCCGGCTGCCGTTAAAGTCTGTTATCGATGCATCCACATGCGAGATTCTTAATATACGTTGATTATCTATGTTCCAATCACTATCCATGTCCACCCATTTGGAAGCCTTGATATTCATTTCCAGCGGTTCCTTAATGATGCCATGCAAATCCAACATTGTATTACCTGGCAGACTGTAGTTCACCGGACTCGAAGCTATCTGTAGTTCACAAAAAGGACTATAGTGGCTCCCCATATCTACTGTAAGAACCACAGCCTTTGTTTTGTCCCCCACTGTACTCAGTTCCTTAGCTGGCAAAATAATTCTGCTTATCCTCTTTGCCCATATCCTCCCACCGGTCGGAGCCTCATCTGAAAAATAACTCCCATCATCATCTTTAGAGAAAGTACGGATATTGTTCTGCCCGATCGTACCTTGATAATTGGAAGTAAGAGGTACTACATCCGGAATATTCTCGAATATAAGTCCCGAGAAAATATCTTCCAGATCATCTTCCGACTCTAATACTACATCAATCCGTACTGCCAATCTTTCAAGAGCCAGTTGCAACGGATCCACTGTTGTATTATCACTTAATACAGCACCTTGCCCACCCGACAGAACTTTTACATCTTTAATCTCCTGTATCATCGGAATAACCTGTTCGGATGAGAAAAAATATTCAGGATACGCAATCTCATCCAAATCAGCATACTTCGTGATTCCATTCAATTTATTTATGATAAGCTCGTGGGGAGGTTCATTAGCAAGAAAAACAAAATTATAATCTCCGGCATCAATAGAGTGCTTTATAACATCCCCATTCTCAGCAGTATAACGTTTATTTGAAACACATTTTCCGTTAGCTTGTTCAAATGCCAGAACACGAAGTGATTTAACAATGTAGTCATCAGGAACAGTTCCCGGATTCGTTGCAGCCCGCGTCATTGTTCCTCCAATCATTATATATGAATTACCGCTTGTTTTATTATCAGTGAAAATATCATCAAAACAAGATGAAAACATCATCAATAATAAAAAATAGAGTAACCCTTTAATATATATGTCTCCACTTTTCTTCATCATCCTATAAAACTTTCCTTTCTAAGTTTAGTGTATGCATCCGCCAAATAGCGATGCATTCAAAGGAAGTTTCTTTGCGTTCTTTAATGTATCACGCGGTGCAGAAACTTACCTGATCCTCACATTACAAAGATCGTGATATTGTAGGAAATGCAGAATTGTATTCATTTCTAATATAGTCAATTAAGCCCTCATGCTACCAATAAAAAGGAGAGTAAAAGCCAGCGAAGTTGCTAAATATAAAAAAAAAAGGTTAGATAAAAAAGGGTTTGCACAATTCGCACAAACAAAATAGGGGAGTTTCGATATTAGAAAATGATATAACTTTTAAAAGTAAAATTAATTATATAGAATAACAGGCGTTTAAGTAATACCCTATCTACAAAATAATATGAAGAGTAATTAACCTCTAATCTATGTTTATTCTCCCTCCTCCCGCAAACATTTTTTCTTTCTTTATTGTTGGAACAACAATTAATCATTTAAAATATTATCGATATGAAAGAAAAGAAGGAAGCCCGTGAAGAACGGAACAAAGAAAAGTTGACTCACGGCGATTGGATAATGGTCGAATTTTATGCCCACTGGCAGCCTGAAAACAAGAGAATGCATCCTGTCATAGAGGAGTTTAAAAAATTAATGAAAGGGACTCTTGAGGTAGTACAAATTGACATCGATCAGGAACGTGCTCTTGCAGAACTGTATACCATTGAAAATACTCCTACCTATATATTAATGAGAAAGGGCGAAGAACTGTGGAGACAATCCGGAGAATTAAGTCTGGAAAGACTGGAAAGAGCAGTGAAAGAATTTAAACCCTGACACAGGTATTGCTGATATAGACCACAGTCAAAAGCAATTCGAACAACAGAGTGTACAAATAAGAAGTGAGCTCAACTGATTGCGATAAAAAAACATTAACAAATCCGAATTAAAGCAACATCATTCTATTGTTCAATAAAAACAAACTCCCTGTAAAGTAATGCTTTACAGGGAGTTTCATGTTTTTTACTTCTCAGCGGAGAGACAGGGATTCGAACCCCGGGTACCTCGCAGTACAACGGTTTTCAAGACCGCCGCAATCGACCACTCTGCCACCTCTCCAAAATGTCCTTTTTATTCCTCTATAATGGCTTACATTATCAGCTTACCAAGACTCATATAAAGGTGCTTGTTGTTAAAAGCGGTGCAAAGATACAAAGAGATTTTAAACCTCCAAACGATTTTATAAAAAAAAAGAATAAGTCTTTTATTTTCTCTCCTTATTTATAGGTATTTTATGCTATTAAACACAAAATAGAGGATATTTATACTTATAATATGAAAAATGCTTGTAACTTTGCGTGCTCTAAAGAAGAATGGATAACCCAACCACTAACTAATATTTAAGTATGGAATTGAATAAAACCTTTAATGACGGACTTTGGAGCAAAGAAATCAACGTAAGAGATTTCGTTAGTAATAACATTACTCCTTATTATGGAGATGCATCCTTCCTACAAGGACCTACAGAACGTACAAAGGCAGTGTGGAACTGTTGCCTCAAAGCACTCGAAGAAGAAAGAGCCAACAACGGTGTGCGCTCCCTTGACTACCAAACCGTTTCAACCATCTCCTCTCATAAAGCCGGATACATTGATAAAGAAAACGAGCTTATCGTCGGATTACAGACAGATGAACTGTTGAGACGTGCCATCAAACCGTTCGGTGGCATCAATGTAGTAGCAAAAGCCTGCCATGAAAATGGTGTAGAGGTAGATGACCGTGTAAAAGATATATTTACTCATTATCGCAAGACTCACAACGACGGAGTATTTGATGTATATACCGAAGAGATCCGTTCATTCCGTTCATTGGGATTCCTTACCGGGCTTCCCGATAACTATGCCCGCGGACGTATCATTGGTGATTATCGTCGTCTGGCCCTTTACGGCATCGACCGCCTGATTGAAGCCAAGCTTGAAGATCTGAAAGGATTAACCGGTCCTATGACCGAAGCACGCATCCGACTTCGCGAAGAAGTGGCCGAACAGATCAAGGCACTGAAAGAAATGAAAATAATGGGTGAATACTACGGACTGGACCTCAGCCGCCCGGCATACAACGCGCAGGAAGCTGTTCAGTGGGTGTATATGGCTTATCTGGCTGCCGTAAAAGAACAGGATGGAGCTGCAATGTCACTGGGTAACGTATCATCTTTCCTTGATATTTATATTGAATACGATCTGGCTCATGGCAATATTGACGAGACATTTGCACAGGAACTGATTGACCAGTTCGTTATCAAACTGCGTATGGTACGCCACTTGCGCATGCAATCTTATAATGACATCTTTGCCGGAGACCCAACCTGGGTGACTGAATCCATCGGTGGACGTTTCAACGACGGACGTACAAAGGTGACCAAGACTTCTTTCCGTTTCCTGCAAACACTATACAACCTGGGAGCATCTCCGGAACCTAATATGACTGTATTGTGGAGCCCCGATCTACCGGAAGGTTTCAAGGAATTCTGTGCAAAAGTTTCTATCGACACCTCCTCCGTACAGTACGAAAATGATGACCTGATGCGTGAAGTACGCCAGTCAGACGACTATGGTATTGCCTGCTGTGTATCTTATCAGGAGATAGGAAAGCAGATACAGTTCTTTGGTGCACGCGCCAATCTAGCAAAAGCTCTGTTACTTGCTATTAATGGCGGACGTTGCGAGAACACGGGTACTGTTATGGTGAAAGATATCCCTGTGCTGACAGGTGATGTACTGAAGTTCGAAGAGGTAATGGCCAACTATAAAAAGGTGCTGACTGAAATTGCCCGCGTGTACAATGATGCAATGAATATCATTCACTATATGCACGATAAGTATTACTACGAGAAGGCACAGATGGCACTTATCGATACCAATCCCCGTATCAACCTGGCATATGGTGTAGCCGGACTTTCTATTGCTATCGACTCTCTGTCTGCCATTAAATATGCAACAGTAAAAGCCCGCCGTAACGACATCGGCCTGACAGAAGGTTTTGACATCAACGGCGAGTTCCCTTGTTTTGGTAATGACAACGATAAAGTAGACCACTTAGGTGTAGACCTCGTTTACTACTTTAGCGAAGAACTGAAGAAGTTACCGGTTTACAAGAATGCTCGTCCTACCCTTTCATTGCTGACAATCACTTCCAATGTGATGTACGGCAAAAAGACAGGTGCCACTCCGGACGGACGTGCCAAAGGTATTGCTTTTGCTCCGGGAGCCAACCCGATGCACGGACGTGACAAGAATGGTGCTATTGCCTCTCTCAGCTCTGTTGCAAAGTTACGCTATCGCGACTCTCAGGATGGTATCAGTAATACATTCTCCATCGTACCGAAATCACTCGGAGCTTCTGCCGAAGATCGTATAGAGAACCTGATAACAATGATGGATGGCTATTTCACCAAAGGTGCACACCACCTGAATGTCAATGTATTGAACCGTGAAATGCTTGAAGATGCCATGGAGCATCCGGAGAAATATCCGCAACTGACTATTCGTGTATCAGGTTATGCAGTAAACTTCATCAAGTTAAGCCGTGAACATCAACTGGAGGTTTTGAGCCGTTCGTTCCACGAACGTTTTTAATTGAAAATTGAAAGTTGAAAATTGAAAATGAATAGTTATGCCAATAAATATTATAGGAGATAAATCGTACTCATTTGCACTTAGGATCATAAAAGCTTATAAGTTTTTGTCTGAGCAAAAAAGGGAATTTATTTTATCCAAACAATTATTAAGAAGTGGCACTGCAATAGGAGCTTTATGCCGGGAGGCTGAACATGCCCAAAGTAAAGCAGATTTCCTCAATAAAATGAATATTGCTTTAAAAGAAGCAAACGAGACCGAATATTGGCTTATGTTGCTCAAAGACAGCGATTATATTTCAATAGACTCTTACGACTCTATAAGAAACGATTGCAGCGAATTAATAAAGCTATTAGCCAGCATTGTCAAGTCAACCAAAACATCACTCAATAAATAGCTATGAATTTTCAACTTTCAACTTTCAATTTTCAATTAATCAAAGTTCATTCTTATGAAAGTATGGGAACATTCGACGGGCCGGGTCTACGGCTCGTCGTTTTTCTTCAAGGTTGTAATTTCCGTTGCCTTTACTGTGCCAATCCGGATACAATTGCTGTAAAAGGCGGAATACCCACTGACCCGGAAGAAATTGTCCGCATGGCTATCAATCAGAAACCTTTTTTCGGAAAACGTGGAGGGATTACTTTCTCCGGAGGTGAACCAACGCTACAAGCAGAAGCTCTGTTACCCCTGTTTCACCGATTGAAAGAAGAGGGTATCCATATCTGTCTTGACAGCAACGGCGGATTATGGAACGAACATGTAGAGAAACTTTTGAAACTGACAGACCTCGTTTTGCTGGATATTAAAGAATTCAATCTGCCACATCACCAAAAGCTTACCGGACGGAGTAACGAACAAACGCTACACACAGCTGCCTGGCTGGAAGAGCATAAACGTCCCTTCTGGCTACGCTATGTGTTGGTGCCGGGATACAGTGATTTTGAAGAAGATATCCGTGCAATGGGACAACAACTGGGTAGTTACCAAATGATCCAAAAAGTAGAAATACTCCCCTATCACACATTAGGTGTACACAAATATGAGGCAATGAAACAAGAGTATCTGCTAAAAGGAATAAAAGAAAATACACCGGAACAAATCGAACAGGCTGCCAACCTGTTCAAAGAATACTTCAAAACAGTACAAATAAATTAGATGCTTCCCGCACGGGGAGGTACGCCAAGCGGTATGCTTCACAAAAAACGGAGACTTTAAAAAAGCCTCCGTTTTATTTTATATTTAATGCTATTTTTAATAGGTGAAGCGAATACCTGCCTGTATATTGAAGTTACACGGCGTTTCCTTACGAATGGTTTGCACATTGGAACCATCATCGAAGAAATATGCCACTCCAGGTTCTACGTAAATACCCACATGCTTTGTCGCATTGAATTGTGCGCCCACTGCACCGGCTACCGAAAGCTGCACCGGCTTCACTGTTTGCTTTTCACTCCCTAATTTTCCATATACGCACTTCTCTATCATTCCGCCGGCAGCCACATACAATGTGAAACGGTCCTTATCGAAGAAGTTCCAGTTAGCCCGGACAGGAATACCTATATAATGCAGTTTCTGATCGATCATGGCATTACCGCCACTCATCTCGACATCCGAAGAAAGTAATGTATACGTCAATCCGGTTTCTACCGAAAAACCTTTTGCCAACCCCTTACGTACCGACAAGCCAAAAGAGATAGGCTGATGATGTTTGATGTCCACTATTTCATCCATACGTTTCAGGTAGGGTACCCCTTCTTTGAATACCACCATTTGATTATCGGGGATGCGAATAATCTCTCCCTCGGCAGAATTGGATACCAGGTTGAGCCGTTGTTCATTAGGCATACCACCACCTGCCAGATCATTGCCTGTAAGGGAGACTCCTCCTGCATTGCCTACCGCTGCACCAAGTGACCAACGTCCTTTTTTAGATTCCGTTTTTTCTACCGGGATATGCAGTTTATCCTGCCCAGATCTTTTATGTGATCTCACCACAGGTGCTTCTTCTTTCGTTACTACCGGTTCTTTTTCAGTTTCCTCTTTCTCGTTGGCTATCTGCTGCACAGTCTCCTTTCCATCGGCTATTTCACGAACAGCCTCAGCAGGTACCGAGGGTTCGGTTCCCTGTCTCTCCGCTATTTTCTTCGCTTGTGCAACTATCGGACGGATAGCACGTGCCGGCTCTACTTTCGCCACCTGTACATCGGGCGCATCTGTTTGAGGCAATATATCCGGATCAGCAGCCAACATCGGGGTAGCTGTACGACGAATCTCTTCAGCGGTAGGAGTATTCAGGAAGTAGATGCTCAAGGATGTAGCAGCCACCAGCAATACCGCCGCTGCTGTTGCCACCCATTTGCGATAAGGATACAGTATCCGCTTTTCAACAGGCGATACCAATTCCTTCTCCAGTTGTTCCCAACCGGAAGCGGGCATAGGCTCGGAGTAGTCCTGCAACTTCTCCTTCAGCTTGTCCATCCACATTTCTTTATCTTTCATCTTCTCATCTTTCATCTGTCATTCACCATTAACCATTCTTTCACTCTCCTGGCCAATACACTCTTTGCACGAAACAACTGCGAAGCCGAGGACTTTTCATTTATACCCAGTAGCTGGGCAATCTCTTTATGCGACTTATCTTCAAACGTGTATAAGTTGAACACGGTACGATAGCCTGCGGGTAACTCTTCAATAAACTGCATCAGTACTTTTTGCGGTATAGCCTCCACTGCCGCAATATCCGGCTCTTCATAAGTTTCGGGGGCTTCATCAAGCGCCATTGCCTGATTCATCACATCATTTTTACGCAAATACTGTAATGCCACATTTACCATCACACGCTCCATCCATGCTCTGAGAGAACCTTCGCCCCGCCAGGTGAACTTATCAAAAGAAGCAAAGATTTTCAGGAAACCGTCATGTACCAGGTCCTGTGCCGTGTCCCTGTCTCCGGCATACCGGAGACAGATGCCAAGCATCCTCCCTGAATACTGCTCATAAAGTTCTTTGCGGGCACGGTTATTTCCCTGCCTGCATAGCTCTGTCAGCTCCTGTTCTTCCATTCTCTTTAACACGTGTTTATCTTATAAATGCAGCAAAGATAGAAATACTGCATAGAGAGAGCAAGTCTTTTATTGCTTTTATTTCTTTAACAATCTGTCGTGCAATATTCTTTTATATCCTGCATTTTTCATACAGTGTGCTTCCCGCATGGGGAGGTACACCGGGCGATGATAGCCATTAATAAGTGTAACAGTAAAAAGAAAACCAAACAAACTTATGAAGAAATTAAATTTTATTGCAGCAACAATGATTCTGGTCCTTACTCCTTTCCTCCAGTCATGCCTGGACGATGACGGACCAAGCTATTCTGATTTGACCATTGCCACCCTCAAAGCCACTGATGCCGACAGCTATTATTTTGGTCTGGATAGTGGCAGAAAGATGTATCCGGGTGATGACTCTGCAGTTCGCAACTATCCGATTGTAGATGGAAAGCGTGTATTTGTATGGTTTCACCAGCTCGAAGAGCAAGTTCCGGGATATGATTATAACATTCAGGTAGTACAAATGGATTCTATCCTGACCAAAGGTATCATCCCGCTTACGGAAGTTACAGCAGATAGCATCGGTGATAATAAGATAAACGTCACTTACCATTGGATTGCACAGGGATATCTTACGATGGAATTCCAGTATTATGGAACACGGAACCCCAACAAGAAACACATGCTCAATCTGGTTCACAACGAAGACACGGAACTTGTGGACGAAGAAGGTTACATCAATCTGGAGTTCCGCCACAATGCATTTGATGATAATGGTGGTAACTTGGGTGAAGGTATTGTCTCCTTCAACCTCGATAAAGTAGCCGAAGAAATGAAAACAGCCAAAGGACTGAAAGTACGTGTAAAAACGATATACGACAATATACAGTTTATAAAAATGGACTTTAAAGAATCCAAAAACAGCAGTCAAATACCTACTGCACAACAACTAAATATTTCTGCATACACGGCTGAAACGAACTACTAATTCTGATATAATAAAATGTGACGAACGATGACAACTTCCCATGATTGTCATCGTTCTTTTTTTATCCCATCATTTGGGTTAAAGCTGATACAGGAATGAATCAGTTCACCACAGAGGACACGGAGGGCTCAGAGATATTATTTTCTCTGATGAAACGCGGATGATCGCAGATGAACGCAGATTAAAAAACTGTAGTTCTTTATTTTATCGTTATTTCTCTTTGCGAGAATTTGCGTTCATCTGCGTTTCAATAAAGATTAAACTCTGTGCCCTCTGTGTCCTCTGTGATGAAATACCGTACAATAATGAAGTAATTTACCGATATACCAATTAGCTACACCGCCCACTGTCAATTGTCAATTGTCCACTGTCCATTAAACCAAGCACTGTACAGCCTGCAAACTAAGCATCTCCTTAGGCACAGCTGCACGTATCTCATCTTTCAGTACAGAAAGTAAACTACCACGAATAAAGTCTTTATTGGTGGTCAGTACAATGGGTCTTGTAGGACGGGGAATGGCAAACGGACGTACCAACTCTTTTTGTTCATTGGAGAGTTGAGACACTGCCAGTTCCGGGACGAATGTAATTCCTTTCCCACTCTCTACCATACGCATAAATGTCTCCATACTTCCCAGGTGATATGCCATCTGATGGAGTTTCACAGCTTCCATCTGGCAGAAACGCACCAGCTGATCACGGAAGCAATGCCCTTCATCGAGCAACCATAACCGCTCTCCCGTAATATCGGACGTACGGATCACATCATGCTTAAACAACGGTTCCTTGCGAGATACATATCCATAAAACTGTTCATAGAAAAGAATCTCTTCTGACAACGCAGCATCTTCGAGCAGACTTGCTAAAATAGCAGCATCAATTTCTCCGTCACGTAATGCCTGACGGATATCCTTCGTTTTCATCTCCGTCACCCGTACATCCAGCTCCGGATACTTTTCCATTAGTTGCAGAAAAAAGCGTGGCAACAGATAAGGTGCGATAGTAGGTAATACCGCCAAACGGAAAGTACCGGACAGCGAACGTTTCTCTTCACTGATAATCTCTTTCACCTGTGAAGCCTGGGCGAGTACGGCACGGGCCTGAGCAATCACCTTCTCTCCCACCCGTGTGGGACATACCGGTTGCATTGCACGGTCGAAGAGCTTTACTCCCAGTTCATCTTCGAGTTTCTGAATCATTGCGCTCAAAGTAGGTTGCGTCACCCGGCAATATTCTGCTGCCTTGGCAAAATGCCTGAACTGGTCTACGGCAAGTATATACTCCAACTGTTGTATTGTCATCTATCAAAGTTTTATAAGTTATAGATTCTGTCTATGCAAAGATAGAAATTATCAGTTTGACACGCATACATTTTCGCCTTATCTTTGCAATACGAAAAAGAAAAATAGTATAAACAAATTAAATAAAACAAGTTATGAAAACATTAGATTACATCAAGTTGAACGAATCGGGAGTGAACAACGTAGTAGCATCTTTGCAACAATTACTGGCAGATTTCCAAGTATATTACACCAACCTTCGCGGTTTCCACTGGAATATTAAAGGACATGATTTCTTTGTACTCCACAGCAAGTTCGAAGATCTCTATAACGATGCAGCCGAGAAAGTTGACGAAATAGCCGAACGTATCCTGATGCTGGGCGGAACTCCTGCCAATAAATTCAGTGATTACCTCAAGATGTCCAACATCAACGAAGTAGACCGGGTGAGCAATGGCGAGAAAGCTTTAGAAAATATTCTGGAAACTTACAGCCATCTGATCGGCGAAGAACGCAAACTGTTGTCCATCGCTTCACAAGCCGGTGACGAAGTTACAGTAGCTTTGATGAGCGATTATCTGAAAGAACAAGAGAAAATGGTTTGGATGCTGACAGCTTATAACAACAAATAAGTCCCCCCACAGCAAGTTTTGATTTCCTTTTTAAACAAAACTGTTTCTAAATCGAGAGAGCCACAATTTACGGTTATTGTGGCTCTTTTTTATTGTATGACAATAAGGTAACACATCAAATTACCCTATTGTTTATCAATCACATACATTCAGCTATCCCTATTTGATCACAATTTCATCCGTGAAAAGCCATCCCCCCTCTATCCCATTGGATAAAGCCCGGTAACGAACATAACGGGCTGACGCCTTTCCTTCCCATTGATAAGTCCGAAAAACCAACCGGTCTTCCGTAGTAGGAACATCGGTAGATAAACGTTGTACTTCTGTAAACGTCTTTCCGTCTTCTGATATAGAAATAATCACCTCACGCGGTAACCAAACATAAGGACCGGACAGCTGCATAAACTCGGCAGCTACCGAAGTAATTTCCGTCACCTTCTCCAGATCAATCGTAACATCTATATCCGTATTCAGGAAACCCTGCCAGCGCTTATCTCCATACGTCCATCCGCCGCGAACCCCGTCTACCAGTGCCGAATCACCTCCGGCTGTATATTGAGGTGCATACGGAGTTGTGTAATGAATCGGTTTCATCAGTCCTAAGTGTTCAATGCGTGTAGCCGCCTGCGGACGCTCTCCTACCTCTTTACTCAAATCGAAAGGATGATATCCGTGAGCCTGCAACCAGCTAACCTCTTTCAGGGCAGACTGCCGGAAGTGTTCCCAATTTTTCTGTTCCGGCTGTGTCCATGCTACTTCTGCCAATGCCAGCAAGCGGGGATAAATCATATATTCCATATGTTCGGGAGTAGATATATATTCCGCCCATACATTTGCCTGTACCCCCTTTATATAAGCCGCCTCCTGCTTTGTCAGTACTTTAGGTACAGGATTGTAAGAGTATACCTTCTCCAAAGTCAGGTAGCCTCCGATAGCTTCGGGCTGCCTGGTCGGGTCATCCTGGTAAGCGTCCAGATAACAAAACTCTCCCGGAGTCATTATCACATCGTGCGCTGCACGGGCAGCAATAATTCCTCCCTCTTCTCCGCGCCATGACATCACAGTGGCACGGGGAGCCAGTCCACCTTCCAAGATTTCATCCCATCCCAATAACTGACGGTTGTGGTCATTGAGGAATTTCTCCATTCGATGAATGAGATAGCTTTGCAGTTCTTTCACATCAGACAATCCCTCCGCCTTCATTCTCTTCTGGCACAGAGAACACTTTTTCCAGCTTTCCATATTCGCCTCATCACCGCCCACATGAATATATTCAGAAGGGAAGATATCTATCACCTCCGACAATACATTTTGCAGAAAAGTAAAGGTGTCCTCATTGCCGATACAGAATTCCGAATTTACATAAGGCTTGCCGGAACAAGACAACTGAGGAAAAACAGCTAACACTTCTTCCGAGTGCCCCGGCATTTCTATCTCGGGAATAACGGTGATATGACGTTGCCGTGCATATTCCACAATCTCCCGTGCATCATCCTGTGTATAGTATCCTCCGTCTGCGCCCGGAGCGTCTTTTGTACAGTACTTACGGCCACCCTTCCACCATGCTTTCCAGTTAGGATAAGGACGATAAGCTGCCTGCTCCGTCAGTTCCGGATAACGTTTAATTTCCAGACGCCAGCCAGCACCATCTGTCAGATGCCAATGAAGGGTGTTCAGCTTATAGCGTGCCATGGCATCCAACTGTTTCTTTATAAATTCTTTGGTTCGGAAATGGCGGGATACGTCCTGGTGCAAACCTCTGTAAGCAAAACGAGGAGCATCTTTGATATCAACCAATGGCAAGGTATAGGTACCGTCTGTATCGGCATCTGCCAATTGCAACAATGTTTGAAAGCCATAAAACAGCCCGGCACCGGAAGGAGCAGACACAACAATACCTTTTGAAGTTATTTCTAACTGGTAGCTCTCTGTCGAATCATGTTCGTTGCCGGGAGCAATTATCACAAACTGAACAGCCGCTTTTTCGGACTCTTCTGTACTCAATTGTAAACCCAAAGGAGAAGCCTGCACATATTCTGCAAACTCTTTTCCCTCTGTCTCCGGCAAATTAGAAGTAAACGTAGCTTGTTTTTGTAACCGGTAAGTTCCGGAAGTAGTTTCAACCGATTGTGGTTGCGGAATGATCCGTATCTCAACATCCTTCTGCTGACATCCTACCATCCCAAGACACATAAACAATAAACATGAAACAAATCCTTTTTTCATACTATCAAATATAATAAATAAATACTCGTACTAATAATGTGAATGTATTTCACCACAGAGTACACAGGGCACCGAGTTTCGCAAAGAAAAATTAATCTAAAATAAAGAACTACAGCTTTTAATCTGCGATCATCCGCGTTTCATCAGAAATTTAAAACTCAGTGTTCTCTGTGTCCTCTGTGGTGCCCCTCCCGGTTCGTACTAATAATACAATTGAGAAAGCAAAAGTGCTAATAAAAACAAGACTGCCCTAACAAACAATGTCCGGACAGTCTCTCCTTTTTACCTTCATTACTAAATTAATTGGGGAAAAACATTTACCTGATAGAAAACTCTAACAACCCGCCATGTACCAGCTCCTCATGAGTGATACGGAAGCGGTTTATCTTTTTACCACCTATTTTTACATTATGAATATATAAAGCATCGGGTTTCTGACGGGTAGACTCTATCACAAGCTCACGTTCTTTATACCATTTCGGATCAAGCCGGATGGTCACTTTATCAAAAACAGGAGTGGTAAGAGTATATTCCGGCAATCCCGGACAATCCGGGTAAAAACCTATCATATTAAAGATGGCCCAGGCAGACATCGTTCCCGTATCATCATTCCCGGGAATACCGTCCGGCTGAGTAGTGAAATACTTAGCCAATAAACGTTGTGTCTCTTTCTGCGTGCGCCATTCTTCTCCTTTAAAATAAGAGAATAAATAAGGATAGGCAATATCGGGTTCATTGGCAGGATCATAAAGACCTTCATCAAATATCATCTGTAGTTTGTTGATGAAAGGCTTCTTCCCTCCCATCAACCGCGCCAGTCCATATACATCATGGGGCACATAGAATGTATAATTCCAGGAATTACCTTCATGAAAGCCGGGGCTGGGTTCAAAGTTCTCACCTTCTTTCGGATTGAAGGGAGAATAAAAAGTTCCGTCAGGAAGTATGGGACGAAGCGTGCCAAACTCTTTACTGTAATAATGTTTATATCCTAATGAGCGATTGTAGAACAGTTTGGCATCCTCTTTCTTTCCCAAAGCACCGGCAAGCCGGGAAAGAGCGAAGTCTGCTATGTAATACTCCAATGCATGAGAAACCGAATTATCATATTGTTCGCGCAGAGGTACATAACCTTTAGACATATAATCATCATTGTCCGGACGCATCAGATTCTCAGCACCGGGCAGAGTGGCCGATTTGTACATGGCTTCATAAGCCAGATTAATGTCAAAATCGCGTAAACCTTTCATCCAGGTATCTACAATCACGGGAATACTGGGATCTCCCTCCATTGTCAGCGTCTCACGACCATACAACTCCCATTTCGGAAGCCAGCCGTGTTCACGATACATATCAAGCATGGTACGTACCATGTCTATCTGCCGCTCCGGATAAACCAGCGTAAGCAACTGATGCACATTCCGATACGTATCCCACAAAGAGAATACAGTGTAACGATTGCCACTGGCAGTCATTATTTTATCGCTTTCCATAGCCGGATATTCTCCGTTGACATCCTGCAAAACATTGGGATGAATCAGCAAATGATACATGGCTGTATAGAAAACGGTTTTCTGATCTTCTGTCCCTCCCTCTACAAGAATACGGGATAAATCATCATTCCAGCGAGCACGGGCTTCTGCATGTACTTTCTCAAAATCCCGGCCTTCCTGCTCTTTGTCCAGATTGAGACGGGCATTTTCTATACTTACAAAAGAAACACCCATTTCTACTTCTACCTGTTCACCGTCTTCGGTGTCGAATGAAAAAAAGGCACCGATATCATCTCCGGCAATCTCTTTTCCATATTTAGTATAAAGTTTATATTTACCATTATCCGCATCCCACTCTGCTTCAACACCAGTCATCGGACGCTGCTTCTTCCAATATCCTGCCTGCGAAGGGAGTTTGTTGACGCGCATCACAAAGTAGATAGGAAATACAGCCTGAGGATTATAACAAAAAGTACCCAGAAGTTTAACTCCTTCTATCTCCTGTGCATTCACCCGGCGAAGCATGGCACCCGATTCGTTGGTAAGCCCTTCACCCAAATTGAGCAATATATGACTCTTTCCTTCCGGAAATGTAAAACGGGTAACGCCCGTACGGGGGGTGGCAGTTACTTCAGTCTTCACATTGTATTTAGTCAGATAATTTGTGTAGTAACCCGGCGAAGCCTGTTCGTCTTTATAACGGCTTCCATATTCCTTGTAATCCACATTCAACTCTCCTGTGGTAGGCATTAACAAAAGAGAGCCCAACTCCGGACAACCTACTCCACTCAAATTTACATGAGAGTATCCGGTAAAAAAACAGTTATGATACTCATAAGGAGTAGACCACCAACGGGCGTCTTTATCATACTTGTTATCGGCGGACCCCATCACATTGAAAGGTACAACAGACATCATCCCATTCGGACAAACCGCTCCGGGATTTGTTGTACCAAAGTTAGTGGTACCAATAAAAGGATTCACATAATCAACAGGGGAAAGCTTCTCTCCACCTCCGGCAAAAGCCGGAAGCAGAAAGACAGCCAGTGTGTAAGTCAATAAAAGTCGTTTCATTTCTTTAATTGAAAATTGAAAGGATCAAGAAAGATTGACGATTAGACAATTTACGATTTACGATTGAAGGAACTCTCTCTATATATATTCTCTTCTAACTCTAACTTCTACTCTAATATCAATCGTAAAATCGTAAATCGTCAAATCGTAATTCATCCGATGTTTGTTCTTTTTATAAATTCAATGATTTCGGAAATATAGCCAAAAGCAAGTCCCGTTACAGTATCGGCTGCTCCGTAGTATACGGCAACTCTCTCGCCATCCTGCAATGCTGCACAAGGGAATACAACATTAGGTACATCGCCCTGTAACTCATAAGGTGCAGCAGGTGCAAGCAGATAATCACGGGTACGGTATAGCACTTTATCCGGATTATCTTTATCCAAGATAGCCGCTCCCATGGAATAACGGAAACCATTGCAGGTGGTAATTACTCCATGATAGAACATCAGCCAGCCTTCATCAACCAGGAAAGGAACCGAACCGGCACCGATCTTTGTACACTGCCATGCACTTTCAGGAAATGGAGTCACTTTCATCACATTGCGATGTTCTCCCCAATATTTCATATCCGGGCTATAGCTGATATAGATATCACCGAACGGAGTATGTCCATTATCGCTGGGACGGCTCAACATGGCGTATTTTCCATTTATCTTCTGCGGGAAAAGCACCCCGTTGCGATTGAACGGAAGGAAAGCATTCTCGCACTGGAAAAACTCTTTGAAGTCGAACGTATAGGCAATGCCGATAGTAGGACCATGATAGCCGTTGCACCAGGTAATCCAGTAACGATCCTCAATCCAGGTTACACGCGGATCATATTTATACTCCGACTCAATCATATCCGTATTGCCTGCCTTGAACTTTATAGGTTCGTGACTGATATCCCAATTGATACCATCTTTACTGAAACCGGCAAAGATATTCATTTGTACTGCCTTGTTGTCACAACGGAATACTCCGGCAAATCCATCTTCAAACGGCACTACGGCACTATTAAAAATACTGTTTGATGACGGAATGTGATAACGTCCGATAACAGGATTTTTTGAATAACGCCACATGGCATCTGTGCAACCAGCGGGACGTTCTTCCCAAGGCATATTAATTTTCTCGTTCATACTTTTCTTTATAATTAATATATTAATGTTTAAGTAGCATTTCAAATTTAGTTCATACTATGACAGTGTTTTATTGAAACGCAAATGATCGCAGATTTTCGCAGATTAAATGGCTGCGCTATACTTGAGCGATGATATGCTTTGCGTGAATCTGCGAGTTTCTGCGTTTCAATAATAATATCATATAATTTAGAACGATTACTTATTTCTTGGCATCCGGATATGTAAACGGCACAAAATAGGTAATCAGGAAAGCCGGAATAGTAGCAAACAGGATAAAAATAAAGAAATCGCGATAACCCAACCAGTCACTGACAAATCCGCTGACCATTCCCGGAAGCATCACTCCTAAATTCATAATGCCGGAAGCAAAAGCATAGTGGGCCATTTGATGTTTTCCGGGAGCCACTTGTTGCATCATAAACAAGGTGAGCCCCACAAATCCAAACCCATATCCAAAATACTCTAATACAATGCCACCACCTATCAGCATTCCGTTGGTAGGTTGATAAATAGCCAGCAACGTATAAGCCATAAAGGGTAGGTTGAAGATACAACAAAGAGAAAACAGTGTTCTCTTCAAACCACGGTGTGAAATATAATAGCCGGCCAATAAAGAACCCAATACAAAAGCTGCAGCTCCATATGTACCATAATAAATGCCAATTTCCTGTTCGCTTAATCCCAATCCACCCATCTCTCTGCCTGCTTTCAGAAATAACGGTACAATCTTCATCACAAACCCCTCCGCAAAGCGATAGAGAATAATAAAAGCGATGTAATACCAGATATGCTTCTTCTTAAAGAAATCAAGAATGACTTCTACCAGTTTATTAAACGTTTCAGCGAATGAGGTCGCTTCGGTAACAGCAGCTCCACCGGAAGGAAGCATCCGGGTATGATAGAGTCCCAGCAATATCATCACAGCCGCCATAATGAACATGACAATCATCCAAGCATGTACGTTGGCTTCATATATCACTTCTCCAGAAGCTCCTTCCACCCCTCCAAAGTGTTTCACTAACCATCCGGCCAGGTAAACCAATCCACCGGAAGCTACAATCTTGGCAATATTATAAAAAGCACCCTGCCAACCGATATATTTAGCCTGATCCGGTTTACTGAGCTCAGTCATATAAACACCATCAGTAGCAATATCATGTGTAGCGCCACTGAAAGCAACTATAGCCAACATGGCAATGGAACAAGCAAAAAAATGAGGAAGCTGTAACGATAAGGCAACAAGCCCAAAACCTATTCCGGAAACAATCTGGGTGAGGACTACAAAGTACTTTTTCGTCTTAAACATTTCAAGAAAAGGACTCCAGAGAAATTTTAAAGTCCAGGGTAACATAATCAACGAAGTCCAGAGGGCTATTTGTGCATCAGAGATTTCCAGTCCTTTAAACATCAGAACGGATACCATATTTAATACGACAAAAGGCAACCCCATGGCAAAGTACACAGTAGGAACCCATGAAACAGGGTTAAAGGCTTTTTTATTCATCAATAAGTATTTTATCGGTTAACGATTATAATGCATTTGTATATAATACAACCGAAACCGATAAAATACTAACTTGTATATGCTACTTTTTTTAATTCCAACGCAAATTATTTACTTTCAACCGTAAGAGTTGCTTTCTTAAGTCCACTTCCTGTAGCTTCAAGAACAATAACTCCGGCTTTATCGGTAGTTTGAATAATCGCTGTCATCATTCCACTAAATACTTTCATCCGGGGGATTTGGAAAGACTCCAAAGAAGCCGGATTTCCATTGGCACCGGCACAATACGCGCCCGCTCCTTTTACTTTGAAACGAATTTCATCAGTAGCTTCCGGACATAGATTTCCATCCTTATCTACCACTTTTACCGTTACAAAGCAAAGGTCTTTTCCATCTGCCTGCAACATCCGGCGATCCGGGATCAGCTCTATATGATGTGGTTTACCGGCTGTATGTATTTCTTTCTCAGCTACAGCCTTCCCATTCTCGTCGTAGGCAACTACTTTTACTGTGCCCGGTTCATATTTAGTGTCCATCCACATCAGACGGTAACGCTGCTGGCGTTTCAAACTCATCATCGAAACCGAATCGGCACTGTTGTATACTGTAACCGATAAATCTTTTGTGCGTTTACCCTGACTTTTACCATTAATAAACAGTTCGGCAGAAGGATAATTGGTATAAACAAAAACCGGAGTCACTTCTCCCTCACGTCCTTTCCAGTTCCAATGAGGAAGGATATGCAATGTTTCTTTCTCTTTATTCCAATGACTACGATAAAGATAATAGCGATCTTTGGGCAATCCTGCCAGGTCAATTATGCCAAACAAAGAAGAGTGACTGGGCCAATCCGTATAATAAGGAGTGGGTTCACCTAAATAATCGAAACCGGTCCACACAAATTCGCCAATACAATAGGGTAAATCTTCGTGTTGTATAAAATCATCTTCCGGCAAATTAGACCATCCGCAATGTTCCACATCATAGGATGAGGATTGATGATCATCGTATTTCTTCATCCAGGCACGGGTAACCGGAAATTTATAAATACCCCTCGAACTTACTGTAGAAGCCGTTTCGCTTCCTAAAATGATCTGCTGAGGTAATTTCTTGTAAGCCTCCTGATATTTATGGGGACGATAGTTAAAGCCCGCCACATCCATTACTGCTGCCATATTATTATTTATCACAGCATCCGGAGCATCCATTCCCTGCGTCACAGGACGGGTAGGATCTTCACGATGGCAAATATCCTGCAAATAACGGGAGAGCTTCGGTCCACGGTCACCATTCCACTGATCGGGTACTTCATTACCAACACACCACATCACCACACTGGGATTGTTGCGATAGTGACGCAGCACATTCACAAGATCTTTCTCTACCCACTGATCAAACTCCTTATGATAACCATTTTCACATTTAGCAGCCTTCCATTCATCAAAAGTTTCTACCATGAGCATCATTCCCATTTCGTCACAAGCTTTCACCAGTTCAGGAGCCGGCATGTTGTGGGAAGTACGAATAGCATTACACCCCATATCTTTCAGAATACGTATCTGACGACGGATAGCAGCGTCATTCACAGCAGCACCCAACGGACCTAAATCATGGTGGTTGCAGACGCCTTTAAATACTGTTTTCTTTCCGTTCAGGAAAAAACCTTTATCGGGAATCACTTCAATAGAACGAATACCAAACGGAGTAACAGATTCATCTTTCAATGTATTACCCTCATATACCTTTGATTCTGCAATATACAAATAAGGAGTATCCGGGGTCCAAAGCATCGGTTTTTCAACCACAAACTCCTGACTGAATATCTGATTATCGAAATCAGTAAGCTGTTTACTCTCTTTACTGACAACCTTTCCATCCGCATCTTTTATTTCAGTAACAATGCGGTAGGATGAAGGAGATTTGCCTTCCGGCATTACCCATGATGTATTCAAATGTACCCGTGCAAAGTTATCTTCTACCACCGGAGTAGTCAATTGTGTACCCCACATAGGGATATGTGCCTCTTCATTTACTATCAGATGTACATTTCTATAGAGCCCGGCCCCCGGATACCAACGAGATGATTCCACTTCATTCTCTAGACGAACTGCAAGTGTATTTTTACCTTCAGCATTCAGATAAGGAGTAACATCCAGATAAAATGTATTATAACCGTATGGCCAATAACCAGCTTCTTTTCCATTCACATAAACACGGGCATGACTCATAGCACCGTCAAAGACCAATGTAGCCTTTTTACCTTTTGCAAATGCCGGTACCTCAAAATCCAACCGATACCAACCCACACCGACAAAAGGTAGTCCTCCCGTACGGCCGGCGTGTTCCATAGCTTCTTTCTGTCCATCTTGTGCTATTGCTACCTTCTGGCGATCATTCTGAACACTAAAAGGACCGTAAACGGCCCAGTCATGCGGAACCGTCACTAATTGCCAACGGCTATCATCATAATCAGAGAGACTAAAATTCGCATCATCCGAACGAATAAACTTCCACCCTCTTTCAAAGGTATAACGGGTATGTACTGATGCTGTTTTATCAACTGCCCATATCATTTGGCCGTGTGTTAAAAAAAATAGTGCCAGCATAGCAACAAATAAAGAGTTCTTCATGGTATTTTAATTAAATGTAAAAAATAAAAGCTGTTTCAGGGTAGACAAATATATAGAAAACTAACTCAACAATCCTAATTTAAAACTCATAAAATAGTAGAAATCAATTATTTTAAAGCCAATAGAGAAATTAATGACTTTTAGGTTAGCACTACCCGCTTTACAATTGTATTATATAATAAAGGAATTATCAATAACCCATTAAATTACTACTTATGAGTTTATCGAAACACTTTTGCGGAATACTGTCCGCATCGTTATGTGCCCTCATGCTAAGCATGACCTCTTGTCAGGAAAAAGGAAACAAAGAGCAATGTTCTCTCATTCCCCAACCCAATGAATTAAAAACAAACACAGGACATTTCACATTCAACAATTCAACTGTTTTCTATGTATCTCCGGAATTAGATAAAAACAGCACTCCCATTATCGAATCCTTCAGTGAAAACCTGAACACAGTATCCGGATTTCAAACAACCTCTCAACCCCTCAATGAAGCCGAAACACTTTCCAAACAAAGCATTATTTTTAAAGCGAATGAAAAAATAGCTCCCGAAGGCTACGAACTCAAGATACAACCAAACGAAATAATGATACAGGCGTCTGACCGCAGTGGAGTATTCTATGCCATTCAGACATTAAAACAATTATTACCAGTAGCTATTTACGGAAACGGGCCTGTTGCTGATGCTCAGTGGACATTGCCTTGTGTAGAAATAAAAGATGCCCCACGCTTCGGCTACAGAGGCTTGCATATTGACGTAGCCCGTCATTTCTTTCCTAAAGAAGAGATGAAAAAGATACTCGACCTTATGGCTCTTCACAAACAAAACCAATTGCATTGGCACCTTACGGACGACCAGGGATGGCGCATTGAAATAAAGAAATATCCCCTTCTGACAGAGATAGGCAGCATCCGTAATAAAACGATGATACGCAAAGAATGGGAAAACTATGACACCACTCCTTACGGCGGATTTTATACTCAGGAAGATATAAAAGAGGTTGTAGAATATGCCAATGAGCATTGCATCAATGTTATTCCGGAAATAGACCTACCCGGCCATATGATGGCAGCATTGGCAGCTTATCCTAATTTGGGATGTACAGGTGGACCGTATGAAGTATCCGGCCAATGGGGTGTACGCGATGATGTATTATGTCCGGGTAAAGAAGAGACCTTTACTTTCATTGAAGATGTCTTGACGGAAGTCATGGAACTATTCCCTTCGGAATACATACACATCGGCGGGGATGAATGCCCCAAAGCACGTTGGGAAAAATGTCCCAGATGTCAAGCACGTATCAAAGCTGAAGGATTAAAAGCCAATGAAAAACACAAAGCTGAGTTCTTCCTGCAAAGTTATGTCACTACTCGCGTTGAGAAGTTTTTGAATGATCATGGACGTAAAATTATCGGTTGGGATGAAATCCTGGAAGGAGAGCTCGCACCTAATGCTACGGTAATGTCATGGCGTGGAATGGAAGGCGGCATCGAAGCAGCACGTTTGAAGCATCCGGTCATCATGACTCCTAACAACTATGTATACCTGGATTACTATCCAACCATGAATACACAGGACGAGCCTTTAGCTATCGGTGGATACAACCCTATCGAAAAGGTATATTCATTGGAACCGGTTCCTGCCGTACTCAACGAACAGGAGCGTGCTTACATTATCGGAGCACAAGGTAATCTGTGGACAGAATATATATTGAGCAATGAACAGTTGGAATACATGCTACTCCCCCGCCTGGCTGCGTTAAGTGAGGTACAATGGACACAACCTGCAAACAAAAGCTGGGAACGTTTTCAAAACAGCCTCAGCCACATTGTATCTATTTATAATGTAATGGGGGTGAATTATGGAAAGCATATCTATGAAATAGCAGCAAACTACGATGTGCCTACTGCCTCTGAGGGCAAAGTAGTAGTAACTCTATCGACACTGGGAGACTCACCTATGTATTATACACTGGACGGAAGTCAGCCTACAGAAGAAAGCACTCGTTATACCCAACCAATAGCAATTGCCAAAAGCTGTGTGTTACAGGCAATCGTAGTAAGAGACAATGTGAAAACCCGTACATTCAGGAAAGAATTCAATTTCAACAAAGCAACTGGTAAACTGGCAACTCTGGCAACTACTCCAACAGAGAAATATACATTTGCCGGAGCTTCCATCCTTACAGACGGCCTACGTGGAGATTTCAACTACAGCACAGGTTATTGGATGGGATTCATGAATGAACCAATGGATATTACCATTGATTTAGGAAAAGCAACTTCTGTATCTTCTGTCAAAGTGGGAGCTATGATACAATTTGGCGAATACATCTTCCCACCCACTAAGATTACAGTATGGACAGCTACCGGAAAGAATGGTGAATTTATCAAGCAGGGAGAGACTGATATTCCCGTTGCTACAGCTGATGTTAAAGATGGACTGGCAGAGTACAGTTGTCAGTTTAAGGAAGTAGAAGCTGACCGTATACGGATATTGGTAAATACAACTTCCTCTATCCCCGATTGGCATGGTGCACGCACAGAGAAGGCACACATGTTTATAGATGAAGTTATAGTAGAATAAATGTTCTTTTATGATTATGGAACGATCATAAAGTAATGATAATCAAGCAACACAAAAGTACATACTTTTGTGTTGCTAAAATACGTATTTAACGCACTGTTAATATGCATTTTAAGTCACTGTTAAAATACTAATTTTACAATCAAAGAAATTCATAGGATAATCTCACCTTAAAGTATATCCTGTTTTTATATCCAGGTTTGTAACGATTCAAATCAGTTTTCACTCATAAGCCAACCCAATGTGAAACGAACAAACCAAAGCTTAAAGCCATCAGTACCCGGTAATGAATCATCCCATTTACCTTCTTCCACTACAATGCCAATAGTCCCGTCCGGTAACACCGTCATTGATGAATAGGCCGATAATCCGGACAATATTGTTTTCTTTACCGACCAGGTTCTTCCTTCATCATAACTTAAAAGAACGGAAACATTTTGTCGGATGCGGTTATCATCAGGAATAGAATGAAGAATTATATTTTTAAGGGCACCTTCTTTTATGGTAGAGTATCGCATAATATCACCATTATTCAGTTCTATTAGTTTAGCTTCATCACCATTATTATCGGCTGCATTCTCTGAAACCTTCCAGATACTCCCACCATCATCAGAGTAACAGACATAATTACTTAAAAGGCCTCCCCAATCAGATGTAGTTCTTACAGCTATACAAAACATAATCCGGCCATCCTGTAACTGTAAAGCTCTTCCGGAAGAGGCAAAAGCCCCATACCAGTATCTTCTAATTTTATCAGGGCAGTCTTTTCCATAAACTTGCGAAGTGATATCCACAGGGGTATCCCACGTTTTACCATTATTAACACTTTTAGAAATATTAATTCTCATCAGACTATTCTCCCCCAATTGCCATAATCCATTACCGGAAGTAAAAATACAGAGTAAATGTCCGGTTCTCCTATCCAATACAATAGCCGGATCTTCATAACCAACAGTCGTTCCTTCACCTGCTATTATCACAGTTTCCGACCATGTTCTACCATTATCCTCACTCCGGCGGGACACTACATCTATATGTACCGGAAGGTCATTTATTTTGTCCCAACACCTGTCTGCCACTACTACCAAAGAACCCATCAACTGCCATAATAAGCCCAGGTATACGATAAAATTTAGAACCGGTATCTCCCATATCAAACAAAAGTGTGCGCTCTAAAGAAACGGAGTCAGGAACTAATCCCCAACAAGAAATAAAAAAAACAGCAAAACAATATTTCAAATACATAATAAACAGTTATTTATGACTAGTACATAATAAAAAAGAAGGATTGTCCATATAACTCATAGTTACGGACAATCCTTCAATAATCAGATTATAGTAAGATATTTATTTAAATATAAAATCTTATTTATTTCTTAAACATCTTTTGACTACGCACCACCTGCCCCTTTTGCATCTTTACAACATATGCAGCCGGAGTTATTTCTGATACGTTTACAGAAGAAGGATTATTATCTACATATTTTACCAATTGACCAGAAACGGTATAAATCCATGCTTTATCCACATTCTCAAAATTGATTACATCTTCAACAACTGTAGGCCACATTGTAGAAATGCTTGATGCCTTATCAGCAAATGTATTTTCAACACCATCCGGCAATCCACCAGCTAATCCTTCCGGTTCGTCAGCAAGACCTTGATCGTGCATATCCGGATCCGGTTGACGTGATGGGTTATCACCTGTGATTTCTACCGGAATATCTAATGTAAATCCTTTGGCTGTAAATCCACAAGGTCCAGGATGAGCAAACCATGCATCAGAGAATACTACACGTAAACGACTTACACCCGGTCTTGCATCTGTAGGAATAGTAAAGTTCTGAGTAACACCTGTAGATTCGAATTCCGGAGTTGCACTTTTAGATGTTCCCAATTGGAAAATTATTTCATCAGCCGGTTCAAATGAGTTATTACCATTCAAATCAATATAAGCTTTAGCTATACAATATTTCAAACCATCCGATTTTGGTTTACCATCAACTTTATCATTTGTTGAGTCATGTGCTTTAAAGAACAATTGCAGGTTTTGTCCTTGTTGTACCTTCAACGTCTGCTCACACAAAGCATATTGAGTACCATCCGCCTGCGGAGCATCAGCTGTATAATCAACATCTGTTGTTCCACCAGTGATTTTAAACTGTGAAATATAACGTTGAACTATTGCAATATCAGCACCTTCGGCATTATAGTTCAATGATGATTCACAATATGGATCATTATTAAACTCAGGTAATACACCTGTTACACGCTCTATATGAATCCACTCTATCGGTGAGTATGTTTTCAGATCGACAGATACCGAACGTATACCAATATACGGATCATCCTTTGCACCTTCAAACATAATATTACCTACATACGCAGACCATGTAGAAGTACGAGCTATTTCAGTAACCCTACCGTCTTTTCCATTTTTATACAATATATCAAAGTGATTAATATCTACTTCATCATTGTAAATCATACCATAATCCTTACGAGCTGTAGGATAATTTGTTGCATCTACTTTCCATGTCAATTTAACAGAAAGAGATTGCGTAGTCTCTTCTTTCACTTCAGCAATAACGCTCTTTGAATCAATAGAAGCTGGAATAACACCCGAGCGATCATCGCTCAATTCCAGTTTACCAACTAACATATTATAATTACCACTATAAGTACCCTTTACGCGGAAACCTATATATTCAATAATATCTCCTTTGCTAATACCATTTAAGGTAATTTTCTTTTCTCCCCAAGTAGCACCAGTCAAATCACCTACAGAAGATTCCAGCCATGTATTATCATTCATTTTTTTCACAATGACATACAGATTAGAAGGATTTGTCCCGCTGACACCCGACTTCAATGCAACTTTTGCAACCGGGTTATCACCAGTTACATTCAATTTGGCACGATACAAAATAATATCAGAGCCCTTAGTGGTAGGTTCACCACTCAAACGTAAAGAAGAACCACCAATATAAGCATCTTCATGCGTATATTCAACAGCGATTTCTGTAGACTTAGTAGTAGCATTTGATTGATAAATCAACCAACGATATGTAGGAACTACATCTTGTTGTCCCATATTATACCAACTTCCAAAAGTTTTCTTTCCTTTGTAGTTGTAACGGTCACCATTACCCAAAGTAAAATGAGTATTGAAAGGAAGATCTCCCTGGATAGCAGTACGCTCCGGAACAAATTCTGCAAGACCGCAGAAGTTAGTCATTTGGTTAGGTTTGTCTTTTTCATCTCCTACTTCAAACGTAATACCTGAATTTACAGGAGTTGGCCTATCAATCGGAGTACGATTACCACCGGAAAAACCTTTTTCTAACAGCTTCTGATAGTTAGCTTGCAAATCCATCTGATTATCACCCAATGCAAATTGGAAAAAACGACTGATTTTATGTTCGCCCCACAAACATATACCACACTTCTTAACATCATCATTACTATTAAGACGGTTCCATGCGCGATTCATATTAGAAATCCACACACCCGAATACAAACCATCTGCTGTACCTAAAGCATTTATCGCTGTTTGAACAGATGATTTCATCGAAGAAGCACCAGTAAAATCTCCACCAGAATAATTCAACATAACATCCGTTGTCTTACCATCTGCATTTCCATACATATCAACATTACGAGAAGACAATGAGCTATCTTGTGTATATAACCCAATATGAAAATTGTCAAAACCTATTTCCTTAGCCTTCTTATACAAAGCTTGATGGAATTTAACAACATCTGGACTTGAATAACCAGCATCTTCCCAGTTGTAGTTAATACCATCAAGTCCCATATACATCAAGACATTCAAAAAAGCATCCACATAGCGATATGAACCATCCGAATTCGTTGTTGTAATTAATTTAATGTAGTCGGCAGCTGTACTCCCTGGTGTCCAACTTTCAAAGAATTTAATACCACTAAAAATATCCACACCATTCTTATGTGCTGCATCTGCCCAAGAACCTGGAGCCTGAAATGGTTGATGATTCCAGGAACCATACAAATTTGTATAATTCCACATGGAATATACATCACTATTAAATTGTGTACTCGGATATCCACCCACATCTTGTCCTTGTCCTGTAGGGATATTCATCCAAAGACGACGAGTAGGATTGATCGTTTTTACAAGTACTTTATCCGCATCTTCCATAATTTTACGGGGACGTACATGTGAACGAGAAAACTCAAGGTCTAGATTAAATCCCGCAGCAGCCCACTCATCAGCAGTAGGATACTTTCTTCCATTCTCAATAGCAGTTACAAACAATTCTAAGATTTTTCCCTCATTCCATGGAGTAAAATCAAAGATTTCTGTTGATGCCGACTCCGGATAGTCAGGCCCATCCTGAGCTTGTACATAGCCAGCTAAGCAAAACATAGCTACCACACTAAATAATGTAATTTTTCTCATGATAATAAATAAATTATTAAAGTTAAAGTATATGAATGCTCCCTCCACTAAAGAGGGAGTATCCAATCATTATCTATTAGAAATTTGGTGTATTAATATCCCACCATAAACGGGTTCCTTGCTTATCGCTCCCTCCTAAGGCATCCAAACCAGATGTAGCAATGTCCTGTGCAACCGCACTTGTTTCGCCAGGGAAAGGCATTCTACGAATTAAGTCGCCATCATTCAAACTACCATCACCATCGTCCGGATGTAAAACCGGAAATATTTTCGGATATCCGGTACGGCGTAGATCCGTCCATGCTTCATACGAATAAGGAAATCCAGCAATATATTTTTGAGTTATAATTTTCTGCAACTTAGTTTCATTATCATCACCTTCATTCCATTTCACTCCTACACTAGTAACGCTTCTCACATTATTCGAATGGTCCATCGGATCTATATATGTATAGGCAACAGGTTGCTCCAAAGACATATATTCATCAACTCTTTCAAGATATTCAGAATCTAGGTTACGATCTTCTATAGCGGCATAACGTATACCATTTTCATAAAATTCTTTGGCAGTCCCCCCCATATTCCAGCCTCGTATAACACCTTCAGCACGAAGAAAACTTACCTCGGAAAGTTTCATTAAATACATAGGTGCTAAAGCAATCTCTTCTCCTGAAGTTAATCTTGAATATCCAACACGCGGATTATTATTTTGATCCTGACCAGCAATCATATATGTTCCTGCTCGCAAACCTACAACACGTGAGTCAGTAGGCAATACCTCTACAGGGTTAGACTCATTAGCCAGATTACGAGAATTCTTCAAGAATAAATAGCTGAAATAAGGATGCTTAAGGCTAACCAATAAGCTTTCAAAAGAAGCATTCAAACGAGTATCTCCCCATGTTGTATTTATTTCAGTCAAAGGATGAGTAAATCCTGCATCCATGGGGCGTAGAGCAATTTCGTGCTGTGTCGATTCGACAACACCCGCCTCAATAGCTTCTTCCGCCCAAAGTTTTGCTTTTTCAGGAAGAACTTTTACTACATGCATCGCTACACGCAATTTTAAAGAATTAGCAAAGCGTTTCCATGTATCTATGCTAAAATCTGTAGTATAATAATCATAATACTTTAAAATATCAGTTACCCTCTTCTTATACCACGCTGGTTTCTGCTCAAAATGTTCAAAACAAGCAGATATTGTATCAATATTATCTACGATCGTAACATAAATAGTACGCATATCATCATAAGTGTAGGGATGAGACTCTTTATTTTCTTTATAATTAATATATGGGAAAGGTCCGTAAATATCAGCCATTTCCTGAGATGCATAATCATAAATCAATAAGCCTATTGCTTTCAGTTCTGGTATAGAATCAATCTTTGGATGATTTAACATAGGTACTATTGCATTTTTTACATTCAAAAAACCTCCATTCGGACCATCATTATATTTACGATTGAAATAATAAGTTGAATTCATAACACCGTCAGCACCGTGAGAAAAGTTATGAGGAACACAAAAATAGCCTGCATAATTATCAACTGTTATATTATACTGATATTGATACTGGTGCGACACAGGCTTTTTTCCTTCTTTACCGCCGCGCAGAGCATATTCTGCCGTAAGCATCTGTCCAAAATAGTTTCCTAAAGCACTTTCTGCTTCTTTAAACCCCTCCTCGCTTATTTCCTTTTTATAATCTATAATATCAGCCTGTCCATGATAAACCACATCCTCTCCTTTTTCATCATTACCTGTCAGTTCATCACCCGGTACATCAAAATCCATACATGACTGCAACCCTGCCATAATAAATACTGCAAAAGCCGCTTTTAAAATATATCTTTTCATTTGGTTAGTTTATTATTATTTTAGAAATTAGCCTTTAAAGAGATACCAAGAGAACGTGCTGAAGGCATATTAAACACATCAAATGCTCCCAACCCATTTGCTGTAGACAATGCTATATCAGGATCAACAGGTGCTTTCTTGTACAAAAAGCATAAATTACGCGCTACTGCTGAAAGTGATAAGTTTTTAGACGTTCCAAATAAATTACGGAATGTATATCCTAAAGATATTTCCCCAATACGGAAATTAGTTGCATCATACACATATTGTGAACCATACGCATTGCCACCAACCTCTTTATAATAAGCCTCAATCGGAGCTAAATTGCCATCGGGCATATACATCGCCGGTTGCCCGTTCCATACCAGATCAGGATTCGCTTCTGCAGCCAAACGCGCATCTGCAGTACGTTTTGAAACTCCCTTATTATCCAATTCAGCTTCTGTCAAAGAGATCACTTTTCCTCCAATTCGTCCGTTAATCAAAAAATAAAACGAAAAGTTTTTATAAGTAATCGTATTACTCCAACCTAACTGAAATTTTGAATTCATATTACCCAAATACACGTAGTTATTATTATCCAAATATGGTCTTCCGGCAGCATTTTGTTTTATACTTCCATCTTCATTCCGTTTAAAATCCTGTGCATACAAATCACCATAGGATCCTCCCTCATCATATCTCACAACAACCTTTCCACCGGCAATACGTTGTTCCATTTTAGCAACTGCACCTTCTTTGGTACGATAAGTTTTCTCTATTTTGTTATTATTATAAGAGAAATTCACAGAGGTTCTCCACATCCAATCTTTCGCAAAATTCAGAGCATAACTCACTGTTGTTTCAACTCCCTGATTGCGAATACGGCCTGTATTAATAGGATTAGATTTACCACTACCATCAGCGCTCAAAAAATAACTATTATACATTGCACTATTATAATAGGTAAATTCAATGTTCAAAGCATTAGAAAATAAAGATAAGTCAAAGCCGGTCTCTACAGATCTTGTCATTTCAGGGATAGGATTATCAAAATATCCATATTTTGAAGGAGATACAGCTCCTGTTGTGGGATCTTTACCCACTTTACTAAATAGTATATTGGGAATAGAATTACCTACTTCACTATAAGAAGCCCTGATCTTCAAATTAGTAATTTCCTCTGGCATAGAAATCATTCGATGGAGTAACACATTACCACCTACTAAAAAATAGCCATAGTTTGTTGGAGTTCCACGCACCGAAAATTGTTTAAAAGAACGGTACCAGTCACGACGATAACTACCTTCTAAATATGCCATCTCTTTATATCCCACTTGTCCGGTAAACAGTAAAGCCTTATCCCAGTTAGAAGCTTTCACATAACTTCTGTCACCTGGACTTCCGGCAGAAGCTGTTGGTTCAAAGAAATTTATTAATGTAGGAATCTTATCCTTCATGGAAGAATATGTAGTTGCAGAGGTCCATATCTTCTGAGTTTCACCTTTAATTGTATGCCCTACCCAACCTGCAGTAGCTGAAACAGAAAAATCTTTAATATCTTTATTATAACTTAATAAAGCATCAACATACACGTCATTATTCCATATCAAATCTTGTCCGTACATACCATAATCTTCCATAGCCGATGCATTCCAAGTGGTAGCCATTCGATTGGTAGTACCTTTGTATTTAGAACGGTCTAAATTTAAGCGTCCTTGTATCCTCAATCCATCAATAATTTCATAACTGGCTGTAATGTTTCCATAAGCACGTTCTTCTTCGGACGATCCGTTTATTTCATTAGTAGTCCAATAAGGATTATTATTAGTCGCAGAAAAATAAGCCCATTGTTGTTTAGGTCCTGTCAATTCAACTGTTCCATTTGGCACCCATACACCTTTATTATAGTAACCTTGTTCATGTGATGTCCAAGTTCCATTTTCTTCACGATAGTTGTTCTTATAATATCCTAAGTCAATATTACGTGGCATACGGTACAAATCATACAATGGGTTCATAACCGTACCACCACCTGGACGATTTTTTGTCAATGCCTGTACATAATTCAATGATAAATCAACATTCAATTTCTTATTAAACAAAGCATAACTTTGTCTGAATGATAATGTATTACGATTATATATATTATTACGCATCATTCCATTAGAATGTGAATTCGCATAAGAAAAATAAGTACGTATTTTTTCAGAACCTGCACTTACCGATACAGAATTATTAAATGTCGTACCGGTACGAAAGAAGTCTGAAATATCATCAGTTGCATAGTTACGCAGATGGGCCCCTTCATATGCACTCTCTTCTGGTGTCATATCAAAAATCTTCTTTCCCCAGCTATCTGTACCCAATGTGTTAGCAGCCAAATTTACTGAAGCACCATATATATTCTGTATTTCTGGAGTTAACAAAGGCTTTTCAAAAGTTACGTTAGAAGTCACACTTACAGATATATTACCTTCTTTACCTTTTTTAGTGGTAATCATAAGTACACCATTGGCAGCTATACTACCATAAAGAGCAGCTGCATTGGCTCCCTTTAGAATATTCATACTTTCAATATCATCTGGATTTATCAATGAAAGTGGGTCGGAACCTTCTGAGGTTTTAGCATAAGTTAAATTATATCCACTATCAAAACCGCCTTGTCCATTCACCCCATTATTCATAGGGATACCGTCAACGACAACTAACGGGCTATTATTACCGACTATTGATTTATTTCCTCTTAATAAAATTTTAGATGCACCACCAGCACCACCAGCACTTGGAGTAATCGTCACGCCGGCAGCTTTACCTTGTAAAGCATTAATAAAGTTGGCATCCTGTACTTTCATCAATTCATCCCCGCTAACTTTCTGCGTAGCATAAGTCAAAGATTTTTCTTTACGCTCAATACCCATTGCAGTGACTACTACTTCATTCAACTGTAATGCATCTTCCTTCATCACCACATTGAATGAGGATCTCCCTGAAATAGGCAATATTACTTTTTGATAACCAATATAAGTAAACTCTAATGTGCTTTCATTCGCAACTTCAAGGGAATAATTTCCATCCATGTCAGTAATTGTCCCTGTAGTAGTACCCTTAACTAGCACACTCACTCCAATCAAAGGTTCACCACTTTCATCCGTTACTACTCCTTTTATTGTACGTTTATTCTGCTGTGCTACGTTTTTCACTTCTTCTACCTCTTTTGTAAAGAGTACCAAATACTTATCACGTACAGAAAAAGAAGCACTAGTATTTCTAAGCAAGCGATTCATGACAGTCCCTAATTTCTCACGATTAGCTTTAATCGTCACTACTCTATCGGGATTAATATCTTTAGTATTATACACAACTGACAGAGAAGCTTGCCGACCTATTTCATTCAACACCTTACTCAAAGGGACATTAGTAAAATCCAGATTTAACAATACATTCTGTGCAGATGCACTTAAAAAGGCTGGAATAAAAAGGAAAAGGAATCCTAACAAGAATTTAATCTTGTACTTTGTAATTTTTTTCATTTCGTATTCTTTTAACATTAACAGATCAAGAAATTATTTCAGTATAAAAATTCAATACTGGAAATATTTTATATAATTTCCATCATTCTATATTATTTAGGTTATTATATTGATTGTAATTCTGCTTTTACTAAAATAATACAGTTAAGACAGCAGAGTTACTAAAAGAAAAGAGAAAAATTTAAAAGAAAAAAGAAAAAGAAGAATCTTAAAGCTTCAGATAGCCTAAAAAGGCCATAAAGTAAGAGATAAATTTAAATAAATAAAGAGAGCATATCAAGGTAAAAGACGCATACGTAATGCAACCCCTCCTTTGATACACTCTCTCTATTTATTAATTGATGAGTATCTATAATTTATCTGTTTTTATTTCCCGGCAGATAAATATATCTTATTTCCGTCTATTTTATACTGAAAACGTTTGGTTAATGATAATACAGAGAGAATATCTTCTATATTATCATCCGTACGGAACTCACAGGTAAAACGTTCTTTTTTTAATTGTTCATCTTTAAAATAGAAATGAACGTCAAAGTGCTGTTCAAGACATCGCGTCATTTCTAAACAGGTAGCCTGTTCAAAAGAAAGTTTTCCTTGTATCCATAAAAGTACATCCCGGGCCGAAGAAGATTCTGTAAGCTCTGCCTGCAGAGTCGAAGTATTCACATTAAGAATCTGTCCTGGTTTTAAAATGAAACCTTCATTATTTTCCCGAGGTAAATCAACACGAATAGAACCTTTCAGCAAAGTAGCAACAACCTTCTCTTCTGCAGCACGAGCACGCACATTAAACTTCGTACCCAATACCTGCGTTTTTATATTTTTGCTTTTTACAATAAAAGGAGCATGTTCATCACGTGCCACCTCAAAATAGGCTTCACCCGTAAGATTAACCTGGCGCTCCCGACTCCATAAAGAAGATTTATAAGCTAACTGAGTAGAGGCATTCAACCACACCTTAGAACCATCCGGCAACACAAACTGTGCACGTTGTCCGGCTGTTGTCGCCACAATATAATTCGACGTTTTATTTAATGCCAAATAAGAAAAGCCGATAGTAAATACAATTCCAGTGAGAAAAGCAGCTAACGGAACAGCATAACGCCTCCATCCAATAGACCGATGCTTCTTAACTGCATTCTCTTTGGACTTCATAGCGACTTTTAACTTCTTTAGAGAACCTTCTACATCAACTGAATTCATCACAGCAACGCGATCCCCGACAAATGCTGTATAATATATTTGTTCAAGTAGCTTTCGGTTTTCTACAGAAGCTCTGGACCAAGTCTCTACTTGTAAAACTTCCTCTTCACTGAGCTCTCCATTGAAGTAGCTCAGCAATTTCATTTCATCCATCATGTTCAATCTTTATACCTAATATATACTATTGTCGTAGGTAATACAGTTGTGGGAACAAAGATACTAAATGAAACAGAAAAAAAAATATTATTTAATGATTCATTTTGAGAATGAGAAAATTATAAGTATGTTTGTTGTATATTTAATGAAAAAATGGGGAACTTTACTAAACCTTTAGATATAAATGATAATAGCACCGTAATTGCCGCATTGAGAGACAGTGACGAACAGGTCTTTGAAGAGGTATATCGTTATTATTTTCGAGGGTTGTGTGCGTTTTGTTCTCAATATGTTTCCCTAATTGAATCAGAAGAAATCGTACAAGACACCATGATGTGGCTGTGGGAGAACCGTTTAAGCCTGATCGCAGAACTTACACTAAAAACCTTGCTTTTTACCATAGTGAAAAATAAGGCTTTAAACCGTATAACCCATCATGAAATCAAACGAAAAGTCCACCAAGAAATAGCCGATAAATATGAGAAAGAATTCATAAGTCCTGACTTTTATTTAGGGAATGAATTGTTCTCACTTTATGATAAAGCATTAGCAAAACTACCTGCCGAATTTCGGGAGGCTTATGAATTAAACAGGAAATACCATCTCACTCACAAAGAAATTGCACTCAAATTGAAAGTTTCTCCACAGACTGTTAATTACCGAATTGGTCAGGCTCTAAAGATTTTACGCATAGAATTAAAAGACTACTTACCGCTCTTGATTTGCATATATTATTTCCGATCATTATAAGGCAGAAAAAGCCTATAAACATAACATCTTTTCAGCCAGCAAACGACAGTTGGCACGGTCTATCTTTCCACTACCTGTAAGTGGAAGATGAGAAACTGTAAAAATTTGCCTGGGACATTGATATTTGGGCAATATAGAATGAATCTTTTCTTTTAGCATATCAGTATCCTCCCCTTCTTCCAACAGAAGTACCACCGCCTGTCCCAACTTTAAATCAGGAATGGAAGTTATTGCAAAAGGAACTGTAATAAGAGGTTTCAATAATCCCTCCACTACTTCTGCCTGTACCTTAATCCCGCCACTGTTAATTATATTATCCTTCCTTCCAATGATTATAAAACTACCATCCGGATAAAGTTGTGCCACATCATTGGTAACCAACACTTCGTCACAAACCAAGGGTGCCTTTATTATTAATGTATTTTCCGGAGATAATGAAAGCTCAACTGAAGAAAATGGCTGATAATGTAAAGAGGCAGAAATGCCATTTAACCGGCGTAAAGCAATGTGTGAAAGTGTTTCTGTCATGCCATAAGTAGAATAAACTTCTCCGGGCAATGAACGTATCTCTGCCTCAAGAGCTACATCAATAGCACCTCCACCTATAATAAGTATATCTGTGCGGCTAAGACGTTCTTTCTCTTGTGGTACCTGCAAAGTATTAAAAACCTGCAAAGGAACCATTGCAGTAAAACGGAGAGGCATATCTATATCGGCCAACGGATGCCCGGAAGGAGTACGTAATATAAGATTTAAACCAGCCACCAATGCACGAACCACTACCATTTTACCAGCAATATACTGTAAAGGCATACAGAGTAAAACAGTATCATTTATACGAAGATTCAAAAACTCACAAGTCAAACGGGCACTTTGCATCATCTGTTCTTTACGAACCATTAGCACTTTGGGCGTCCCGGTAGACCCGGAAGTATGGACTTCTATAAAAGGGGAGTCATTAAACCAATCAGCAAGAAAATGATATAAATCAAGCAAAAAAGGAGAAGTCGCTTCTGAAGCATTGCTAATCAGATGCGCTATTTCTTCCCGAGAGTACTTTTTGCCTTCTAATGTCAAACTCTGCTCACATCTATTCAGTTGCATGACAAATCAATAATTAACGTGTTACAGAATACCACAAGCAATCTTTCCTTACTTCAAGAGGCATCTCTATATTATTAGTGAACAAGGCACCGGTACCAAGTCCCTGTGGCAAAGGATTATTAAATGTAGCACACCAATGAGCAATGGCATTCAATCCAATATTAGATTCGAGAGCAGAAGTTATCCACCAGCCGATTGTCAGCTCCTCAGCCAAACGGATCCATTCGTTACCACCGGCAATGCCTCCATGAAGAGATGGTTTCAAGATAATATACTGAGGCCGGATCTGTTCAAGCAAACGCCGCTTATTTTCTGAAGCATTGATTCCGATTAACTCTTCATCCAATGCGATAGGTAAAGGGCTGGTCTCAGTAAGACGCGCCATTTCCTCCCATTGTCCGGCACGAATAGGTTGTTCTATGGAATGTAGGTCAAGCTCTGCCAAACGGCTTAATTTATCCATTGCATCAACCGGAGAAAAAGCACCGTTAGCATCCACACGAAGCTCAATTTCCTTTGCAGAGAAATGAGAACGAATAAAACGTAATAAAGTCAGTTCTTCCTCAAAATTGATAGCACCTATTTTTAATTTGATACAACGGAATCCTGTTTGCATCTTCATTTCAATCTGTTCAAGCATTTTTTTGTAATCGCCCATCCAGATAAGACCATTAATAGGAATTCCGGCTTCTTCACGTGAAAAAGGCGTATTCCAAAGTGCAAAACTCCCTGCCTCCAGATGACGGAAAGCTGTTTCAAGTCCAAAGAGAATAGAAGGATACTCCCGAAGTTCTTCCACCGAAAAAGTCCCTTCGGTAACTACACGGTTACAGATTCGGGATAAAACAGATTCATAATCAGGGATATCATCACAACTCAGTTTAGGAAGCGGAGCACACTCACCAATACCTACCCTATCGGGATATATATCAGAAGTAAGATGTAGATACCATACATCACGGGTAACGTAAGTACCTCGTGATGTACCTGCCGGCTGCTTAAAATAAAGCTTATGAGGATGAATCTTTATATCGTACATAGCATTTACTCTTAAAGAAAACCAATCTTCTTTATTATGGCAATTTGGGATATTGTTTAAAATCAGGTTTACGCTTTTCAAGAAAAGCATTTTTTCCTTCCTGAGCCTCATCAGTCATATAATACAGCATTGTTGCATCACCCGCCAACTCCTGAATACCTGCCTGTCCGTCGAGCTCGGCATTCAATCCGGCTTTAATCATACGAAGAGCAAGCGGACTGAGCTGCATCATCTCTTCTGCCCACTGAACATATTCATCTTCAAGCTGCTCTAAAGGTACCACTTTATTCACCAATCCCATATCAAGTGCTTCCTGTGCATTATACTTACGGCAAAGGAACCAGATTTCACGTGCCTTTTTCTGTCCTACCACGCGGGCAAGATATGAGGACCCAAAGCCTGCATCGAAGCTACCTACACGAGGTCCTGTCTGTCCGAAGATAGCATTCTCTGACGCAATACTAAGATCACACACCACATGGAGCACATGTCCACCACCAATAGCAAAACCATTTACAGCAGCAATAACAGGTTTAGGGATGCTCCTAATTTGCTTCTGTACATCCAATACACTCAAACGAGGTACCCCATCCTTTCCAATATAACCTCCGCGACCTTTTACATTCTGATCGCCACCGCTACAAAAAGCTTTATCGCCTGCCCCAGTAATCACAACTACACTGATACAGGCTTCTTCACGGCAAATACGCATAGCATCACTCATTTCGCCGGTAGTAGTAGGTGTGAATGCGTTACGATAACGTTCGCGATTAATAGTAATACGGGCAATGCCGTTATAGTAATCAAAAAGAATATCTTCGTATTCTTTGATTGTTTCCCATTTTCTTTCTGACATATTCTTCTTTTTTATAAATTTAAGTACTGTATCCTAATTAAATGATCGTATCATTGAAACGCAGATTATCGCAAATTCACGCAAAGAATATCGTCCCTCAAATACAGCAAACCATCTAATATACGATTATTTGCGTTTCAATAAAACGCTGCCATAACTATGAATAAAATTTGAGTACTATTTATTTGTTCTCTTTATTCGGTGCACTTTCGCGTCCGGCAGCCTGATGATAGAAGTCTTTCAGAATTCTTGCATCTTTATTCTTATTGGTAAAGACCTCTACCAATACCGGTTGCGTCATAGGCTCCGGTTGTGTAAACAATTGCATTGCTTCTTCTAGTTGCACCTCATCCTCCACTTTCTGATAAAGGAAACCGCGGTCTTCCGCCCATCCTTTGGCAGATGTCTTATGAACAGCAGTAATAAATTTGTGCGATGTACCCGACATTTCCAATCCCGGCAACGTATGGAAAATTTCTCCTCCTCCATTATTCAACAAAAGAATACGCAGATTCGCACCAAAATTTCCATTCCACAAAGCATTCATATCGTAGAAAAAGCTAAGATCGCCAATGACCACAAAGTTTAACTTGTCAGAGGCTGCAGCATAGCCAACAGCGGTGGATAAGGAACCTTCAATACCACTCGTCCCCCGATTACAACAAACTTCTACCGTTGCAGGGATCGTGAACAACTGGGCATAACGCACAGTCGAGCTATTAGCCAGATGAAGAGCGCACTGTTCAGGCAATGCTTTTATCAATGCTCCGATTGCAGACATTTCCGAGTAAGGTAACTCGGGTTGTGGCAATGCCTTACAGAAGTTTTCCCACAGCAAAGGATATTGAGGCGTTTTGTTTTCAAGTAAAAATGCAATCTTTTCAAGAAATTCAAAAGGGTCCATTTCTATCACTGTTGTCAATGAACCATAAAGGTCCACTATCTCTCCATCAGGAGAAACATGCCAATGTTCCTTCGGAGGATTATTCCGCAAAAATTTCTTTAAACGCTTGGATACAACGTGTCCGCCATAAGTAATCAACAACTCCGGCACCATTTTTTCTTGCGTCTCTTCGTCCATAGCATAAAGTGCCACATCGAAGTTCTTCACAGGAATACCGGGAATAGTCTGGTTTCCAATATGCTCTGTCAGCCAGGCAAAATGCTTGTAAAGCAGTTTGGAATATTTCTTTTCGAACAAATAAATCAGATTCATCTGTCCGACAATAATCATACGCTTTTGATATTGATTGAGCCGTTGGATAAGATCGTTATAATCCCGGTCATAAATATTCAAACCCTGATAACGGGTGATAACACGTACTTCAGGAAGTGTCTCAGTAGTGAAACGGAATATCGGTTCAGTGACAGGGACATTAATATGTACCGGTCCTTTGCCATGATGATGTGTCTCCAGCAATGCTTCGTTAACCAGACGATTACAATACCACTCATCTTCATCCGTATAGATTTCCGGAAGGTTAACTGATTTCTTCACCAACGTGCCAAAAACACCCGGTTGTGGTAAAGTCTGTCCATCCATCTGCCCTATCCAGGCAGCAGGTCTGTCGGCAGAGATGACAACCAAAGGAACATTCTGATAAAAAGCTTCGGCTACAGCCGGATGCAGATTGAGCAAAGCTGTACCGGAAGTACAACATACGGCAGCAGGCGCTCCACCATTCAGAGCTAACCCAATAGCGAAAAAACCGGCACTACGCTCGTCCGTTACAGAATAACACTTAAAGGAAGGATGGGTGGACAGGGTATGAACAAGGGGAATATTACGACTCCCCGGACACAATACGATCTTCGTCACTCCATGTGCTTCGAGCAACGCCACCAATTGGAGAATATTCTTCTTATCTGTATACACTTTATTTAGTTGAAAGTTGTTTAATTGACAGTTGACAATTGACAATTGACAGTTGCTATGCAGTATCATAGCGCAGCCCACTGTCAATTGTCAACTGTCAACTGTCAATTAGATTAAGCATTGTTTGCATTTTCTTTTCCGTCTCCAGCCATTCGTCCTCCAATTCGGAAGAAGCGAGTAATCCGCCACCGGCATAGAGAGTCAATTGTTCTGAGCTTATATTCATACAACGCAAATTAACATACAAATCAGTCTTTCCACCGGGATTCAATGTACCAATGAAACCAGAGTAATACCGGCGGTCGTACTTCTCATTATCCTGAATAAACTGATATGCCTTTTCTTTGGGAAGTCCGCAAACGGCTGGTGTGGGATGCAATAGTTTAAGCAGATCTCCCAGTCTATTGCTATCTGGCAATGAGAAATGGAAATCAGTCTTTAAATGAGACAGTGCCCCGGCAAATGCCGGATAAGGACCGGATTCCTCGGGTTGGACATTAAAAGCAAGAAGCTGACTCCGAATATACGAAGCAACATACTCCTGTTCTTCCCGATTCTTATCATCCCATTCCTGCGGTAACTTTCCATTCTGAAGAGATTGTGTACCAGCCAGCGCTACCGTGCCCCATTCATTTTTTTCTCCTGCAAGAATAATCTCCGGAGTACTGCCCAGCCACGCCCCGGTCTGCGGAGTATAGCATAAATAGACATATGAATACAGATACCTCCTACAAGCTTCATGGAAAGCAGCTGCCGGTGAGAATTTCGATGGAACGTCCAGTTTCTGATTACGGGAAAGCACCAACTTATCGAACTGCTTTTGACGCAATGCCTTGATGAAGATATCAAAACAATCGGCATATTTGTCCGTAAATGGTGCATAATGAACAGACTTTGGCGTCCGTTCCGCTACCGGACTATAATAATCCGGCTTTATGTCATCCGAACATTCTTTCGTTGAGTCAAACTCTATTTCACATATTTCATCCGGCCTCAGCAACACAATCGGTGTATTCTTACCTATCCGAAAAGGGGCTATCACAAAGCCACTCCGTCCATTCAACTCTTCTATATCATTAAACAGACTTACTTCACTTTTTAGTTGTACCATCAAATGGATAACCTTCTCTCCCGGTATGCGATACATGGCAAAAGGTACTCCAGTCTCAATAAAACGATCCACGAGGATATAGGCTTCCTGTTCTCCTGTGCTAATCATCCCTTTTTCAATACACTATTTACCACCCGTATTGAAGACACCAACTTGGCTGTAGACGTAAATACATCTACATTCCACACATGCGAAGAGCGTCCTTTATGAACAATCGTTCCCACAGCTCTCACCGTATCTCCTTCGTGAGCAGAGGATATATGATTTCCACTGACTTGCATACCCACTACTATTTCGTCGGGTTTACAGAGTATCATCGAACCGAGTCCTGCCACTGTTTCGGCCAGCGCCAGCGTTGCCCCTCCATGGAGGATACCGAATGGCTGACGGGTACGTTCGTCTACCGGCATAGTAGCTTCTACCCTATCCTCAGAGGCATAAGTATATTGAATACCCAGGTTTCCCATCAAAGCATGACGAGCCCGTTGATTCAGTTCGTCCAAAGGAACTTCTGCCGGACGTATTTCTGAAAGAATTGCTTGTTCCACAGCTATCGCTACCCCATCCTCATCATTAGAAGCGGTGATTCTATCAGCACATACCTTTACTGAATCCTGCGCATTACCCATAGCAATCCCCAATCCGGCAGACTGTATCATGGAAACATCGCAAACGCCATCACCAATAGCGATAACTTCTTCTGAACTGATATTCAGTGTTTCGAGCAAAGCTCCCAATGTGTTCGCTTTATCGATAGAACAAGGAACTACTTCGAGGAAGTAGGGTTCGGAACGGAATACGTCCAACGCACCGTTCAGTCGTTTGCGCCAGTGCTCTTCAAGTCCCACAAGGGCTTCTTCATCATCACTGACAAGCATACATTTGCAGGGAGCAAAGTCTACTGCAATTGAAAATTCCGTTTCCGGGATTATCTTCAGGCCATTAAGCTCAGCTTCCTGGCGTATGTGTTCATTTTCGGGTGAATCGGTAATAATAGTGTCGTCATGATAAGTAAAGATAGCGAAACCGTTTTTACGGGCTTTCTTTTCCAGATAAGGCAACATCTCAGGGTTTATCCTACGCTCAAACAGGAGTTCACCATTTTGCGCATTGATAATCTGCCCACCATTATAAGACAGAATAAAGCCTCCATAGTTTCCAAGTTCCAGCTTCATGGCAAGGGGCATCAGGCCATATGTAGGTCTGCCGGAAGCCAATACGATACGTACTCCCATCTGCTGCACTTTCAATAAAGCAGCAAGGGTACGTTTACTGATTTCCTTTTCACTATTGAGCAACGTTCCGTCTACATCAAGAACTAATAATTTATACTTCATAACTTATTGGTTTTGGGGTTCCGACAGCAAAGGTAGGATTATTTAATTGAAAATTGAAAGTTGAAAGTTGAAAATTAAAAATTAATGGGAAAGAGAGGGAAGGAAAAAAGGGCTGCACTGTAGTTGTTCTCTCAACCTACAGCGCAGCCCTTCTTTTATTTCTTAATTTTTATTTTTTAATTACCTTCCCCATTGTTAATTCTAATGTGCCACCATCTACAATATCCTGATGTGTAAAGAAAGGTTCATCCAGCGGTTTTCCATTCAACACGATAGACTGAATGTACTTATTCTCACGACTATTGTTTTTAGCTATAACCGTAAATTTCTTACCATCTTTCAAATTCACCGTAGCTTTGTTGAAAAGAGGGCGACCGATAGAATACACTGGTTTCCCGGGACATACCTGGTAGAACCCCATCGCATTGAGTATATACCATGCAGACATCTGTCCACAGTCTTCATTGCCCGAAAGGCCATCCGGATCATTGAAATACAACGTTTGCAATACGCTGTCTACAAGTTCCTGCGTTCTATAAGGCTGACCTACGTAGTTATACATATGAATAATGTGGTGACTGGGCTCATTGCCATGAGCATATTGCCCGATCAGGCCGGAGATATCAGCTGAAGTATTTTCACCTTCCAAAACAGAACTTACTGTAAACAATGAATCGAGTTTGCTGATGAAGCCTTCGCGGCCCCCCATCAGTTCAACCAATCCGTCAATCTGGTGAGGTACGAACCAGGTCCACTGCCAGGCTGTTCCTTCACAATAATCATCGTTGCGGTGTGTAGAAGAGCGGGGATTAAACGGTGTACGCCAATTGCCCTTACTGTCAAGTCCGCGCATAAAACGTGTGGACGGATCAAAATAGGTTTTGTATCCTTCGGCAAATTTGGCATATTTCTCATGATTGGCAGCATCTCCAAGGCTCTCGGCAAATGCAGAGATACACCAGTCGTTGTAAGCGTATTCCAATGCCTTAGCCACAGCCTCATTGTCTTTATCGCAAGGTACATACCCAATTTTATTCTTCCAGTATTTGGCCTGCGGCATCAGGTGAGGCAGTACCAACGGAGGACACTTAATCCCTGCCGTATCATACTCAGCCACACGTAAACAGGCTTTATAAGCCTCATTTACATCAAAGTTATGATATCCTTTCATATAAGCATCCACAATGACAGGCACTGCATGATAACCAATCATCGTACCGGTATAGTTACCAGCCAACTCCCACATAGGGAATACGCCACCTTCACGTTGCTTTTGGATAAGAGATCGGATGAATGCTTCGTTCAAATCGGGATCAATAATGGTCATCAACGGATGATAAGCACGGAACGTATCCCACAAAGAAAATACAGTATACATCGGTTCGTTTACACTGCCCTGATGAGCTTTCAGATCCATACCCAGATAACGGCCGTCTACATCAGTGAAGAGGTTGGGCTGCATACCGGTATGATAAAGAGCGGTATAGAACATCGTTTTCTGATCCTTATTATCGGTATCAATATCTATCTTTGCAAGATAGTTATTCCAGGAAGCACGGGCTGCCTTACGAACACCATTAAAATCCCATTCGGGAATCTCAGCTTCTACATTCTTGCGCGCCCCCTCTACATCAACAGCCGAGATACCCACTTTCACATACACCTCTTCACCGGCTTTGGTATTAAAGTGCAGCAAAACTTTAGCAGTAGGCAGTAAAGGGCCACCTTCGTCGAGCACCATAGAATCAGTCACCATTGTATAGGTAAATGGTTTAGAGAATTTTGCATAGAAATTGATATACTGATCAAAAGCCCAGTAAACCGTTTTCTTACGTCCGCATATTTCCGTATCGCTGATTACCTCCAACTCCATTTCTTCATTCTTCTGGCGTTGCAGGCTATAGTCTAAATCGAGAATAAAACCCGATTCATCAGATTGTGGAAAAGTATAACGATGAATGGCTGCGCGTTTAGTTGCCGTAAGTTCGGCTTTCACATTGTACCGGTCCAGCACTACAGAATAATACCCCGGTTGAGCCGTTTCATTCTGATGTGAGAAAGCCGATGCATAGGCCATCTGCTGGCTTTCCGAACCCATAGCGTGATAATCCTGTTTGCCAACAGTAGGCATCAGTAGTACATCACCATAATCGCCACAACCCGTACCGCTAAGATGAGTATGCGAAAATCCATTGATGGTAGAATCATTGTAATAATAGCCCGAACAGGCATCCCACTGATAAATACGTGTATCCGGACTCGGTTGAATCATGCCATTGGGAACCACCGCTCCCGGATAAGTGTGTCCGTGTCCTCCGGTACCGATAAAGGGATTTACAAAATCCGTGTAGTCTTGCGATGTAGATGTCTGAGTACAAGCGGCCATTCCCAGTAACAAAGAGCATCCGATTAGTGCAGAAATAAGTTTCATATCTATTCGTTTTTTTGAAATGTTTCAATACATATTAGTTTTAAGAAGACAAAAGCGTGGCCTCTTACAGTATATAATACAACTGAAAAGCAAAAAACACTAACGCCCCGAAGGGCAAAAATAGCAAAAAAACGATAATAAGTAACTATTACTTAAGGTGTGTCTCTAAATATTGTTGTAAAATACGAGCATGATTATATACAGGTTCTTTGGAAGCATACAGTAAAGTAACAACTTTATAAGATGCTATTTTTGTAAGAAACTCCTTTACGGCAGCAGAGCCCTCCAGTTCCTTTTCATACATTGCTGCAAACTCTTTCCAATGTCCGGCAATATCTCCGTGAAACCATTTACGCAAATCCGGAGAAGGAGTAATGTCTTTCTCCCAGACATCGTATTTCAAATACTCTTTTTTCATCCCCCGAGGCCAAAGGCGATCTACCAAAACGCGATATCCATCTGTATCGGCAGGCTCTTCATATACTCGCTTAATTTTTATCTGAGTCATAAATTGATACTTTATATTATACTGAATGAACCAATAAATAAAGAAATGGTTCATCCTGTTTGGAGACTACGCCTTGCCTACATGCAATAAAAGCAAAGCTATACGCGTCTCAAACCAAAGATATAACACATTGATAATCAACAGATAAAAGAATGTACACTTTTGTCATACAAGAATGTACACTTATATATAGCAAAAATGTACACTCTTGACAGACAAAAGTGTACATTCTTGTTATTCATCACAAATAGAGCTTATTTCTGCGACTTCACATTGTTGTTGCCACGATGCATATTACCCTTCTTTGCTTCCGGCCGTTGTCCCTGTTTTTGTCCCTGGCGTTTTTTCCATTCTTTCTGAAATTTATGTGCATTCCCTTTCTCTAATTGATAAATCTTCATTATCTGTTTAGGAGAAAGTATCTTGCGAAATTCATTATAATACTTCTCACGTATATCCAGCAACTTACGGCTCTGTGTAAAACGATCTTTAATCGCTTTTTCTACTTCCGCATCCGTAGGGATAGCCTTTGGAGCCGACTGTGTAGCAGCCGCATCCTTCACTTTGGGTTTGCGGGCATTCTCCATACGTACCTCACTCAACTCCTTCAGATATTTCTGATACACAGGAACGAATTTAGCAGCAGTAGCATCATCGAGCATCAAAGCTTTCACTACCTGATTACATTGCATGGCTTGAATCTGTTCTCTATCCGGACGTTTTTTCTCTTGTGCAAAAGCAGACTGGTTACACATAGCAACAACAGCCAAAAGCATAAAAATAATTCTTGTTTTCATCATTTGTTCTCCTTCTTTTTAAATTATCTATTAAAATAAAAATATATCAGTTTCCGATAGTTCGGCAAGCTCCTGTAGTTCCTCATCCGACAGACTCTCTATAAAATGATCCATCGCATCCGAGTTAGCAGACTCTGTTCCCGCCATCAGCACAAGAGTAGGTGATGTGGCAGGTACTTCATTTCCCCCCGGATTCAGTGGCATGAATAACAATCCGGCCAATAGCGCAGCGGCGGCCAATACAGTCGGAATGATAATATGCAACCTATTCTTCACACGACGCTCCTCTCCACACGTATGCTTTAATATCCTGCGCCGGTTGTCTTCAAAGAAAGATTCAGGCGTTTTATAAGGCATCCGCTTCCCAATGTCATCAAAATCAAATTCTCTGTTCATAACTCTAACTATTAACAATATATTCCTTTATTCTTTCCTTCGCATAGTGATAATTCACCTTGAGTGTCTCGGCACGGTCACCCGTTATCTGACTGATAGTCTCGTAGTCAAGTTCATCATAATAACGGAGGTTAAACACCACCCGCTGCTTTTCCGGTAATTTCAGGATAGCTGTCTGAAACTTCACAGCCAACTCATTTTCATAGTCTACGTAATCGGAAGTTTTCAGTTTATCGAGCAATTCTTCTTGTAGCTCTTCGGCAGAAATAACCTCTGCTTTACGGGTTTTCAAAAAACGAAGGCTCTCGTTAGTAGCTATCTTATAAATCCAGGTAATAAGCGAACTCTCCTCACGAAACTGTTCTAAATGCCGGAAAATACGGATAAAGACTTCCTGAATAATATCTTCCGCATCTTCATGGGACACAACAAGACGCCGTATGTGCCAGTATATAGGTTCCTGAAAACTGTCTACCAGCATTCTGAATCCTTTTTCAGGATTGGAAGCACAAGTCTCCCTGATTTTATTTTCGTTTATCATCTGTTCTTCTGGGCTTTATAGATTAGAACTCAGATTAAGGGGAAAGTTAAACCGGAAGGATTCTTTTTCATGTTCATTAACAAAAAAGGGAGAAGTCCCGCTATATTTTTAAATATAACAGGACTTCCCTCTTTTGAATTGAACTCACCACAGAGTGGCACAGAGCTTTTTTGTTAGAAATCAAAAAATTGCACTCTGTGGAGCCCTATGTTCTGTAGCGATATATATAATACTTTCTCAATGCTTCAACCAATCTTTACCAAGTATTTGTTTTTCTCCTTTTTCATTGATTAAAGACATCTCCAGCGTACCACCATTATTATCGAAGTAACGAATTTCAATCGGATGAAGTCCCTCCTTCAAAGCCACCTGAGCTATCACTTCACGTGGTGAATGAGGTCCGTCATTATCGATGAGCTGTTCTCCATCAATCATCAGCGTACTGCCATCATCCGAAAGCAAAGCCAATGTACATATTCCATCGACCGGAACCTGCAAGTACCCTTTCAATACCAGTCCGATATCTCCTTTCACTCCCTCAGGGATAGACACCGTTTCAACCACATATGTACCCTTCACCGGAGCAGCATCAATATCAGCACATTTCTCTCCCTTAAAATCATGCCATACAACATTCAAACCGTCTCCTGAAACAGCTGCCGTACCATCTGCCTCTGCATAAGGAGCTTTCACAAACTTGGTTTTCACCATATCACAAGCCGAACCATCAGGACGGAATGTGCGCAAGGTAAACTCTGTGGTTTCTGTCACCTTCAGCGGCCCTTCGTACAGTTGAGATGCCTTTGTCGGGAATTTACCATCCGTAGTATAACGTACTTCAGCATCAGGAAGCGGACATTTGATATTCAGAGTGGCCTCATCCACAAAAGCATTCGTATTATAAAAGCCTTCCAAATCGGGGATACGATAATTAACATTCATAGCATCCAGCCGTTTAAACTGAGGAATAAGGGCTTTGTAAAAGTCATCTATATTAGGTTTGGCAGAGGGTTCTACCCAGGCTATTTCGCTCAGTGCAAGCAAACGCGGCATCATCATATATTCCAGACGCTTCATAGAAGGAATCCATTCACACCAGAAATTGGCTTGTACACCCAATACCAATTTTTGCTGCTCGGGAGTAAGTTCTGCGGGTATGGGATCATAAGCCAATAACTTAGATAGTGTCGTTTTATCCTGCAGATAATCAAAATAGAAATAATTATTCTCCGTATTAATCACCTGCTTGCCTTCGGCAGTAGCAGTGGGAATGGCTTTAGGCGCCCAGCTTCTCCACCACATAATAGTAGCATTGTCAGAAAGGCCATCTGAAATAACTTCGTCCCAGCCAATAAACTTCTTTCCGTTCTCCGTGAAGAATTTCTCCATTTGGCGCACAAACCACGCCTGTAATCCATTTTCTGACTGTATCCCCTCGTGCTTCATGCGGCGCTGACAATCAGCACACTTCTTCCAGTTGGTCATATCTACCTCATCGCCTCCCATATGTACATATTTATAAGGAAAGAGCTGAAACACTTCTTTATAAACATTCTTACAGAACTCCAAAGTAGATTCCTTTCCCGGACAAATGGGAGATGAGAACACACTTCCCCAGCCAATCAGCCCCGTACAGGCAATCTCCGGATATTGATTAATAGCTGCCAGGAAGTGTCCCGGCATATCAATCTCCGGTATTACATCAATACCACGCTGAGCAGCATAAGCCACAATCTCTTTAATGTCATCCTGTGTATAATATCCGCCATACAAGGTATCTCCTTCTACGATTTCCATCTTATCTTCAGGAATCCGGAAATCCATATTATCTTCTTCTACCATACGGCGCATGCACTCTCTGTCATGAGAGTTAAATTTGCGCCATGCTCCTTTTGCGGTAAGTAACGGATATTGTTTGATTTCAATACGCCATCCCTGATCATCGGTAAGATGCCAATGAAATTTATTCAATTTGTAAAGAGCCATCATATCGAGCACATGCTTCACCTCCTGCTTGCTCCAGAAGTGACGTGAAGCATCGAGCATCATCCCGCGCCATGCCAGACGCGGCGCATCTTCTACCTTGACGGCGGGGATAGAATAAGAAGCACCCTGAGAAGGCTGTTCAATGGTGGCGGGTAGCAATTGACGAATAGTAGAAATAGCGGAAATGATACCGGAATAATCAGCAGCTTCCACTACAATGTTACCGGAAGTGATATTCAGCTTATACGCGCCCTCTTTCTCCTTTGCATCGGTCAATTTCAAAAAAATATCAGCAGACTGTTCACCTGCTTCCGTAGTAGAGGTCACTGCATTTTGCAATATAGTTTGCAAATACTCCGCAGCTGGCAACAATGATTTATCGGAAACACCAATCTTTAGTTCGTTCTTCAATACAAATGCACCGGATTGTGTTGTTAACTGAACGGGTGTGGGAAGCACAGCAACCTCTTGTCTGACAGACGAATCTGAACAAGAAGAAAGGATGCATACTGACATGGCTAGCAAAGAGAAGCAAAGTTTCTTAAACATAAAGGCTATTTTTAATAAGTAATGTTGCAAAATTATTTTGTATAATGCTGATTTATCCGTTTGGGATTAATTAAATTAATCAATCTGAGTTAATCTGCGTTTTAATTAATACAACTGAGAAGGGCAAAATACTAATCCGGATAGCAAATATTACAATAAATGGAAGCCCTGCAATACAATTATGTATGCAGGGCTTCATTTGTTGCGGAGAGAACGAGATTCGAACTCGTGATACCCTTTAGGGGTATACACGCTTTCCAGGCGTGCCTCTTCAACCACTCGAGCACCTCTCCTTCTAGGTTTCGGGCGGCAAAAGTAATGGTTATTTTTGAACTTTGCAACAAAAACTCCTTATTTTAGTTTCAACTACCGGAGAGTTTTCATCCTCTCCGGCACACGAGACTAAAATAAGGAGCATAAACAATATTGAAATAAGAAAAATCTTCAATTAATTGTCAAGTACAACAATCTTAAATTTATACATATCCTTTGTATTTGCAGATACTTGCAGAATATACATACCCGGAGTTAAATTTTCAACAGAAATAACGTTCCGGTCACCCTCTATCCGGATTACTTCTACCCCTTCCAGATTGAACAACTGGGCCGACATGAACTCTCCTTCAATGAATACCTCTTTGCGTGCCACTGTAGGAGAAACCTTGACTTCACTCTGTGAAATATCAGAAATACCTGTTGCCACGTTTAATCCAGGGCGGGATTCTGCCACAAATTTTCTCATGAATGCGGCTTGTTCCTTTGTAAACATACAAGCACAGTCCAGCGCATAATCCATATAATTCTCTGTTTGCACGAGATGCCCACATTGAAAAACCGGTTCTTCACAACCTACCACAGCATATTGTGTAAACTGAGTGTATGGAGTATCTTCAAATCCGTCATCAACAGGAACGTAAATACCATTCTTATCTACAAGAACAACGTTGGGATGACGCAAACCAAAATAGTGTCCCAATTCATGAATAGCCGTTTTAAAGGTAGCTTTATCATTAATTTCATTTCGTCCGCCAAAGGTATAATATACATCTACCGTCAAACCATCGAGCATAGAGCCTTCTTCGGAGTCGAGCCAGGATTGCCAGAATGTCATATCCTGTTTTTCCACCCAGTTCAGATAAGCCTGATAAGCAGAGCCCGATTCGGGGTTCGTAACAAATCCACCCACCGTACTCAATTCATTCCAACCGCCCAAATCGACAACATAAATATTGATGTAACGTTTATGATCCCAGTTCCGGGGTGTTAAATCATCCTCAAACTTATATGCATACTTTTCCCAGATAGTCGTTCCTTGCAGCAGATAAGCACTCTCCTTCGTCTGATGATAAACAACGCCGGTTGTTGTATTGCCCGATGGGTCAACCTTAGCAAGTTCAAACTGGATATGCGGATTACCTACTACTCCCTTAAACGGTTCACGAACATTCTCCATATCAGTGGAACCGTATGCTCTATTCAGCTCATCAATCATTTTCTGAGCTTGCGCTTCGGTGATAGATTTCGATGGAGTATTCGGATTATACACCACATGCACCACTACCGGGAGTTTGATCACTTCATCTTCACTCAGCAGTGCAACCGTACGGGGAGTAGATCGTGTTTGGGGAGACACCGTAAATGCCGCACTATCCGACAGATGAACAGGAGTCTGCATTATCATACTCCTGGCACCCGAACCTTCCGGGGCTTGTAATAGTTCACAATACCCATCCTCGTACTGCTCATAAATAGTAGGATTATTATTTCTCACATAATTTTCCAACTGAGAAGTAGCCAAAGACATATCATTCACATTGGCACACAACAACCCGGCAGACATCTCATACATTTGAGGAGCAAATACCACTCCATTGGCAACAGGAATGGGAGAACCACCACCAGATACTTCCCAAAAATCGATATTAAACAATCCGTTCAAAGCGATACGGGAGGTAAAATCTTCCGGTTTGGAATAGCGGCTATAGCAAGCCGGAGAAAATTTAATAACGGGTACCTTTCTGCCATCGATATCAAGTTCCCGCTTATAGCTGACCTCTGCCCAATCGTAAACAGTATTTCCATCCTGTCCAAACTGAGTAATAACCCAAGAGTCTCCCGGTTCTGCATCCATATCAATCCATTTGAACCAGAATTTCTTTGGCATGTCTCCGGTAGTAAAATCAACATCGCGAAGAACATAAGATTTATTCCCCTCTCTAAAAGCATAGAAAGTACCGTCTTCTTTAAGTGCTTTTCCCGGCTCAGTTGAGTTTTGCCACGTTTCATTACGCCATATTTCTATCTTTGCAGCCAGAATCTCTTCTTCAACTTCATCGGCATCTTTCTTGCCGTTTCCATTACGGTCTACAGCGGCTCTGATCGTTTCATGTGCCGTCACTTTATATTTACGGAATCCGTAACTATGCTCTCGGGCAAACCAGTAATTCCAATGAGAGCCAACTTTAGCCAAAGGTTCCGGTGTACTACCCTCCACTGGAGCGGCAATAGCCCCGGTAAGCGGGAAGCTTACCAAGGCTATACAAATTAATACATATGAAAAGAACTTATTCATAGATATATATTTTTTTATTATAAACTTTACCGTCTGCAATGAGACTGACAACATACAATCCCTTTTCCAAACCACTTACATCCAGTGTATACTGACTATTATTCACAGCAGATACGCGCATTACCTCCAATCCGGCAACCGAATAAACAGAAATATTGCCGATATTGCCTTCTGCCTGTACATAGATTTCTTTTAACGAAGCGTTGTAATACACTTCCATATTCTGCACCCCTATATTCCCAATCGAAGTAGAAACAAGAGGAGTATAATAGTAACTGTGAGAGCTATCGGGTACCCATTCGTCTTTGTAAGACTGGTAAGTCACCGAAGCTATTTTTGCCAGATTCCCATTCGTATCGTATGTGTAAGTTTTCTTTGAACTGATCTCTAAAAGTCCTGTTGAATAGCTTTTATTAAAGTACTCTTCATAAGTTACCTGTCCTCTTTCATTGAGAGTGTATACATAACTGGTAGATACCGTCCACCCTCCGGCCTGGGAATCCATATTATAATTTTCCCGCTTCGTCATCTGATTCTTATCATTATAAGTCATAATGGTGTAATAACTAAGATTCCAAGTACCTTCTCCCCCGTCTGCTCCTGCAGTAAAATGATAATTTTCTATCTTTTTCGGTACATCAACTGCCAGGAAATCCGAATATTCATTTTTAGCATTTACTTGCATCGGCTTAATAGCTGTCTCCCACGGTGCCCCTGACGGACGGATGGATTCTGTCATTCTGACCAATGAACCGTCAGGCCCATATTCATATTCATTAATCGAATTGTCTACATAATCCTCAATGTTCTGGTTATATCTGTAAGTCGTTACCTTTACCTTCTGATCTTTATCATTATATTCATAAACAACATAACTGTTCAACCGATAATCAACTACATCACCATAAGATTCATTACGATAAACACACTCTTTTATCAAAAGCCCCTTTTGATTATACTCATAGCTGATAGAATCTCCATATGTCGGTTTAAAAGCAGGAGTTGTCCACTCACTGTAAGTAATACTCATTTCGTACGTCTTACGTTTCTCCGAATCGTAGCCATATAAAACTTTCCTTTCGGGCTTGTCATTCCGTGTCTTCGTCACGATAGAGTCCAGAACAAATTTATCATTATTGCTTGTCCGCATCGCTATATCCAAATTCGAAATTTGTCCCATCACAGCACCACTTGCTATCAGTGCTACCCCCATAAGTAATGTTTTCCTCATAATACACATTTTTTTAAATTAATATTAAAGTCGTTTATCCCTCTCCTTTCTGTTTCCGTTTCTTGTCTTTGTTGGCAAGAAACGGATATATGATAAAAAGCTTATTTATCAGTTAATAAATGGATATTGTATTGGTTCTCTGGATAAAATTATTGTATTGGTAGGACGATCATCCTGCGTCAATTTAATTTTGGTAGGACGCTTCGGATTATCTACTGCCGTTATAGTATAAGTCTGCCTCCGGGACATGAAAAGCATGATACTCCACCAGGTTGCATATCCGTCCGGAATAAAGTTCCTGTAATCACCACCCATATAGCCGCTGTATTCCATAATAATTTTGTTTTTACCGGACAATTCATAATACATTAGTGCATCGGAAAAACCAAATCCTTGTACCTGCGTATACCACACATAATCTAAAACACCCTCGCCATAAGGTTCAAATCCTACAGATTCCACCTTTTCGGCAGCAACAGGACTATTTGCATCTATAATTTCCTGCCAGAAATTCTGCCCGATAGGTCCCAAACCACTGAACGAAAGATACCATACATTATTCACAAACATAGCGTTCAGTGGATAATCAGGAACAAACTGCACCGACGGGTATTCTGGCGAATACAGATAACTATTCTCTCCCGCATCTTTATAAGTTAATGAAGTAAATGTCTTTCCATTCAGAGTAAAAGGTTTATAGAACTCGAGGCCCTCTGCCGTCAATACAAAAGGCGCATAGGTATAAACAAGGTTATCTCCGTCTTTCTCGGTCAGCACCAGGCGATTCCAGGATACGGTGAGCTCCTGTGAGTAGCCGTCGTCTTCAAAAATAAATGCAGGATATTCTTGCATTATATCATTCATGTCAAAAATCTTTTCAATGTATTCATCCCAGTCGACATTTTCAGCTATTGGAGTCATAACTGCCAAGGAACCGGACTTAGTACCCTTCAATACTACCTTCTGCGGCGTACATTCATCCATCACAGTAAAATCATAATCACCTTCCATACCACTTCCTATACCTCCGACTCCACTATCGGGTGAAGCAAAAAAGTGAATGATAGAATTGTAAGTATCAAATGACAATACTATTCCTGCCGATTGTTTTAAAGAGTACAAGCTTGTCATTCGTTCACCAACTCCGGCAACATCACTGGCCGCTGTCACCTTTCCATCCGTAGAAAAGGACAGGAACAGGTTATATCCACCATACTTTTGGGTTGCATTCGGATAATATTGCATCAGCCATCCATTTTTTGCACCCAACAGTACCTCATTCACATGTGTCAGAGATACTTCTATACGATTGGCTGACGAATCCTCAAACAGATTTTCCTCCTCCGGAGAACAGGCCGCCAGAGTAAATACCATGAAGAAAAACAGTATATAATTTATTCTTTTCATAATTCGTATCTTATTTTAAACCACTTAAATCAAGAGAAGAAACTTCGGCAGAACGACGTTGAACAATGGTACGAAGTTCGTCCAAACTGATATCCCAGGAAGTAATTAAGTATTCTTTTACTATCTCCAGTTTCTGCTGCAAAGCTTCTTTGCCTTCACCAGCCATATTCATTCTCTCTTTCCACCATTGAGCATCGTGAGTCACATAGTTGGCTATCATCTCCACAAAATCTTCCTGAGATTCCGTACTGGCATAATTAGAAATAAAGCCCAACTCTAAAGCTTCCTTTTCAGACAAATTCATCCAGCTGGGGCCAGTATATTTGCCCATTGTGATTTCGTTGTACTCCACCGGATAGTCTTTGGTTTGATGCAGAATATGAGCAAATTCGTGATGCATCGTTTTAAAATACCATTCATTCAACACCTCCACATCAGGATTTTCAGTATCCAGCTCATTTACATTGTATAATACAACCTTCAACCCGCCTTCGGCCGTACCCAACACTACTGAGTGAGAATCCGGATTATAAGCTTTGGAACCTATTAGGGTTATAATCTTCGGACAGTAGGTTTTAATGAACATGCCCCCATCATTCATCAATTCCTCATAAGACTCCAGCCAAAGGAACTTTACCAGTTTAGCCAATACGATTGACTTGTCATAATCCGCCGGAAGCAGATTGTATTGATGATCAGACTCTTTGTCTTCAAACCGGTACTTAAAATCAATATTATACGGATTGACATATTCTGTCAGAAGCCAATTGTCAAATTCATTTCTTTCAGGGCTCTCCGTATCAAAAATACTTGTATCACTCAATGAATCTTCACTGCAAGAGGTTAGAATCCCCCCTGCTATCACTGCCACAATAAATATCCACTTATTATATTTCATAATTCTTTCTTTTTACTTATTATCTTGGATTAGCCTGTAAACCTGCACTTATCACATCCTGAGGTAGCTGGAAAGCACGGCGTCTATCTTCTTTTTTCAGCACGATGTCTGAGTTTCCATCCCGATTATGAACCAATTCAATGCCATAGCGTTTCAGGTCGAACCAACGCATACCATCATGAAGCAGTTCGATACGGCGTAAATGGAGAATTAATTGAAGCATATTTTCTTGTTGTGATCCCTCTTCTATCGTAAACCCAAGTGGATTCAAATGTTTCTTAATACTACGAATTTGTGTATTTTCGGTAGAAGCATAACCGATACCATCGTAAAAGCGGTTGATTTCTCTCAGGGTAGTAGCCGTTTTTGTGGTACTATGCGACTTAATCCACATATTAATATCCGCCAATGCTTTGCTCTCATTTTCTTCTCCGCCTAATAAGATATAGGCTTCAGCACGGCAAAGGAGCGTTTCATCCGTCCGGAATGGTATATCCAGATAATGTACAAAACCAATACCACTTTCTTTGTCAATATATTCAAAATATATCTGGCTTTTAAAGAAATTGTTTTTAGTTTCTAACGCACTAATCTGATTCAACATGGCCAACCGGCCCCAAGGACAAATATTATCATCGTAATAAGCAGCCACAGTTTCACTCGTAAAAATCTCATTACCATGTCCGTAACGTTCCCCCAATGTATAGGACCCCAATGCATAGCCAACATCGGAATAAGACGGTAAAAACATCAGGTTACAGGCTAACTTCGGATCATTATACACATTTGCCACATCTTTCGAGGCAGATTGTACAATATCACTCCAATCGCGTAAAACTTTGCTCGGTACGGCACCCAATACACGATCAGCAGCCGTTATCACTTTGCTCCATTGCTGAGTAAACAAATAAAAGCGGGCAGCAAAAGCATAGGCAGCCTTTATATTAAAATGATATTTGGGAACCGAATACAGGTTATCATTAATCAATGGCAAACCTGCTTCCAGATCTTCCTGGATATACTTATAGGTTTCGGCCAATGTTCCTCTCTCATAGTAGGGCCTTACTTCTGTTTCCGGACGGATAGCATATGGAATACCCAACTCTGCAGAAGCCGTAGCCGGATTATAAGGCATACAAAAGAGATTGGCTAATACAAAGTGGGAATACGCACGGCACAGCAATGCTTCTCCTTTATGTGGATTCAAACTGGCAGGGCTCCCCTCCTCTTCTATCTTTTGAAGTACCTGATTGGCAGCCGCAATGGCATTGTAATGTGCATCCCACAACATTTTAGGAGAGTCGTTAGACTCTGCCGTTACATCTTTCCACAAATAAGCCTCTTCCTGTTCCTGTCCTATCAAGTCATAGCTAATGCCATTGTCCATTGCATTGTCCGATGCCATTTCCGTCAACAGAATATAAGTAGTAGTAGGATAAGCAGAAACAAGCAATTTGGCCATTTTATCAGCCGAGTCTATTTCAGTGCGATTGTCGGGAAGTGTATCCAAAAAATCACTGCAAGAAGATAATACCAAGACTCCACCTAATGCTATATGTAATATATTTCTTTTCATAATAATTTTCAATCTATTAAATACCCAATCTCAAAGTCAATGTAAATTGTTTAGGAACAGGAACCGCCACTCCACCGGAGTTGAAAAATTCAGGATCTTGTCCGTTCAACTTCTTGTCTGCATAAAGCAGGAATAGATTCGTACCTTGTATCTTCAATGACAGATTACTCATACGTAACTTTGAAACCAGTACTTTCGGGAAATCATAGGTTAATGAAATCTCTTTCATACGAATAAAATCACCCTTGGCAATACGGGCCGTTGAGTAGTTGTAAGCATTGTAGGCTTTATTCAAATAAGAATTCATTGTGTTCTGGCGTAAATCTGCAATGACCGGAATCGATGTTACATTTTCGTCACCAGCCACAGTCCAACGGTTTTTAAACTCTTTCGGAGTAGCATCCAGATCCGAATAAGCATTACTAAACACCGGATCAAGACGAATCACATTGCCGAATGAATATGTTATAAACAAATTCAACTTGAAACCTTTATAATAAAACAGATTGCCGAAACTACCTGTAATAGTAGGATCTGTGGACCCTTCATACACCAAGTGAGATTTATTTTCGCGCTCCTGGAAATTAATATCAGTCACCGTCACTTCACCCTTTTCATTAATAAAAGTCGGCAAACCTTCTTCATTCAATCCCCGGAAGTCCAAAGAGTACAATGAGCGTACCGGATTGCCCTCCAATGCAAAACCACTGCCCGAAATCATAGCCATCACATTCGCATCCGATTTTAATTCCGTCACTTTATTCTTTGCATTCGAGAAAATAAGATCCGTTGTCCATCTGAAATTATTCGTCTGAATGTTCTTGGTAGATAATGTAATCTCCACTCCATGCGATTCCATGCTCGCCACATTGGCCAACTTGGATACCTGTCCGCCTACTCCCATGGTATTTATCAAACCAATCAGATCATAATTATTACGCTTGTACCAATCGGCAGCCAGACTGATACGATTGTCGAGGAAACCAACTTCGGCACCAATGTTCAATTCGTGCTTCTTTTCATAAGTCAACTCACTGTTTTCCAGATCAGAGATCTGTAAACCTGACTCATTCACACTTGATAGAGGCCGCCAGGGATTATATCCCATGATAACAGCCAATGAGTTCGTTACGTTAGCGGGACCACGGTCAGCAGTCAAAGAGTAAGACGCTTTCAATGTAAAGTTAGAGAGAGAAGGACGTAAGGTCTCGAAAAAACTTTCTTCATGCATATTCCATGCCCCCGAAACGTTCCATGTAGGCAACCAGCGTGAAGAACGGCTCCGTCCCAGTTTATTGGAGCCTTCATAACGCATCGTCCCATTCACTGTATATTTTCCCTGATAGGAATAAGTAGCTGTACCAAAGAAAGAAACCTCACGGGATTTCGTACGGCTTACTGTATAGTAAGACGTGTTTTCTTCGTTACCCTGTTTGAAATAGCGATAATCATAATTGGCAAGCAAACCCATATCATACTGCATACCCACACCGTTGAACCAGCTTCTGCTACGGTCGGTTCCATTCAACTCCATACCACCAAATACATTCAGGATATGAGCATCGTTGTACATATCATTATAGGCCATCGTTGCACGAAAATCATAACTGTTCATTCCGTATTTCGTTTCACGATAGAAACCACCCACCGGAAGTACACTCACCGGAAGAGAGTTTGTATTATCCGGATCGGTATATAACCACGGATTGGCATTACGCATCGTCGCATCATCCATAGCACGGAATGCCCATGCCTGATTGGAATAGTCTTCAACTGTATGAGTCTGCGTAGTGGTAGAATATTTATAAGCTCCCAAAGCAGTAACTTCTACTTTAGGAATAATCTTCCATTTTGCTTCTGCCTGAAAACGCATATCCACGACATTCAAATTCATATTGTTATTTTCTAACTCATGGAATATATTGAATGGAGCGTAGTTACGTACATAGTATTCATCGGGATCTAAAGTACGTGATGTGTTCAATGCAAATGAATAGGGGTTGATATCGAAGTCACGCTTCACCTCACCACTCACCGGATCAGTCTGAGAACCAAGCGCTCCCGGAGCTTTCTGCTTACGGTAAGAAGCGTTTCCTATTAGGTTTAAAGAGAAGTTCTTAAAGATATTATACAATGCATTCGTATTGACAGTGTAACGCTGAACGGAGCTTTGAGCATACCATCCCGGATCATTCATTACACTGATAGACGTATAATAAGAGGCCTTATCTGTTCCGGAAGACATGCTGACAGCATGATTCTGAGAAACACTATTGGAAAACAGAAGATCAAACCAGTCCGTGTTACGATATTCAGCATCACGCAAATACGAATTCACAGTTTCCGGTCTATTGGCAAGCATATATTGACCTGTAGCCGGATCATATGTATTCATCAGATGATACATCTTTCCATAAACTCCACTGTTGGAAGCACGATAAGATTCGGCAAATTTCAGATAACCGCCGGCCTCCATTTCTTTATATACTCCCATCTGTTCCTGGGAATTCATAATATTAAAGTTGCGATAGCTGGGTTTCATACGCATGGAAAACTCTCCGGTATAACTGATTTTATTGACTCCGGATTTACCTCTCTTCGTAGTCACCACGATTACACCCGCCATAGCACGTGCACCATATATAGAGGTGGCCGAACCATCTTTTAATATCTGAAAACTTTCGATATCATCGGCATTCAGACCAGCGATAGCAGAACTTATCAAGGTTTCGGCATCCCCGGAGGAAAGTTCATCAGCGCTAACCTCTGTTACGTCTTCCATTATTACACCATCGACTACCCATAAAGGCTTAGAACTACCATAAATAGAAGTAGCTCCACGTACACGAATCTTGGGAGCCGTACCGAATGTGCCGGATACGTTCTGTACAGAAACACCAGCCGAACGACCTTCCAGAGCACGACTGATATCCGGAATACCATCCAGCTTGGTTGCCTCTCCGGACAACTTATCCGATGCACCTGTGAAAAGACGTTTGTCCATCCTTTGCATACCGGTAACCACAACTTCCTCAATCATCTCGCTATCGGACTCCATTACAATGACCAGATTGGCTTTGATTGACACCTCCTGTGGCTTCATTCCCACATACGAAATCAGAATTTTCTTAGCATTTGACGGAACGTTGGACAAGATAAATTTACCGTCAATATCGGTCACCGTACCGATCCCCGTATCTTTAATTAATACAGAGGCACCAATGATCGGCTGACCGTCCTCTGCTGAGGTAACAGTACCTGTAACTCTTGAAATTTGGGCTACTATCAAATTCATTCCCATCATGCAAAAGCATAGTAGTAGCAGTAGTTTCTTTTTCATATTAACTATTTTGGTTCATTTTCAGAAAGAAGCATCAGAATGGAGCTTCTTCGTTAACGAACGCAAATATAGTCCTTCTGTTTCCCCGGGAATATTTTTGTTGCATTTATAACTACTTCCATCAAATAAGAACACACTTCAAAACTACGCACATCAATATAATAAACTAATAAACAGAAATATAGATAATCAAAAAGTCTTATACAATCGTTTCGAAAGACAGGTTTATATTTTGTTTTAAACTACTTATCGGCTCTTAAAAGAAAGACTGTCCCTATGTGAAATAGTTATAAAATAGTTCCCGATATTTCATCATCACCACTGCTCTACTTCCAATAAATAATCATAAATATCTTTTGAAGTATCTAAATCGAGTTTTTTCTTTAAACGGAATTTTCCGCTTTCAACTCCGCGCACAGACTTATTAGTGAGATTGGCTATCTCTTTGGTATTCAGGCCCAATTTAATTAATGTACACAATCGCAAATCCGATAAGCTCAAGTCCGAATGCCTCTTTTTCAGCTTATTATAAAACTCCTGCGATTCCTGTTCTACATAAAAAGTAAAGTCTTTCCCTAATTTTTCCGGAGTCAAAAAGCTAAGAACATCCTCAATCTCTTTGATACCTCTCAATACATCCGCCTTACTGCCGGCCATGCTCTTGATACGTGTTATAATCTTCCAGAGCTTAGGCATTTTTTCCTCCAAAGCCAGTATTTTCAATAACATATCATTTCCGTTGTATGATTCTGGCAGAGATTCAACACTCTCCCCGGCTTGCTCGTCTAAGGAAGAAACCTCTGTTTCTGTTCCAGTCTCTCTGCCATTGTATATCATAGCCCTTTTATTCCTTTTTACAGCCATTCTCCATTTGATAAAGACAAATGCTAATATCAATAAAACAATGATCCACAGATAAATACTCACTGAAAAGTGGTCAACCTCTTCCAATTCGGACAAAATGCGCAGGAACTTTACATTATATTCATCCAACTGTGTATACTTAGAGTTCTTAATGGCTTCTATAACGAGCAAACGAGCTTTTTCATAAGACTTATTATCAATCAGAAACTCACAATAGCCGGTCAGAATAATAGAATAAACTATCGGAGCTTTTTCTTTAGACATGGCAAGGCTCTCAATAAAATATTGTTCCGCCAACCCTTTCTTTCCCAAACGATAATAAACAAGAGCTAAGTTTCCGGTAGAAATAGCCTCATGTTTCTCCAAAATAACAGACAACCTCCGTGTCTCCAGATATTTTTCCAAAGCCTTTCCATATTGTTCAGTCTCCACATAGATATCTCCCAGATTGGATTGTGCATGAAACATCGCCTCAATGTCATTTATTAATTCTGCCTCATGCAAGGAATACAGTGCATATTTTTCTGATAAATCATACATCTTTTGCATCCCGTACATAGAAGACAATCCCATATAAGCCATAGCAAGCCTATGATGGGCACTATCGGGCAATTCTTGTACCAACCTGGTATAGTTATACTCAGCCTGAGAGTAATTCTTTGTCAGTGTTTGGTTCCACGCTGAAGTGGAAAGTAACTGATAGTAAATGTTCCGCACCAATTTACTCTTTTTTTGTCCCGCCGACATACTTTCATAACAATCCCACGCCTGTTTATCAAAAGTGCTCCCCTTCATCAAATCCCCTTCATTATTACAATAGTTTATCGAATCTAACAACCCGGCAAGGCTATCACACATTAATTTAAATGAAGTATCAGTTAGTGACACAGCAAAAATATTTTGCCCCAAAAGTAAAAGCAGAACGAACAGCACTTTTCTTACATAAATCAAGAATCCGATTCCTTTCAGCAATCTCATAGATGTAAAATCCCCCTCTAATATTATTCTATCATCACACAGAAACAACAAGTCTCTTTCTTGCAAAATTAAAAATAATATTCACTAAACGAGCACATTTTAGAGTTAAATGATAACACTATTTATGAATACGTATTTATTTTTTAACATAAGATAAAAATAAGAAAAGCATATAGCTATCTCAAAGATAGCTTCTACAAACTAAATGAGCATACTTTCATAAGTAATCCCTCTACTTTTTTTTATCCGTCATTCCTTTAAAATAGTATTCAGAACTTCATTATACCTCATTCACAGCTATCACGTATGAACTATATCACAATGATTATACCACGTATCCCGAAAAAACATATCGTTGATATTTGCATGCCGGTAAAACCATTGTAAAAAGAAAAAAAGTTTATCAATATCTACTTTGATATTGATAAACTTTTCATCCAGTACATTACCTCTTTCAATCATAAGTATTTCATCAAAATTATAGTTCTTTGGTAATTTAGTTGAAAGATTTGTCCTTGTACGGTTCTGAGTGTTGTATAATAGAAACATACAGTACATGCCTACTTACAATTTGACAAAGTGATATTCCTGTTCCTCTGTAATCCTCTAATTAAAGGAAGGTTTCTCACAAGTGATAAAAATCTTCGGCATTTCCGGTTTCTATTATCCCTATTGTACGACCTGCAAAGAATTACACGACAAAAATATCTTATTATTTTAACATTCACTACACTATTCAACTTTATAAGCTTCTTTGATTACACTTTAATAGTTAAAATTGGGATGAATTTAGCCGTCAGTTAGCGTCCGAAAGCGTTTTTCAAGGCGGTTTTATTTATTCTCGTAGAGTCTCGAATTGTTTCTCTACGAGGTTCGAGTGGTTCCTCGTATACTCTATTAAAACCAAATGTTTCCGCAGAATATTGCTTTAATAAATGTTAACTACGAAAGATATGT
>NZ_JAASHC010000027.1:0-71385 GCF_019734355.1 Bacteroides sp. K03
GATAACTAATTGATTTATAAAGTTAATAACAAATAAAAAAGTATTCAATTATTAGGAATACAACATAGAAGTATGAAGAAATATATATTTTTATTGTTCTTGTTGTGTAGCTATATAACTGTATTTGCACAACAAAAAAGTACGTTTTCAGTGTCTGGAGTAGTATACGATGATTTGGATATGCCGGTTCCGGGAGCCAATGTTTATGTTAAAAATTCTCCGGGAGTGGGCGCTATCACAGACATTGATGGTAAGTTCTCTTTGAAAGCTCAAAAAAATGATGTTATAGCCATTTCGTTCTTAGGTTATAAGCAGGAAGAGTATTTGGTAACCAGGCAGGAAAGTAATGTTGTAATTAAATTAAAACAAGACTCACAAGTACTCGAAGAGACGGTTATTGTGGGGATGGGGACACAACGTAAAGCCAGTGTAGTCGGTGCTATTACGAATGTAGATATAGCAGATATACAGACTCCGGCAACTAATATCAACAATATGTTGGGAGGACGTATTCCGGGAATTATTTCATTACAGCGCAGTGGTGAACCAGGAAAAAATATCTCAGAGTTTTGGATTCGGGGGATTGGTACGTTTGGTGCTAATAGCAGTGCTCTCGTATTGATAGACGGTTTGGAAGGTAACTTGAGTGAAATTGACCCGTCGGATGTTGAAAGTTTTTCTATATTGAAAGATGCCTCCGCAACAGCTGTATATGGAGTTCGTGGAGCAAATGGAGTTGTATTGGTAACTACCAAAAGAGGTACGGCTGATAAATTACAAATCACAGGACGTGCCAATTTGACTATTTCTCACATGGTAAACATGCCGGAGTATTTGGGAGCTTATGAGTATGCAAAATTAGCAAATGAGGCGCTTGCTGTTCGGGGAAATCCGATTGCATATTCAGATATGGCATTGGATCTGATCAAATACCAGCTTGATCCGGATTTATATCCGGATGTGAATTGGCAAGATGAAGTTCTGAATCGTAATGCCTTGCAACAGACGTATTATGTAAATGCGAAAGGTGGAGGTAGTTTGGCACGGTACTATTTAAGCTTGGGCATGTCCAATGAGTCTTCAGCTTATAAGCAGGAGAAGTCATCGAAATATTCAACGGCAGTAGGGTATCGTACGTACAACTATCGTGTCAATTTGGACATCAATCTTACCAAGACAACCACTGTTTATTTTGGTTCAGACGGATTTCTTTCTGAAAAGTCCGAGCCGGGTAATGCAAATACAGATAATTTGTGGGCTACACAGCGGAACTTAACTCCGCTGACTATTCCAAAAGTTTATTCTACCGGACAATTGCCTGCTTATGGAGCAGATAATGCGTACTCTCCCTATGTGATGTTGAATTATACAGGAATGAGTAATATACGGCATTTTCGCGGAAAATCTACTGTGGAATTGAAGCAAGACTTTTCAATGATAACGAAAGGGTTGAGTGGCAGGGTACAGGTTGCTTATGATACAGAGGTGAATCTGAAAGAACAGCGTGAAGTACTTCCTGAGATGTTTTATGCAGCGGGACGTCATTATACAGGTAAGCTCGGTCTATTTTCAAGTGTAGAGAGTAAACCTGTCACATATAAACATCCTGAAGATATGCAATTTTATAAAGTGCATTTCGAGTCAATGCTGAATTACGAAAGAACTTTTGCAGAATATCATCGTCTGACCGGACTGCTGTACTATTACATGAGTAGTGAACAGAAGATAGATAAGGACCTTAATGATAAAGATCCGAGCTTGCAAAGTATGTATGCTATTCCAATTCGTTATCAAGGTCTTTCAGGGCGTATTACTTACGGACTTCGTGATACTTATTTCTTGGATTTGAATTTCGGCTATACGGGTTCTGCTAATTTTGCCAAGGAAAATCGATTTGGGTTCTTTCCTGCTATGGCTGCTGGATGGGTTCCTACCGGATATGAATGGGTACGTGAGAAGATGCCATGGCTGGATTTCTTAAAGATTCGCGGATCTTACGGTATGGTAGGTAATGACCGTTTGACGAATACTCGTTTTCCTTATTTGACACTTATGAAGTCAGGTAGTGGTGGAGGTTGGGGAAGTTCCAGCGGATTTATTACAGAGGAAGTAATCGGAGCTGATAATCTGAAATGGGAGGTTGCTAAGAAAGTGGATATCGGTGTTGAAGCTAAATTGTTTGGCGAACGTTTGAACTTTGTGGTAGATATTTTCCGCGATAAACGTGATGGTATCTATCAGGAACGTCAACTGATCCCGGAATATGCCGGTTTGCAGAAAATGCCGTATGGTAATGTCGGGAAAATGGTAAGCTATGGATCAGATGGTAATATCTCATTTACACAGCGAATCAATAAAGACATGTCATTTACGTTGCGTGGAAACTTTACTTATTCTGCCAATGAAGTACAAAACTGGGAACAGGCTGTGCAGAAATATAGCTATAAGGATAAAGCAGGCTATGTGAATAATGCATATCGCGGATATATTGCTTTAGGACTTTTTCGGGATGAAGCAGATATTGCCGCCAGCCCCAAGCAAACTTTTGGAGATTATTTACCGGGTGATATCAAATATAAAGATGTGAATGGTGACGGTCAGATTACGGATGATGATCAGGTGCCTTTATCCTATCCGAACTATCCGCGTTTGATGTACGGATTTGGTGGGGAATTTGTCTATAAAAATTTAACCTTAGGTGTCTTATTCAAAGGTACCGGTAATACTGATTATTATTTTGTAGACGATAATGGATATTGGGATAAAGGGAAAAATGGTGAAGGTTACATTCCTTTCTATGGTGGCAAGACCGGTAATGTACTGAAAATCGTTGCCGATCAGAATAATCGTTGGACGCCGGCTTCTTATTCCGGTGATCCTTCAACTGAGAATCCGAATGCAAAATTCCCTCGCCTTAGCTATGGTAGTAATAAGAACAATACCCAGTTCTCCACATTTTGGCATGCTAATTCACGTTATTTGAGACTACAGGAAGTGAGTGTGAACTATAACTTGGCTGCAGGTAAATTGTTGAAATATTTGGGAGTACGTTCTCTTGATTTACAATTTGTTGCGTCTGATTTATGTATTTGGAGTCCGATGAAACTGTGGGATGCTGAGCAGGCCGATCATAATGGTGGTGCATATCCTATTCCGCAGCGCTTTGCTTTCCAGATGTATGTGAATTTTTAAGTAATGTTTTTCTGATTTAATTTGAATGAGTATGAAATTCATAGATAAGAGTGTATTATTAATTTCGTGTTTAGCACTGGGATTAATGAGCTCATGTGATTTTTTGAGTGTTGATAAGTATTTTGACGATACATTAAAATATGACTCGGTATTCTCTAATAAGAGGAACCTGGAAAAATATTTGTGGGGAGCAGCAGGAGAATTACCGGACGAGAGTAAGATTTTCGGGAACGACGCTACTCCTGGTATTACGGCTGCCGATGATATTTTTACATTGATGGATCCTGGATTGTTTCATGGGAAAGCTCTGACACTGGGGCAGGTTTCTGCTGCTGATACTAAAGGTCTTGGTGTTTGGGGGACGTGCTATAAAGTGATTCGTAAAGCCAATCTGATTATGAGTAGGATGAACGAATGCAAGGATATTACTCCGTTAGAAAAACAGGAATTATTGGGGTATGCTCATTTTCTGCGTGGTTATGCTTATTATCATATCCTGATGAACTATGGACCGGTTATAATAATAGGAGATGAGCCTTTGGATACGAATGCGGATGCTGAATATTACGATCGTGCGCGTGTAACTTATGATGAATCAGTGGAGTATATTTGTTCTGAATTGGAAATGGCAGCCAAATATATATCATCTGATGTGCCCATTTTGAATTTTGGTCGTCCGTCTAAAGGGGCTGCTTATGCAATTATTGCCCGTATACGTTTGCAGGCTGCCAGTCCGGCATTTAATGGAGGTACAGCGGCCTATCGTTATTTTGGAGATTGGAAGCGTGGTACAGATGGTGTACAGTATATTTCTCAGACTTATGATGAAAGAAAGTGGGCTGTAGCGGCTGCTGCTGCCAGACGAGTGATGGAAATGGATGGTGGACAACGTTATACATTGCATACGGTAGTTGCTTTGTCTAATGGTGCATATATAACTCCTCCATTGCCGGCGGGTGTGCCTTCTGATCCTTTTCCGAATGGAGCTGGTGGAATTGACCCTTTGAAATCTTATACGGATATGTTCAATGGAGAAACTTATCCAACTCAGAACAAAGAATTTATCTGGGCCCGGAATTCCGGAGATGTGGCAGAATTCACACGTCAGTCTTTTCCGATCAATATGGGTGGTTATAATGGTATGTGTTTAACGCAGAAGCTTATTGATGCATATAAAACGCGTGGTGGAAAAACAATTCAGGAAGCGGGTCCCGATGAATATTCAGAAGAAGGTCAAACCAAAAAGGTAGAGACATTCTCTGCTTATCGTCTGAATAGAGATACATATAATATGTATGCTAATCGTGAAATGCGATTCTATGCCTGCGTTGGATTTAGTGGTTGTTTCTGGCCGGCTACTTCATCCAACTCCACAGATAAGAAGAATGTAACGGTTACTTATTATAAAGGAGGTTCTGCCGGAATGGATGCTGCTTCCGGAGAAGATGCAAAAATAAACTATGCTGTGACCGGATATGTGTTGAAAAAATATATTAATCCATTTGACAGTTGGGCTGACGGGGGAACCCGGGTGAGTAAAGCGTTTCCTATTATTCGTTATGCTGAAATTCTTTTGTCTTATGCAGAAGCTGTTAATCATTTGAATAGTACACACTCAATAACGATGGAAAGTGGTGAAACCTATCAACTGTCAAGAGCCGGCAATCTTCAGGATATGATTAGTGCTTTTAATCAGATCCGTTATAGAGCTGGTTTACCGGGATTACGTCCACAAGATTATGCTACAGAAGAAAGTATGGATAAACAGATTGTGATAGAACGATTGGTGGAATTCTTAGCTGAAGGACGCCGTTTTTATGATATTCGTCGTTGGGGAATTTATGAGGAGGAAGAAAATAAACCGATTGAAGGAATGAATATAACAGGGGATCAATATGATTTCTATCAGCGTTCTGTTGTCACTCATGCCGACTACCGTAACCGTGTGGTTGATAGGAAGACCGTATTTTTACCTATTCCCCGGGATGAAATGAGAAAGGCCTCTCAATTGGACCAGAATCCGGGATGGGATGATTAATGTAAACGATATGAATAGAAGAATATTAATATGAAAGCAAGTCGTATATTATTGATAGCTGCTGTGACTTTTGGAATGACAGCATGTGACGAAGATGCACAATTTGACAAAGAATTGTACAAGAAAGTGATAAATGTCCTAAGCGTTGAAAATCTGACTTTTTCGGTGAATCACGATTTGAATCAGGAAGTGTCTACCGGATATATCAGTATTGGGTGCGGGGGAACGAAGCATATCGATCAGGATGTAACTGTAGAGCTGGAACCTGATAACGAGGCATTGGCAAAGTATAATAAGCTGAATTTTGATATTGATGAATCGAAATTTGCACATCTGCTTGATCCCGCCCGTTATGATATACCGCTTATGAGTACAGTGTTAAAAGCGGATAGTGAAGATAACTATAGTACTATACCGGTACATGTACGTCCGGAAGGATTGTCACCCGATTCTATTTATTTGATACCATTGCGTATAAAGAGTGTATCGGCATATGAGATAAATCCGGATAAGCGTACCGTCTTATATCGTGTGTTGTTGAAAAATGATTATGCTTTTCAATCGCCTGTAACAACTTATCAAACAAGAGGTCTGGAAGAACATTTTGATGCCGAAAAGGATAAAGATATTCGTAAATCCTTCTCGTTAACCCGTTATGTGTTACCTTTGACGAAGAACTCTATTCGTTGTTTTGTTGGGCTGAATAGTTATGATGCTTCTAAATTAACGAAAGCGGACATCAGGAAGTATGCAATGTGCATTACAATAGATGAAGATGCTACTTTAACCATTACTCCGATGGGGACTGCTCAAATTGAAATGTTGGATAAGGCAGGAGAAAGTAATTATTATACGACTTATGAAAAGAATAATATTAAATATCAGGCGTTTTATTTGAATTATCGCTATCGTTTGTTGAAAGATGGGAAAGACGGAAGCAATGGCGATGCCGATTATGATATTTGGTATACCATGGAAGAAACAATGATAAGGTAACAGGCATTGTATTTTAAGATAAATAAGGATTGTTTTCAGTGATTTTTTATTCAGGTCTCATGGGGGGTAGAGATGCATAACAACAAATCGTTCCATGGGATCTGTTTTTCTATAGTAACACTTATTAAAACACATGTAACTATTTATTTATGGTAAATATTGTACGTAAAATACTTATTGTATTCTTTTTAATGGGAATGAATTCCGTTGTAGGATTGAAAGCCTCTTCTGTTCAAAAACCGGTTGACTATGTAAATCCATACATGGGGAATATCAGTCATTTGTTGGTACCAACATATCCGATTGTACATCTGCCCAACAGCATGTTACGGGTTTATCCGCAAAGAAGTGATTATACTTCCGATAAAATTCATGGACTTCCTCTGATACAGATCAGTCATCGGGGATCTTTCGCTTTTAACCTATCGCCCTTTCAGGGAAATGAGTCTGAACTATCCCGGGTGATTAATTTTAATTACGACAATGAAGCCACAAAACCTTATCATTATCAGGTGGATTTGTGTAACCAACAATTGCATGTTGAATTTGCTCCGTCTCATCAATCCGCAATATATCATTTTAATTATAAGAAAAATAAAACTCCTTATCTTATCCTGAATGCAGGAAATGGTGAATTGGAGGTTGCTGGAAATATTATTTCCGGCTATCAGAATATGTGGAATAACTTGCGGGTATATGTTTATATGGAAATGGATGTGAAACCGACAAGGATAGGCACACTTCAGTCCGATAAATGGGAGGTAGGTAAACAGAAAGCTAAAGGAGACAATACTTGTGTGGTGGTTGCGTGGGAAGCTGCTCCGATGTCTTTGAATGTTCGTTACGGTGTTTCCTATATTAGTGTAGAGCAAGCAAAGAAGAATTTGAGAAGAGAAATTAAAAACTATAAGTTGAAAGATGTTGCAACCGCCGGACGCAAGATATGGAACGATGAGTTAGGTAAAATACAAGTCGCTGGTGGTACGAAGAATGATAAGTTTGTTTTTTACACCTCTTTATACCGTTGCCTGGAACGTCCGGTGAATATTAGTGAAGATGGATATTATTTCAGTGTATATGATAATGAAGTCCATGAGGATGCCGGATACGATTATTATACAGACGATTGGATATGGGATAGCTATCGGGCCGCTCATCCTTTACGGATATTGATGGATCAAAAGAAACAGACGAATATAATACGTTCTTATTTGAGAATGTCGGAATTGAGTTCAGACCATTGGTTTCCCAACTTCCCCGAAGTGACAGGTGATTCCCGGCGAATGAATTGTAACCATGGAGTTGCTATTATAGCAGATGCCTGGTATAAAGGGGTACGTGATTTTGATCTACAAGAGGCATATATTTATACTAAAGCAGGAATAGAAGAGAAGACATTGGCTCCATGGTCGAGTGCCAAATCAGGTTGGATAGATCAATTTTATAAAGAGAAAGGCTATATACCCTCTTTGATGCCCGGAGAAAAAGAGACAGTACTTGAGGTTAATTCTTTTGAAAAACGTCAGTCGGTGGCTGTGACATTAGGAACGTCGTATGATCAATGGTGTCTGTCACGTATTGCTGCTGCCCTTGGACTAAAGACGGAAGCGGATTCTTATTTGTCATCTTCTTATAACTATCGGAATCTGTTTAATTCGAAAACTTTATTTTTTCATCCTAAAGATAAAGATGGCTATTTTATAGAACCATTTGATTATCGTTTTTCCGGAGGAATGGGCGCACGTGAGTATTATGGTGAGAACAACGGTTGGACTTATCGTTGGGATGTTCAACACAACTTTGCCGATTTAGTGCAGATGATGGGAGGAGCTGATGCTTTTGTTAATAACTTAGATGCGACCTTTAATGAATGGCTGGGCAAACCTAAGTACGAATTTTATTCTCAATTACCCGATCACACCGGGAATGTGGGGCAGTTTTCGATGGCTAATGAGCCTTCTTTGCATATTCCTTATTTATATAACTATGCACAAGCTCCCTGGAAGACGCAAAAGCGGATACGTTCGCTGATTCATCAGTGGTTTAGAAATGATCTGATGGGAGTTCCCGGAGATGAGGACGGTGGCGGACTGTCTTCTTTTGTTGTTTTCTCAATGATGGGTTTTTATCCGGTCACTCCGGGACTACCGGTATATAATATTGGAAGTCCGTTCTTCTCTTCCGTTAAATTAAAGCTAAGTAGTGGAAAAGTATTGGAGATCGTTGCCCGTAATTGTTCGGTTGACAATAAATATATTCAGTCTGCCAAGCTTAATGGCAAAGTATGGTTTAAGCCTTGGTTTAGTCACGAAGATATAATGAATGGAGGCAAACTGGAATTTATAATGGGAAATCTGTGTAATCCGGAATGGGGATCAAGTGTAAATGATGCTCCTCCTTCACTTGAGGTTACATGTATTAATGATTAACTTAACTATATGAAGATTAGGATCTTATTTTTATTATTCTTTTTAGTGCACAGTTGTTTGTCATTGAATGCGCAAAGGGCTGAGATTTATACCACTTCTGAACAATTACCATGGCAAAAGACTCGTATTAAAGTTCAGAAGTATGCTGAATCGAATGCAGATATTATCGTTTCTGAGTTTCAGGAACAGGTTATAGATGGCTTCGGAGGATGTTTCAATGAGTTGGGATGGGACGCTTTGACTCTGTTATCTGAAAAACAACGTAAAACTATTCTGGAAGAATTATTTGGGCTGGATGGAGTGCGATATACTTTTTGCCGTTTACCAATCGGTGCGAATGACTATGCCCGTGATTGGTATAGCTTTAATGAATGTCCGGGTGACTTTGAAATGAAGAACTTTAGTATAGCACGCGATAAAACAGGATTGATTCCATATATAAAGGCGGCATTGGCTATTCAACCGGATTTAAAGTTATGGGCTTCACCGTGGAGCCCTCCGGTTTGGATGAAAACTACCCGGCACTATGCGACAGCTCCCGGAGATCATAATGATTTTACAAAGGAAAATGAAGTAGCAGGAGATCATTTTATTCAAAAACCGGAATATCTCAAAGCCTACACTCTCTATCTATCTAAGTTTATAGATGCTTATAAGGAGAATGGTATTGATATTTCTCTGCTACAGTTTCAGAATGAACCGTATACAAAGCATCAGTGGCCGAATTGTAGTTGGACACCCCAAGCTATGGCAAACTTTATTGGTAAATATTTGGGCCCTGTATTTAGCGAAAGACATCCGGAGGTCGATTTGTGGTTCGGTACGTTCAATTGTAACAAAATGGAAGATCTGAAGTGTGTAATGGAGAATACCGATGCCTCTGAGTATATCCGTGGGATTGGTCTGCAATGGGAGGGAAAAGAGATTGTAGCTGATATTCACCGGGAATATCCTGCTATGAAATTGATGCAAACAGAAAACGAATGTGGCAGTGGTACTTTCGATTGGGCGGCTGCGGAACATACTTTTGATTTGCTGAAAACCTATTTAAATGGTGGCGTCAATTCTTATATGTACTGGAATATGGTGTTGGTGGATGATGGAACCAGTTCCTGGGGCTGGAAACAAAATACGATGATTCGTATTGATTCGCAGACAAAAGAGGTGGTTTATACCCCGGAGTTTTATCTGATGAAGCATTTAAGCCATTTTATAAAAGAAGGAGCCTGTAAGCTGAAAGTATTGAATGGTGATGATATACTGGCTTTCAAAAACACTGATAATCAGATTGTCATTCTTTGTGCTAATAAGGATAAGAAAGAACGGGAAGTACGGATAGCTTGTAAAGGCTATGTGATAAATACTACACTGGCTCCCAAAACATTTAATACGATAACCCTTTAATTATTAAACAATAAATTTGCATAATGAAGATTCTGAAATTAATAAGATGCTCGATTCCATTGTTAGTGTTCTCTCTGTCCGGACAGGCACAGAACAAGACTGAGTTGTTTCGTGACATGACCGCTCCTCAGCATGAGCGTATTTTAGATTTGCTTAATAGATTGACGGTGGAAGAAAAGGTCTCTCTGTTGGTGAATGACGCAAGAGAAATTCCCCGTCTTAACATAGACAAATATAATCATGGCAATGAAGCCTTGCACGGAGTAGTTCGTCCGGGTGAGTTTACTGTGTTTCCTCAGGCTATAGGCTTGGCTGCTACCTGGAATCCTAATCTGATTTTTCGGGTATCCACTGCTATTTCGGATGAAGCACGAGGACGCTGGAAAGAGTTGGACTATGGAAAGAAACAGATTGCTGGTGCCAGTGATCTGCTCACGTTCTGGTCACCTACAGTAAATATGGCCCGTGACCCTCGTTGGGGCAGAACTCCTGAAACTTATGGGGAAGATCCCTTCCTCTCCGGAAGGATTGGTTGTGAGTTTGTCAAAGGTTTGCAAGGAGACAATCCCCGTTACTTGAAAACAGTCTCTACTCCGAAGCACTTTGCTGCTAATAATGAAGAGCATAATCGTTCAAGTTGTAATGCCAGGATGTCCGAACGTGATTTACGTGAATACTACTTGCCTGCTTTTGAGCGTTGTATCGTTGATGGTAAGGCACAATCCATCATGATGGCTTATAATGCTGTAAACGATGTTCCTTGTACTGTCAACACCTATCTGATCAAGAAAGTATTGCGTGGTGACTGGAACTTTAACGGTTATATTGTTTCGGATTGTAGTGCCCCCGAATGGATGGTGACAAAACATAAATATGTGAAGAATCTGGAAGCGGCTGCTACATTGGCTCTCAAAGCCGGACTTGATCTGGAGTGTGGAGATCGCGTGTATACTGCTCCATTGCTGAAGGCATACAACGAATACATGGTCAGCGAAGCGGAAATTGACTCTGCTGCTTACCGTATTTTACGTGGCAGGATGCTTTTAGGGCTTTTTGATGATCCGTCGCAGAATCCTTATAATAAAATAGAACCCTCTGTCATCGGTTGTAAAGAACATCAGGAGTTAGCTTTAGAAACAGCTCGCCAAAGTATGGTTCTTCTAAAGAATCAAAAGAACTTCCTGCCTTTAAACCGGAAAAAGATAAGATCCATTGCTGTAGTAGGTATCAGTGCTGCCCATTGTGAATTCGGGGATTATAGTGGTAATCCTAAAAATACTCCGGTTTCTGTACTTGATGGCATTAAGAAATACGCCGAGAATGCAAATATAAAAGTTGTACATGCCCCTTGGGTATCCAGTGGTACTGATTTTGATCCCGTCTCCAAGGGCTTTTTCCCAAATGGTCTGAAAGCAGAATATTTCAGTAACAGCGATCTGCAAGGTACACCTTCTGTACGTACGGAGGAAGAGTTACTTTATGATCCTGTTCACCGTCCTGACCGGTTTCAACCTGAAGCTCCCATGTCTATTCGTTGGACAGGGACTCTAAAGCCGGTTGTATCGGGTGATTATACCTTAGGGTTGAAGACAGACGATGGTTGCCGCTTGTTTTTAGATGGTAAGAAATTAATAGATTCCTGGACAGAGAGAAGTGCCCAGATGGATCAAGTCATAGTGAAACTGGAAGCCGGTAAAGCGTATGATTTAAGAGTGGAATATTTTGATGGTGGTGGTGACTGTTTCGCACGCCTTTACTGGAAAGCACCGGTTACCGATCAGACCAACCGTTTAGCATTGTTTGGAGATGCAGGAAAAGTAGCAAAGGAATGTGACGTGACAGTAGCGGTACTGGGTATTAATAAATCTATTGAAAGAGAAGGTCAGGATCGTTATTCGCTTGAATTACCTATTGATCAGCAAGAGTTTATTAAAGAGCTTTATAAAGTAAATCCAAATACGGTTGTAGTATTGGTTGCCGGAAGTTCTATGGCCATCAATTGGATGGACGAAAATATTCCGGCTATACTGAACGCATGGTATCCCGGTGAACAGGGAGGTAATGCAGTGGCCGAAGTTCTGTTTGGTGATTATAATCCGGGTGGACGTCTTCCATTGACCTATTACAATTCGTTGGACGAGCTCCCTGCGTTTGATGATTATTCTGTGAAAAATAGAACTTATCAGTATTTCGAAGGGAAACCTCTGTATGAGTTTGGCTACGGATTGAGTTATACGAAGTTCAAATATAAGAAAAAGAGTATTACGCAGTCAAATGATACGGTTGATATTACATTCAATCTCTCCAATGTAGGAAAGTACGATGGTGATGAGGTAGCTCAGGTATATGTCCGTTATCCGGAAACGGGAACATACATGCCGTTAAAGCAACTGAAAGGTTTCTCCAGAGTACATTTAAAGAAAGGAAAATCTGCAGATATTACTATTTCTGTACCTAAAAAGGAGTTACGTTATTGGGATGAGAAGACACGTCAGTTTGTGACTCCCGCAGGTGAGTATGTATTTCAGGTGGGTGGTTCTTCTGAGAATATTAGAATTGAGGAAACTATTAAGCTAAGTACTGTATCCTAATTAAATGATCGTATCATTGAAACGCAGATTATCGCAAATTTACGCAAAGAATATCGTCCCTTAAGTGCAGCAAGCCATCTAATCTGCGAAAATCTGCGATCATTTGCGTTTCAATAAAACACTGGCATAGTATGAATTAAATTTGAAGTACCACTTAATAAAATAGATAATTCAATAGGTCGTTATTACTGATAGACTTGTGCAGGAATAAAAATAAATAAAAAGGAATATGATGAAACAGTTTATTGTCACTTTATGCCTGAGTACAGCTACTCTGGTTGGTATGGCACAAAATGAGCCTTACAAGAATCCCAATCTCTCTCCGGAAGAGCGTGCCGAAGATTTGTTAGGGCGACTAACCTTAAAAGAAAAGGTAACTTTGATGCAAAATGAATCTTTCCCGATAGAGCGTTTGGGTATAGCTCACTACGATTGGTGGAATGAAGCGCTACACGGTGTGGCTCGTGCCGGAATCGCTACTGTTTTCCCAATTACGATGGGGATGGCATCATCGTTTGATGACAAAGCCATAGAGGGTATATTCACAGCAATCAGCGATGAGGCTCGTGCCAAGTATCACGATGCACATCGGCAAGGTCGGAGAGGCGTGCGTTGCGAAGGCTTGACTTTTTGGACTCCCAATGTAAATATCTTCCGTGATCCGCGCTGGGGACGTGGTCAGGAGACCTATGGAGAAGATCCCTATTTGACAAGTCGTATGGGAGTGGCAGTAGTAAAAGGTTTGCAAGGGCCGGCCGACGCCAAGTATGATAAACTTCACGCTTGTGCCAAGCATTATGCAGTGCATAGCGGGCCGGAAGCTAAACGACACTCCTTCAATGCTGAGAATATTTCTCCCCGCGATTTGTGGGAAACCTATTTACCGGCTTTTAAAACATTGGTACAAGAAGCCGATGTGAAAGAGGTAATGTGTGCTTACAACCGGTTTGAGGGCGATCCTTGTTGTGGAAGTAATCGACTGCTGACTCAGATTTTACGTGACGATTGGGGATATAAGCATGTGGTGGTGAGTGATTGCGGAGCTATCAGTGACTTTTTCTATAGTGATCGCCATGCTACCCACAAGAACGCGGCCGATGCCAGTGCGGCAGCTGTGCTCAGTGGAACGGATTTGGAGTGTGGCATTGAATATGCTCACCTGGACAAGGCGGTAAAAGAGGGGCTTATCTCTGAAGAGAGAATCAACACCAGCTTGTTTCGTCTGTTGAAAGCCCGTTTTGAATTAGGAGAGATGGACGATGATGCTTTGGTTCCTTGGAGTAAGATTAGTATCGATACGGTAGATTGTCAGATGCACAAGCAAATGGCTTTGGATATTACCCGCAAATCGATGGTGTTGCTATACAACAATGGGGTATTGCCATTGGGTAAAACCGGTGCTCGTATAGCCGTAATGGGACCTAATGCCAACGATTCAGTCATGCAATGGGGAAATTATGAAGGGACTCCATCTCACACGGTGACTGTTCTTGAAGGAATTCGTAATAAAATAGGCAATGTTACTTACGAGAAAGGATGTGAGTTACTCACGAACCAAGTATTCGATTCTTATTTCAGTGAAATATCTAACAACGGTAAACCTGGCTTTACCGGTACTTATTGGAATAATCTGGATTTGAAAGGTGAAGTGGCAGCTATCCAACAAGTCAGCACTCCTTTCAACTTCAATAATGGAGGTAACACAGTGTATGCTCCGGGAGTGAACCTTTACAATTTTACTGCTTCGTATGAGGGGACTTTTCGCCCGCGGAACAGTGCCGATTATACATTGGTTATTGAAGGTGATGATGGCTATCGTGTTTATGTGAACGATAAAGAGGTTATCAACTATTGGGGGACACATGCCAGTGCCAAAAGAGAATATACGCTAAAGGCCATAGCCGGGAAAGAGTATAAGATCAAAATAGAGTACATGCAGGCTGGCGCTGAGGCTCTGTTGTGCTTCGACTTAGGTATCTATCAACAGATTGCTCCCGAAGCAGTAGCCGAAAGAGTGAAGGATGCGGATGTTGTGATTTTTGTTGGTGGTATTTCTCCTAATCTCGAAGGTGAAGAGAAGAACTTTGTGAATTGTCCCGGCTTCGCTGGTGGTGATCGGACTTCTATCGAACTGCCGGAAGTACAACGTAACATTCTGAAAGCATTGAAGAAAGCTGGTAAGAAAGTGATCTTTGTCAATTGTTCCGGTTCGGCAATGGCATTGGTTCCCGAAACTCAATCATGTGATGCCATATTACAGGCATGGTATCCCGGTCAGGCTGGTGGAACAGCAGTCGCTGATATCATATTCGGTGATTACAATCCGAGTGGTAAATTACCTGTCACTTTCTACAAAAACACAGAGCAGTTGCCTGACTTTGAAGATTACAGTATGAAAGGACGCACCTATCGGTATATGACAGAGGCTCCCTTATTTCCCTTTGGTTATGGATTGAGTTATACAACATTTCAACTTTCAAAAGCCGGATTAAATAAGCGGGTGGCTACTATCAATCAGCCGGTGCAGTTTAAAGTAAATGTAAAGAATACAGGCAAATGCGACGGGACTGAAGTAGTACAGATTTATATTCGTAAAGCGGACGATGAAGAGGGACCGGTGAAAAGTCTTCGGGCGTTCCGTCCGGTAACCTTGAAAGCGGGTAAGTCTGTCACAGTCAATATAACACTTTCACCGGATGCCTTTGAATTTTTTGATCCCGAAACTAATACCATGCGTATTGTACCGGGAGATTATGAAATTATGTATGGTAACAGTTCGAATACTTTGCCGGAAAATAAGCTGAGTCTTCAGTTGAAATGAAAAGAGTTAGTTGAAGAATCGCAGGAAATGGAGATTAGTCGTCTATGACGGCAATCCCCATTTTTTTCATTAAGAAGCAAGCATTCATATTCTGTGCTACTCCGTTCTTCATTTGATAAGAGAAAGTAAGCTCATTGTTGGTGATTTCTGCTTCAAAACAATAGTTGCGGATATCTTCGGGGAAGAGATTAATAAGTGTCCCCAACATAAGGTCGTGTGTGGCTATGATGCCATTAGCCTGCAGTGCCATAAATTGCTTGATAAGGGCAAAAGAACCTTTTTGCTTATCGGTGGAATTTGTTCCTTTCAATATTTCATCAAGGATGATGAATAGTTCTTCACCTGCATCGAGCTTATCGATGATAAGTTTCAGGCGTTTTAGTTCGGCAAAGAAATAAGATTCATTATCCGTAAGTGAATCGCTGGTGCGCAGACTGGTGATTAGTCGGGACGGATACAGTTTCATTCGTTTGGCCCATACAGGTGCACCTATGCAGGCTAATAGGTAGTTGATTCCTACTGTACGCAGGTACGTACTTTTCCCTGCCATGTTAGCCCCTGTGATGATGATGAAGAAAGGACGTTTGGCGATATCTATATCATTGCATACACACTTATCACGGTTCATGAGTGGATGTCCCAATGCCTCCGCTTCCATAGAGAAGGGAGTAGAAGTAATTTGTGGGTAGATATACTCCGGATGGTTGTAAGCGAAAGTAGCTAATGAACAATAAGCATCCATCTCTCCGATAGCTTTGAGCCAGGATGGGAGTTCGGAAGCATGCTTTTCTTTCCAGGCTTCTATCCGCATAATCTGTCGTAATTCCCAGAAAAGAGCACCGTTCAGAACAAAAGACATCAGCATATTATTACGCTGGTCAAGTGCATTCATCAAAGCAGTAAGTTTTTTAACAGCCTGTGAGGCGGTTTGTTTGTCACCACCTACAAGTTCCTTTATCTCCTGTAGTGCAGCACTGTGATACTCTTTTTCTTCAATGATATGAATGAGGCTGGCATAAGTAGCAAGTATCTGAAGCCTCTTTCCATAGAGTGCCTGCATCTTTGTTATTCCTCTTGAAAAGGCAAAGCTGAGAAGGAAGAAGCCAACGAAGATAATACCTGGTACTGTACCTGATACTATACCTGCTATGGCCAGTGCTATAAATATAATATTAATAGCAGGAACGATGAAAGGAAGTGCCCGGAGGATAGCATGATTCCTATAATAACTGGGACTGTCGGCCCATGCTTTTATTTCCTCTTCATCGGCAGATTTTCCTTTGTATAGCAAACCGAGTATACGGAAACGCTGGCGCATCTTTAGTTCCGGGGCAAGTTCCCTTACAGCTTCCTGACGTTTTTCTATTTCAGTTTTACTTTCCAGATGGGTATTGAGCCAGGCAGCCAGCCGTTTTTTGCCTAAATCAGTTGAAGTACGGTTGATATACTGGAAAAGTGAACGTTCACCAAACACATCGAGGTCATATGAATAGAGATGTGCCGGATTGATAAATTCTTCTCCATTGTCAAAAGAAGAACTGTCGTATTCTATAGCCTGAAGTTCTTGCTGGTTTATTTCTATTTTCTTTTCGAGATACTCTTTTTGATAAAACAAACGATTGTGTAACTTTACCAGAAAAAGGAAAGGGACGAAAGTAAGGGCAACCACACCTGTGATAACAATCCATCCATTGTCCCAAAAATGAATAACTCCTGCAATGCCGGCTACGAATAATATTAGTCTTAAAGTGCCAATACGGTAGATCTGTTGCTTTGCTTTTCCGAGTTTCTGCTCTGCACTCTTAATGATATCCTGATAAGTATTGATAATATTCTTTAGCTGTTCCATATTATTTTATTTGTTTTTTACAAAAGTAGTATAATTAACAGGTAGCGTGTGTGGGGCTTGTTTTTGTCAATAGCAGATTTACTTTTTATTAACTAAAGTAGGCTGTTTCAGGAGAAAGTACCAATATTGACCAGTAATGAGTGTTTCCCACACGGGGAGATACGACGAGCGATGGTTCATTGAAGCGTAGATGAACGCAGATTTTCGCAAAGAAAAATAAGTATAAGATAAAGAAGAACAGGATTTTGATCTGCGATAATTCGCGTTAATCTGCGTTTTATCCGGATAATAAAACTCTGTGAAATTTACCACAGACAGAGTTATCGATCAGTAACGAAGATTATGGGCATATCTTTTCGGTGCCGGAAGTGTCCCTAAACGCCGTTGTTACCCTTGTCCGGTATTGTTTTCTGTCTTTCTCAGAAAGGAACGTTCTTTTTTCCGGTGCACAGCGTTGTTTTACATGTACATGTAAAGCTGCATGAGATGCACATGTCGTACTGCTCCACATGCACATGTCGTACTGTTTTACATGTACATGTAAAACAACGCTACACACCGAGGCACCATACATTACTCTACGAGTTGCGGCTTTATCGATATCGGAGAAAGAGATAGATGGTAATAACAGGCGCCATTTAGCACAAAACTGAACGGCTTTGAGTGTATTTCACCACAGAGGCCACTGAGGGTACAGAGTTTTTAGACATAAGAACAAAAGAACACAAAGCTGAGATAAGAGTTTAAAGACGGATTATGCAAGTAATATACTTTTTTGTTCTTATGTCTAAAACAGAAAAATATTACTCTGTGTTCTCTGTGGTGAACTTGTTCATTGTTGATCTTAATGGCCAACGACTGGTTTGCATTAGCAATTAACACCCCAGTCAAGCTTTTCTTTCTTTTTTTAGAAATTTTCGACTGAAAAACTTGCTTCAATTCGTCAAATGATGTAACTTTCCAAACGATTAATGCTGTAGATAGGAGGTACTTATGAAAAAACTGTGGATTATTTGTTTAATGAGTATTGTGGGACTGCCTCTGGTTGCACAGAACATTGTTTATTCCAACCTGAAAGATTTACTGGCTCATGATGGCGATACGGTGACGGCATTGAAAATAGAAAAGCGAACTAAAAATAATATTTCATTGTCCGGAGGGGCTGATTACAAGATCAGTGCCGATGATAACAAATCATTGTGCAAATATCTGAAAAACCGTTGTTTTGCCGTACAGGAAGATACATCTCTTTATATTAACTGCAAGAAGCTACGCTATAAACGCCTCCGTTTTGGTGGGTGGTATGCTCCTGCTATGTGCGTAAATGAGAATATCTTTTTTAGTGCCATACCTATTGGAGTAGTTGCGGCAAGTTCTTCGGTTACAATGGATGTTACGTTGGGAGGGGTGGTTGGTGATGCCATAGCCGCTTCCAGCCTGGTTTCGAAACGTGTATATTATGAGATTGATGCTATTACCGGTAAAATTGACTTCGTGGGAAAAGACCGGATGTGTGCTTTATTGGATTCCTATCCGGAATGGAAGGAAGCTTATCTCCATGAAAATAGCGAGTCTGCCGAAACTACCGGGAAGTATCTTAGATTACTTAAAACTGTAAAGGAATAATCTTTTTGATAATAAATGTCTTGAAATCTTTGTGATTTCCTTCCTTTTTCCTATATTGCGGAGAGTTATCAAGCTGTAAAAGATGACAGTTTGTAATCCTTAATCCTTATTATTATGAAAATGACTCTCTGCAACACTTTGCCTGCTTATCCAAATTTTGTAGAAGGTATACGGCGGGCACCGGATCGTGGTTATACGCTTACCCCGGCGCAGACAGCTACTGCTTTGAAGAATGCTTTGCGCTACATTCCTACAGAATTACATGAACAACTGGCTCCTGAATTTATGGAGGAGCTTCGTACACATGGAAGAATTTACGGTTATCGTTTCCGTCCCGAAGGCGACTTAAAAGCCAGGCCTATTGATGAATACCGGGGCAAATGCATTGAAGGTAAAGCTTTCCAGGTAATGATTGATAATAATCTTTGTTTTGATATTGCCCTCTATCCTTATGAACTTGTTACTTATGGTGAGACCGGACAAGTGTGTCAAAACTGGATGCAATACCGCCTTATTAAGCAGTATCTTGAAGAATTGACTCAAGATCAAACGCTTGTAGTAGAATCCGGGCATCCACTGGGGCTTTTCCGTTCACGGCCTGATGCTCCCCGGGTAATAATTACCAATGCGATGATGGTGGGGCAGTTCGATAATCAGCATGACTGGCATGTGGCTATGCAAATGGGAGTGGCCAATTATGGTCAGATGACTGCCGGTGGCTGGATGTATATCGGACCACAAGGGATTGTACATGGTACCTTTAACACTTTGCTGAATGCCGGTCGTATGAAACTTGGTATTCCCCAGGATAAAGATTTGCGGGGACATTTGTTTGTCTCTTCCGGTTTAGGAGGTATGAGTGGCGCCCAGCCCAAAGCGGCAGAGATTGCTGGTGCAGCTTGTATCGTGGCCGAGGTAGATGCTTCCCGTATTGAAACCCGGTATGAACAAGGGTGGGTAGGACATGTGACAAATAATATGGGTGAGGCTTACCGCATGGTACAGGAAGCAATGCGGCATGGTGAACCTTGTTCTGTGGCCTATCATGGTAATGTAGTCGACCTTTTGGAATATGCCGAAAGAGAAAATATACCTATTGAACTACTTTCTGATCAGACTTCTTGTCATGCTGTTTATGATGGTGGTTATTGTCCTGCCGGACTAACATTCGAGGAGCGAACCCGTCTCTTGCATGAATCTCCCGAAGAGTTCCGTTCTCTGGTAGATATTTCGCTTCGTCGCCATTTTGAAGTGATAAGGAAGTTGGTAGCCCGTGGCACCTACTTTTTTGATTATGGAAACTCCTTCATGAAAGCTATTTATGATGCAGGAGTTCGGGAGATTTCGCGTAATGGGGTGGATGAGAAAGACGGCTTTATCTGGCCCAGTTATGTAGAAGATATTATGGGACCGGAGTTATTCGATTATGGTTATGGCCCCTTCCGTTGGGTGTGCCTGAGTGGTAAACATGAAGACTTGATAAAGACCGATCATGCTGCAATGGAATGTATCGATGTGAATCGTCGCAGTCAGGACCTGGATAATTATAACTGGATACGTGATGCCGAAAAGAATCGTTTGGTAGTGGGTACACAGGCACGTATCCTGTATCAGGATGCGCTGGGGAGAATGAAGATAGCGCTCCGTTTCAATGAAATGGTACGTTGTGGTGAAGTAGGGCCTATCATGTTGGGGCGTGATCATCATGATGTCAGCGGAACCGATTCACCTTTCCGTGAAACCTCCAATATAAAAGATGGTAGTAATGTAATGGCAGACATGGCTGTACAGTGTTTTGCAGGTAATTGTGCACGGGGTATGAGCCTTGTAGCGTTGCATAATGGAGGAGGTGTAGGCATTGGAAAAGCGATAAACGGAGGCTTTGGTATGGTATGCGATGGTAGTGAGCGGGTGGATGAAATATTACGTTCGGCAATGCTTTGGGATGTGATGGGCGGTGTGGCTCGTCGTTCATGGGCACGTAATGAGCATGCTATGGAAACAAGTGAAGTTTTCAACAAAACGCATGGGGAAAACTATCATATTACGATGCCTTATGTTGCAGATGAAGAACTAATTAATAAATTAATAACCGAACTATGAGCTGGAATAAAATTATTGAGTGCGTCCCAAACTTTAGCGAGGGCCGTGATTTGGAGAAAATAGAAAAAATAATATCCCCTTTCCGTGCACGTGCCGGAGTAAAGCTACTTGATTATAGTAATGACGAAGATCATAACCGCCTGGTGGTGACTCTTGTAGGAGAACCGGAGGCTTTGCGGGATGCTATCATAGAAGCAGTTGGAGTTGCCGTTGCATTAATCGATCTTAACCATCATACTGGGCAACATCCTCGTATGGGAGCAGTAGATGTCATTCCTTTTATTCCGATAAAGAATACAACGATGGATGAGGCTGTCGCACTTTCCAAAGAAGTGGGGGCAAAGGTGGCAGAACTTTACGGGCTTCCCGTCTTCTTATATGAGAAATCAGCTTCGGCCCCTCATCGTGAGAATCTGGCTGCTGTTCGCAAAGGTGAATTTGAAGGTATGGCAGAGAAGATAAAACTTCCTGAATGGACACCTGATTTTGGTCCGGCCGAGCGGCATTCAACAGCAGGAACTGTTGCTATCGGTGCACGTATGCCATTGGTAGCTTATAATATTAATCTTAGCACCCCTAATCTGGAGATAGCTCATGATATTGCTAAAAAGATTCGTTTTATAGGTGGTGGACTTCGTTATTGTAAGGCAATGGGAGTCGAATTGAAGGACCGGGGAATCACACAGGTATCTATCAATATGACCGATTATACGAAAACAGCTCTTTATCGTGCTTTTGAACTGGTACGTATCGAGGCCCGGCGCTATGGTGTGAGTATTGTTGGGAGTGAAATTATCGGTCTTGTTCCGATGGAGGCATTGATTGATACCGCCTCCTATTATCTTGGTTTGGAGAATTTCTCTATGCAACAAGTACTTGAAGCACGAATTATGGAATGATATATGAAACGTAGATTAAGGGGAATTTACGATTTGAAATAATATATAAGTATGAGCGAAAACCTGATTATATTTAATGCAAAGATTGTGACTCCTCTTGGCTTTTCCGCCCGGAAAGGTGAAGAGATGTCACAGTTGCAGATTATTGAAAACGGTACGGTAGAAGTTACTGATGGTATTATTACTTACGTTGGGCAGAATCGTGGTGAGGAGCGTGATGGTTATTATCATCACTATTGGCACTATAATGCCCGTGGCAAGTGTTTGCTACCTGGTTTTGTTGATTCGCATACTCATTTTGTTTTTGCAGGCGAACGTGCAGAAGAATTCTCCTGGCGTTTGAAAGGAGAAAGCTATATGTCCATTATGCAACGTGGAGGGGGGATTGCCAGTACGGTGAAGGCTACCCGTGAGCAAAACTTTGTCAGGATGCGATCCAAAGCCGAAGGTTTTTTGAAAAAGATGAGCATGATGGGAGTTACTACTGTAGAAGGAAAGAGTGGTTACGGACTTAATCGCGACACCGAGTTGCTACAACTGAAAGTAATGCGTAGCTTGAACAACGATGAGCATAAGCGGGTGGATATTGTATCCACTTTCTTGGGGGCGCATGCCATTCCACCGGAATATGCAGGACGGGATGATGAATATATTGATTTCCTGATTCATGAAATGCTTCCCATTATCCGGCAAAACGAACTCGCCGAATGTTGTGACGTTTTTTGTGAACAAGGGGTGTTTTCGATAGAACAGTCCCGCCGTTTACTTACAGCCGCACGTGATCAAGGTTTCCTGCTGAAACTTCATGCGGATGAAATCGTTTCGCTCGGAGGTGCCGAATTAGCTGCTGAACTAAATGCCTTGTCTGCCGATCATCTGCTACATGCTTCTGATACCGGTATTCGTGCAATGGCTGAAGCCGGAGTGGTAACTACCTTGCTACCTCTGACTGCTTTTGCGCTGAAAGAACCCTATGCTCGTGCCCGTGATATGATGAATGCCGGTTGTGCCGTGGCTTTAGCTACAGATTTGAATCCGGGTAGTTGTTTTTCCGGCTCTATCCCACTAACCTTTGCACTTGCTTGTATTTACATGGGCTTTACTATTGAGGAAGCTATTACTGCATTAACTTTGAACGGAGCTGCTGCATTGAATCGGGCCGACCGTATTGGTAGTATTGAAGTTGGTAAACAAGGTGACTTCGTAGTTCTGGACTCAACAGACTATAATATTCTACCTTATTATATAGGTATGAATTGTGTGAATACAACGATAAAGAGAGGTGTTCTTTATCCTGTAGTTTAATGATAAAACTAAAAAAATAAGATCATTATGTTAGTAGATTTGACAGTAACAGATTTTCTGAATAAAGTAGCCGGAAGCGATCCTGTACCCGGTGGTGGTAGTGTAGCAGCTCTTAATGGGGCTATTGCATCTGCTTTGGCAGCTATGGTAGCAGGCTTGACTATTGGTAAGAAAGGCTATGAAGATACCGGAGAAATCATGAAACATATTCAGTCTCTTGCTCTTACACAGAAGACGGGATTTGTGGCCGATATTGATCGTGATTCTGAAGCATATAATAAAGTATTTGATTGTTTTAGATTACCCAAAAATACAGATGAAGAGAAAGCTATCCGTAGTGCTGCCATTCAGGAAGCTACAAAGTTTGCTGCCCTTGTTCCTATGCAGGTGGCCCGTAATGCTTACGAACTGATGGGTATTATTGCTGATGTGGCTAAACTAGGGAACCGTAATGCGGTGACCGACGCTTGTGTAGCCATGATGTCTGCTCGTTCGGCTGTGTTGGGTGCTTTGATGAACGTCCGTATCAATCTTGGCTCGCTCAAAGATAAAACCTTTGTAGAACAGTTACAATCTGAGGCGGATGAACTGGAGCATAAAACCTGTGTCAAAGAGAAAGAGTTACTGGATGCTATCAACCAAGATTTAAGAATATGAACAACGTTTATTATGTAGGCTCAGGTGAGCTTACTTTCGATATCATCGAGCGCATCATCAACGAGAATTTGAAACTGGAACTGGCTCCTGAAGCAAAGCTTCGCATTCAAAGATGCCGTGATTATCTAGACCAAAAAATAGCTGCTTCTGATACCCCCCTTTATGGTATTACTACCGGTTTTGGTTCCTTGTGTAGCAAGAATATTTCTCTTGATGAACTCGGCACTTTGCAGGAGAATCTTATCAAAAGTCACGCTTGTAGCGTGGGGGAGGAAATTCGCCCGGTTATCATCAAGCTGATGATGCTTTTCAAAGCCCATGCTTTGTCACTGGGGCATAGTGGTGTGCAGGTGATCACTGTGCAACGTATCCTTGATTTCTTTAACAATGATGTGATGCCCATCGTATATGACCGTGGCTCTTTGGGAGCTTCGGGTGATCTGGCTCCGTTGGCCAATCTTTTCTTACCACTGATTGGAGTCGGCGATGTTAACTACAAAGGGAAGAAACGCGAAGCTATCAATGTACTTGACGAATTTGGATGGGAACCCGTGAAACTGATGAGTAAAGAAGGGCTTGCCCTGCTCAATGGTACTCAGTTTATGAGTGCCAATGGGGTTTTTGCCATTCTCAAAGCTTTCCGGCTTTCTAAAAGAGCGGACCTTATTGCTGCTATTTCGCTTGAGGCTTTTGATGGACGTATCGAACCTTTTATGGACTGTATTCAGCAAATCCGTCCGCATAAAGGGCAAATTGAAACGGGTGAGGCTTTCAGAAATTTGCTCGAAGGTAGCGAACTCATTACACGTCCCAAAGCACATGTACAAGATCCATACTCGTTCCGTTGTATTCCGCAAGTACATGGCGCCACGAAAGACGCTATCCGTTATGTTGCTTCCGTATTGCTGACCGAAATCAACTCCGTTACCGATAATCCTACTATCTTTCCCGATGAAGACCGTATTATCTCCGGGGGGAACTTTCACGGGCAGCCCCTTGCTATCTCTTATGATTTCCTTGCCATTGCTCTTGCCGAGCTCGGAAATATTTCCGAGCGTCGCGTCGCACAACTTATAATGGGGCTTCGTGGTTTACCTGAATTTCTGGTTGCTAATCCCGGATTGAATTCTGGCTTTATGATACCACAGTATGCTGCCGCTTCTATGGTAAGTCAGAATAAAATGTACTGTTATGCTGCTTCCAGTGATTCCATCGTTTCATCCAACGGACAAGAAGACCATGTCAGTATGGGAGCCAATGCGGCTACAAAGTTATATAAGGTAATGGATAACCTGGAACACATTCTTGCTATCGAATTGATGAATGCCGCTCAGGGGATTGAATTCCGTCGGCCGGAGAAAACCTCTGCGAAACTGGAACGTTTTTTGGCCGAATATCGGAAAGAAGTTCCTTTTGTTAAAGATGACATTGTGATGTATAAGGAGATTCATAAAACAGTAGCTTTCCTTAACCGGACAAAGTTTGATTATTAACAGTTTCTTTTCTTCTTTATAGGTAAAAACTACCTGAAAATGAAAAACTATAGCGGATATATCCCGGGAACTTACCGGAATATATCCGTTGTTTGTCGATTATTACCCCTATATTGACGAGAAAACTTTTTCTATATCTTACTGATTATCTACTTTTGTGGTGTACTTATTGTTAACACTTGTTTTCACATTGCTTCGTTAACCTATAATAATTATCAAATGTAAGCGATTAATATGGAAACTAAATTTGTAATCTGAGTTTTCTATCTATCTTTGTTCCGTTTTCACAAGCTATTAGTGTGAAAGTACAGATAGTAAAAACGGCTAATTATAAAGAAATGGATGATGAGTACTAACGCAAAAGAAATTTCGAACAGAGTAGAGTTGAGAGACAGAATTATAGTGAAAGCCACTGAAGCCTTTACTTTACATGGTATTAAAAGCATAACGATGGATGATATAGCTACCTCGTTAGGTATATCAAAGCGTACGCTTTATGAAGTTTTTGAAGACAAGGAGACGTTGTTGAGAGAGGTTATTCTGAAAAATCAGGAGGATAAAAATGAGTTTCTGGAAAATCTTTTGGCTGAGTCAACAAATGTATTGGAGGTTATTTTGGTGTGTTTTCAAAAGAGCATTGAGATGTTCCATCAGACTAACAAACGCTTTTTTGAGGATCTGAAGAAATATCCTCATGTTTTTAATATGGTGAAAAAGAATCGCGATAAAGATTCGGAAAGTACAATTGCTTTTTTCAAATCGGGTGTGGAACAAGGTATTTTCCGGGATGATGTGAATTTTGCAATTGTCAATTTACTCGTTCGTGAACAATTTGACTTGCTGATGAATACGGATATCTGCAAAGAGTATCCTTTTTTGGAAGTTTATGAGTCAATCATGTTTACTTTCCTTCGTGGGATAGCCACCGAAAGAGGAGCGAGAGTGTTGGAAGAATTTATACAGGAATATCGGAAAAATAGAATAGAGCGGACGGGAGAATAACTTTTCCTGATTTTACAAACAACTAAAGTTTACAAAAAGAAGAAGACTTATTTATGAACAAAATGAGAAAATTAGCAGGTAAGAAGCTGCTTTTAGGTATAGCAGTTTTTCTTGCCGGGGGCTTTGTACGGGCACAGGAGGCAAAGGATACTTTGACCCTGACTTTGGATAAAGCACTGGAAATTGCTCTGAGTGAGAATCCCACTATTAAAGTGGCGGATGAAGAAATCTCCTTAAAGGAGGTAGCCAACAAGGAAACCTGGCAGAACTTATTACCTCAGGTTAGCATCTCAGGATCGCTGGATCATACGATTAAAGCGGCTCAGATGAATCTTGGTGGGCAATCCTTTAAGATGGGACAGGACAATTCAAATACGGCGAATGCAGGTTTAGCTGTCAGTTTGCCTTTATTTGCTCCTTCCGTTTACAAAGCTATGTCAATGACTAAGACTGATATTGAATTGGCTGTTGAGAAATCAAGAGCTTCTAAACAAGATCTGGTTAATCAGGTGACAAAGGCGTATTACCAACTGATGTTGACGCAAGATACCTATGAGGTAATGCAGAAAAGTTATAAACTGGCAGAAGATAATTTTAATGTTGCCAATGCTAAATATCAACAAGGAACTGTAAGCGAATTTGATAAAATTAGTGCTGAAGTACAGATGCGTAGTGTAAAACCCAGTGTTGTGTCAGCTTCAAATGCGGTGACATTGGCGAAGTTGCAATTGAAGGTATTGATGGGCATTACAGCTGATGTAGATCTGAAGGCCGATGATAATCTGGCTAATTACGAAACGGCTTTGTTTGCCGGAGAATTGAGCGCCGGAGATGAAAGTCTGATCAATAATACGACTATGAAGCAATTTGATTTGAATCATAAATTGCTTCTTAAGAACATCAAGTCTCAACGAACAAATTTCCTTCCGACACTCTCTATGTCTCTTTCGTATCAGTATCAGTCTCTTTATAATCCGAATCTGAATTTCTTTGATTACAACTGGAGTAATAGTTCTTCATTGATGTTCAATCTGAGTATTCCTTTGTATAAGGCCAGTAATTTTACAAAGATGAAAACGGCTCGTATACAGGTAAAACAACTGGAATGGAACCGTTTGGATACGGAACGTAAGTTGAATATGCAAATAGAAAGTTATCGTAGTAATATGGCTGCCAGTTCAGAACAAGTTGTAAGTAACAAAGAAAATGTGTTGCAAGCTGAGAAAGCAGTATTGATTGCCGGTAAGCGTTATGAAGTGGGAAAGGGTACTGTACTCGAATTGAATAGCTCGCAGGTGTCATTGACACAGGCGGAACTTACTTACAATCAATCAATTTACGATTATTTGGTATCTAAGGCTGACCTTGATCAGGTATTGGGTAGAGATGAGGTAATAAAATAAACCAGGAAAAATAAAAATATAGAAAATCACATGAAAAAGAGTTTCCAATTAGTAGCCTTGTTTGCTATTATGCTGCTAGGCTCGTGTACTGGCGGAAAAGAACAGAAAGCTGTTGAAAAAGTTGAAGATAAGCCTAAGGTAAAATTGGCGGATGTAACAGCACGGCCTGTTGATCAGATACAGGAATATACGGCAACAGTAGAAGCGGAAGTTAAGAATAATATAGCTCCGGCGTCTCCTGTGAGAATAGATAAGATATTTGTAGAAGTGGGTGACCGCGTTTCAAAAGGACAGAAGTTGGTACTTATGGATGAGGCCAGTTTGAAACAGATGAAATTGCAACTGGAAAACAAACGTCTTGAATTTAATCGTGCTGATGAACTTTATAAAGTAGGCGGTACTTCCAAATCAGAATGGGATGCCTTGAAGATGGCACTTGAAGTACAAGAGACGGCTTATAAGAATTTAATGGAGAATACAACATTGGTTAGCCCGATTAGCGGAATCATAACTGCACGTAATTATGATAACGGAGATATGTATAGCGGTGGAAACCCGGTGTTGGTTGTAGAGCAGATTACTCCGGTAAAACTGATGATCAATGTTTCTGAAACTTATTTCTCTCAGGTAAAAAAAGGGTCTCCTGTTGCAGTGAAGCTGGATGTGTATGGTGATGAAGAGTTTGCTGGAAAGGTTAGCCTCGTTTATCCTACCATTGATGCAACTACACGTACTTTTCCTGTTGAAATCAAGCTGGAAAACAAAGATCAGCGGGTACGTCCGGGAATGTTTGCCCGTGTTACTTTGAATTTTGGTACTCAGGACAACGTAGTTGTTCCCGATTTGGCTATTGTAAAACAGGCGGGTGCCGGCGACCGTTACGTATTTGTATACAAAGATGGAAAAGTTTCTTACAATAAAGTGGAACTTGGACGTCGTATGGGTACAGAATATGAGCTGAAGTCGGGTGTACCCAACAACTCACAGGTAGTTGTTGCAGGACAGGCACGCCTGATTAACGGTACAGAAGTAGACGTAGAGAAATAAAATTAACGATTAATGATTAGTGATAAGTGATTAGCACTCATTGTGCTTTCACTCATCATTCATCACTCAATAACTAATCACTAAACAACATGAGTTTATACGAAGGAGCGGTAAAAAAACCGATTATGACCTCCCTCTGCTTTCTTGCAGTGGTGATCTTTGGTCTTTTCTCTTTATCAAAACTACCTATCGACTTGTATCCGGATATCGATACAAATACGATTATGGTAATGACCGCCTATCCCGGAGCCAGTGCTTCGGATATAGAAAATAACGTGACCCGACCGTTGGAAAACACGTTGAATGCTGTTAGTAACCTGAAGCATATTACTTCACGGTCGTCAGAAAACATGTCCTTGATTACGCTGGAGTTTGAATTTGGTAATGACATCGATGTACTGACGAACGATGTCCGGGACAAACTTGACATGGTGAGTTCACAGCTCCCGGATGATGTGGAGAATCCTATCATCTTTAAGTTTAGTACGGACATGATTCCTATCGTACTATTGTCTGTACAGGCCAATGAAAGCCAGTCGGCACTTTATAAAATTCTGGATGACCGCGTAGTGAATCCTTTAGCCCGTATTCCCGGTGTGGGTACAGTGTCTATCAGTGGTGCTCCGCAGCGTGAAATTCAGGTATATTGTGACCCGAATAAGTTAGAGGCTTATCATCTGTCTATTGAGACCATCAGCTCTATTATTGGTGCAGAGAATAAAAATATTCCCGGTGGTACCTTTGATATTGGTAACGAAACTTATTCGTTGCGTGTAGAGGGAGAGTTTAACGATTCCCGACAGTTAGAAGATATAGTAGTAGGTACTTACAATGGTGCCAGTGTTTATCTTCGCGATGTGGCCCGTGTGGTTGACACAGTGGAAGAACGTGCGCAGGAGACATATAATAACGGTGTAAAGGGTGCTATGATTATTGTACAGAAACAATCGGGTGCCAACTCTGTGGAAATCTCAAGAAAGGTAGAAGAAGCGTTGCCCCGTTTGCAGAAGAACCTGCCGAGTGATGTGAAACTGGGAGTCATTGTTGATACATCCGATAACATTCTGAATACAATTGACAGTTTGGCCGAAACGGTACTTTATGCTTTACTCTTTGTTGTTATCGTAGTATTCCTCTTCCTGGGACGTTGGAGGGCAACATTGATTATTTGTATCACGATTCCGCTTTCGTTGATAGCCTCATTTATTTATCTGGCCATCACCGGGAATACGATTAATATCATTTCTCTGTCTTCCCTTTCCATTGCTATCGGTATGGTGGTAGATGATGCTATTGTAGTATTGGAGAATGTTACAACACATATTGAGCGTGGTTCTGATCCGAAACAGGCCGCTGTACATGGAACAAACGAGGTGGCTATCTCAGTTATTGCGTCTACGTTGACTATGATTGCGGTGTTCTTCCCGCTGACTATGGTAAGCGGTATGTCTGGTGTGATGTTTAAGCAGCTGGGATGGATGATGTGTGCTATTATGTTTATCTCCACGGTTGCAGCTTTATCATTGACTCCGATGCTTTGTGCTCAGCTGTTAAAGCTTCAGAAGAAACAATCAAAGGCATTCACGATGTTCTATAGACCTATTGAAAAATCATTGGATGGATTGGACAACTGGTATGCCCGTATGCTGAATTGGGCTGTTCGTCATCGTTCGGTTATTGTTGTCGGTTGTATCTTATTCTTTGTTGTCAGTTTATTCTGTGCCAAAGGTATTGGTACAGAATTTTTCCCGGCACAAGATAATGCCCGTATTGCTGTACAGCTTGAACTGCCGATTGGTACCCGTAAAGAGTTGGCTCAAGAGATATCTGAGAAGTTGACCAATCAGTGGATGACAAAGTATAAGGAAATAATGAAGGTATGTAACTATACTGTAGGCCAAGCTGATTCTGATAATACATGGGCTTCTATGCAGGATAACGGTTCTCACATTATTTCTTTCAATATCAGTTTGGTGGATCCGGGAGATCGTAAAATCTCGTTGGAGCAGGTCTGCGATGAGATGCGTGATGATTTGAAGAAGTATCCTGAGTTTAGTAAGGCACAGGTGATTCTTGGAGGTAGTAATACAGGTATGTCTGCTCAGGCCAGTGCCGACTTTGAAATTTATGGTTATGATATGGCAACTACCGATAGCGTAGCTGCTCAGTTGAAACGACGGTTGCTGGATGTAAAAGGAGTATCTGAGGTAAATATCAGTCGTAGCGACTACCAACCGGAGTATCAGGTAGATTTTGACCGTGAAAAATTGGCTTTGCATGGACTCAACTTGGCTACTGCCGGCACTTATCTGCGTAATCGTATCAATGGTGCTATTGCCTCTAAATATCGTGAAGATGGTGATGAGTATGATATTAAAGTACGTTATGCCCCTGAGCATCGTACCAGTCTTGAAAGTTTGGAAAATGTTTTGGTATATAACGCTAAAGGAGAGGCTGTTCGTATAAAAGATCTTGGTACGGTGGTTGAACGTTTTGCGCCTCCTACCATTGAACGTAAAGACCGCGAACGTATTGTGACGGTATCTGCTGTTATCTCTGGTGCTCCGCTGGGTGATGTGGTAAGTGCAGGTAATGCTATTATTGATAAGATGGATATACCATCGGAAGTGACGATTCAGGTTGCCGGTTCGTTTGAAGATCAGCAAGATTCGTTCCGGGATCTGGGAACACTGGCTATCTTGATTGTGGTCCTCGTATTTATTGTAATGGCTGCACAGTTTGAATCACTTACTTATCCATTCATCATTATGTTCTCACTCCCGTTTGCATTTAGTGGGGTGTTGATGGCACTATACTTCACGAATAGTACATTGAGTGTAATGAGTTTATTGGGAGCTATCATGTTGATTGGTATTGTGGTGAAGAATGGTATTGTGCTTATTGACTACATTACCCTGTGCCGTGAACGCGGACAATCGGTATTGCATTCGGTTGTGACCGCCGGTAAGAGTCGTCTTCGTCCGGTATTAATGACTACTGCTACTACTGTTCTTGGTATGATCCCGATGGCTATTGGTGGCGGACAAGGTTCGGAAATGTGGAGCCCGATGGCAATTGCCGTAATTGGTGGTTTGACGATATCTACCATCCTTACGTTAATTTTGATCCCAACATTGTATTGTGTATTTGCCGGTACAGGTATTAAACGCCAACGTAAAGCTATGAAACGTCAGCGCGCACTGGATATCTATTTTCAGGAGCATAAAGACGAAATCATAAAGAAATAACTAATAATTGAAAATATGAAATCAGTATTAATAACATTCGACCAAGCCTATTATGAACGTATCATTGCTTTGTTGGATCGCCTCAATTGCCGTGGTTTCACTTATCTGGAGCGTGTACAAGGACGTGGCTCAAAGACTGGTGAGCCGCATTTCGGAAGCCATGCATGGCCCAGTATGTGTTCCGCCATTCTATCTGTGGTTGAGGATGAGAAGGTAGACCCGCTATTGGATACGCTGCATAAAATGGATTTGCAGACAGAACAACTTGGACTACGTGCATTTGTCTGGAATATTGAACGGAGTATCTGATACTACCGTAAATTAACATAAAGAAAGGAGAATCTCATTGATCATGTAGATTCTCCTTTCTTTTTATCTGTCTTATCTATCTTTGCTTCAAGCGAAGATAAGCTGTATCTTGGCATAAAAAATGAACGAGTTCGTTTTATTCTGCTCTCGGTTTACATTATCTTTGCAGCTCCTTATTAAAAGAAAGTAAGAGAGTGCATGAAGAATTATCTGAAATATTCGTTGGGACTGACCTTATTTATTCTGGTTGCTTTGATTGGCATGCATTGGTTACCAGTCATAACGATTGATGGACATACAATGAGACGGGTGGACTTGTTGAGTGATATCCGTACACCTGAACCGGAAGAAGAAAAGATGGAAGCAGACAGCCTTCTTCCCGTACCTGAAGTGAAGCCTGCCTTTATAGACACCTGTCGTACAGGGATGACCTGTATAGAAGATTATAGTGATTCTACCCTGCGTGGGATGACTCCTTTCTACCGTGCACTGGACGAGATTCCGATGAAGAAGCGCCTGGTGCGTATCGCTGTCTTCGGTGATTCCTTTATAGAGGCCGATATATTCACTGCCGATCTGCGTGAAATGTTACAGAAACGTTTTGGGGGGTGCGGAGTGGGCTTTGTCACCATAACTTCTATGACCAGTGGATACCGTCCCACAGTACGCCATTCGTTCGGAGGATGGTCCAGTCATGCCGTAACGGATAGTGTTTATTTCGATCGAAAAAAACAAGGCCTTTCCGGACATTATTTTGTTCCCAACAATAATGCTTATGTTGAACTCCGTGGACAGAATAAGTATGCTTCTTTATTAGATACCTGTCAGCAGGCGTCTATCTTTTTTTATAATAAAGGTGCGGTTGATCTCTCTGTTCGTATAAATCGGGGAGAGACAGAAAACCGGCAATTTGAACCTGATGGGCATTTGCAGGCAATGCAGGTGGAGGGACGTATCGGATCTGTACGTTGGACAGTAAATCAGGCGGATTCTACGTTGTTTTATGGTATGGCGATGGATGGTACGCAAGGGATTATTGTTGATAACTTCTCTTTGCGTGGTAGTTCCGGACTTTCTCTGCGAACGATTCCTGCCAGCATAATAAAAGAGTTCAATGAGCAGCGTCCCTACGATCTTGTCATTTTGCAGTACGGACTGAATGTTGCTACTCAACGCGGCTACAATTATGATAATTATCAGAAAGGGTTACTTACTGCTATTGAGCATTTGAAGGAGTGTTTCCCACAGGCAGGTTTTCTGTTGCTTAGTGTAGGCGATCGTGACTATAAAACCGATACAGGAGAACTTCGTACGATGCCGGGAGTTAAGAATCTGATTCGCTATCAACAGAATATAGCCGCTGAGAGTGGCATCGCTTTCTGGAATATGTTTGAAGCAATGGGAGGAGAAGGTAGTATGGCAAAACTGGTACATGCAAAACCTTCCATGGCAAATTATGATTATACACATATTAACTTCCGGGGTGGAAAACATCTGGCAGGGTTGCTTTATGAAACATTACTCTACGGAAAAGAACAATATGACAGGAGACGTGCTTATGAGAATAAATAAGTTTTTGTTATTTATCGTAATTCTCTTCCTGTCAGTTTCGTTAAAGCTTTTTGCACAGGATGCTTTGCCTGTATGTCCCGTACGGGGGGCACCGATGAAAAGTGCTAAGCCGATGCGTGAGATGAAACTGCTTTACGATACTCTATCTGTGCAGATTGATTTGCCGGTTGCCTTTAAAGGAATAGGAATAAATGAGATTGTTGACAGTTTGGGGATACTTTCTCCTGTGCTGGAGCATTTGCGCCTTGTAAAAGGAGGAATACTGGAAGATACTGTACGTATTTTGCATATTGGAGATAGCCATATTCGGGGACATATTTACCCCCAGACCACCGGACAACGATTGGCTGAGACTTTTGGCAGTGTTTCCTATACTGATATGGGAGTAAATGGGGCAACCTGTCTCACTTTTACACATCCCGACCGTATCGCTGCCATTGCTGCACTTAAACCGGAACTTCTTATACTCTCTTTCGGAACAAATGAGAGCCATAATAAACGGTATAATGCTAATTTGCATTATCAGCAGATGGATGAACTTATTTCGCTGATTCGTGACAGTTTACCGGATGTTCCGATCCTGTTAACGACTCCTCCCGGTTCTTATGAAAGTTTCCGACGGCGAGGCAGGCGCCGGACATATACTATCAATCCGCGCACAGTGACGGCTGCCAATACCATTCAGAAGTACGCTCGTGATCATCATCTGGTTGTTTGGGATATGTATAATGTAGTGGGGGGAAGCCTTCGTGCCTGTAAGAACTGGCAGGAAGCCAGGTTGATGCGCCCCGATCATGTACATTATTTGCCTGAAGGATATATTCTCCAGGGTAATTTATTATACGAAGCCATTATTAAAGCTTACAACGATTATGTTTCCCATTGATATAGATTTTAGCCGCCTCCGTGAGGTTTTCACATATAATCCGGAGGCTCCGATGATATTTAGTAGCGGAATATTTCTCTGGCTGTTTGCCGCCTTTATGGTGGTGTATGTACTTCTGCGTCATAAGTATACTGCGCGTATCTTGTTTGTTACCTTGTTTTCTTATTATTTTTATTATAAGAGTAGCGGTACCTATTTCTTTTTATTGGCTATTGTAACAGTTGGCGATTTTGTGTTTGCCCGTCTGATGGATCGCACTGACAATAAGTATGGACGGAAAGCGTGGGTGATGCTAAGTCTTTCTCTCAATCTGGGATTACTTTGTTATTTTAAGTATACAAATTTTCTGGGTGGAGTTATTGCTTCATTGATGGGCGGACAATTTACAGCGCTTGATATATTCCTTCCTGTAGGCATCTCTTTCTTTACTTTTCAGTCGCTGAGTTATACAATCGATGTTTACCGAAGGGATATAAAACCACTTACCAATTTACTGGATTATGCTTTTTACGTGTCCTTTTTTCCTCAACTGGTGGCAGGACCTATTGTACGGGCACGTGATTTTATACCTCAGATTCGTAAGCCGCTTTATGTTTCGCAGGAAATGTTTGGACGGGGTATCTTTTTGATTGTAGCCGGTTTGTTTAAGAAAGCTGTTATCTCAGACTATATCAGTATCAATTTTGTAGAACGTATTTTTGATAACCCTACGCTTTATTCAGGTATAGAAAACCTGATGGGACTTTATGGGTATGCACTGCAAATTTATTGCGATTTTTCCGGATATAGTGATATGGCTATTGGTATTGCTCTCTTATTAGGCTTCCATTTTAATCTGAATTTTAATTCTCCGTATAAATCGGCTTCTATTACAGAGTTTTGGCGACGTTGGCATATTTCTCTGTCAAGCTGGTTGCGTGATTATCTGTATATCTCATTGGGAGGAAACCGGCATGGTAAATTCCGTCAGTATCTTAATCTTATTATTACAATGTTTCTGGGGGGATTATGGCATGGAGCATCCTGGAATTTTGTTTTATGGGGTATGTTTCATGGCGTAGCGTTGGCGCTCCATAAAGCCTGGATGACTATCATAGGGCGTAAGAAAGGGGAAGAAAGTCATGGTGTCCGTCGTTTTTTGGGTGTTATTATTACATTTAACTTTGTTTGTTTCTGTTGGATTTTCTTTCGTAATGCTGATATTCATAACTCAATGGATATGCTGGGACAGATATTTACAACTTTCCGCCCACAACTGTTCCCGCAATTATTAGAGGGATACTGGCGTGTTTTTGCTTTGATGGCATTGGGCTTTCTACTTCATTTTGCTCCTGATAGTTGGGAAAATGCAGTTTGTCGTGGGGTAATTCGCCTCCCGTTTTTAGGCAAAGCATTATTAATGGTGGCTATGATTTATCTGGTTATTCAGATGAAGAGTAGCGAGATCCAACCATTCATTTACTTCCAGTTTTGAGTGTTTTCCGCACGGGGAGGTACGCCAGGCGATGATTAATTGAAACGCAGATGAACACAGATTTTCGCAAAGGGAAATAAATAGATGATTAATATCTACAGTCTTTTAATCTGCATTAATCTGCGTTTCATTAAATAAATAGTACTTTGTGGAACTCTGTGCTACTTTATGGTGGAATATATTCAAGACCGTATTACGATCATCCGTATTTCATCAGATAGCAATATTAATCCACATTTATTTCATCCACAAATAAGTAAGGTGTTTTTCCTTCTCCGGCGTGTCCTTTCGGCAAGGCGGGGCTACACTTGATTGTTACTTTTACAAAAGTAGCCTTTACTGGTGAGAATTCCACATTGTAATCTTCTATTCCTTTTTTGCCTAAGTTTGTTTCAGAAGGGTAGGTTTCTGAAGCTACTTCTTGGAAGTCTTTCCCATTTTCTGATACGGAAACAGCCAATCCGGTGGCTCCCATGATCCAGGCTCCCATGTCAACAATAGCTTCTGTTGAAACTTTGCTTATTTCTGTTGGTACTCCTAAATGAATGGTTGCTTCAACATCTGTTCCCCAAAAACCTAACCAGCGTCCACCGGCATAGCTGTTTCCCCCCTTTAATCCGTCTACTAAAGTCGTAGCACCTTTATAGGAGTATTTGGCCGAAGGCTGAGCTTTCAGTTCAATCGGGCAACAGGTGGCTTTGTTGAAATTAACCTGTTCGGATATAATCTTACTGTTACCGGTAGGACGAACAGCAACGGCCTTGAAATCTGCAACCTGTGTAATGGTTATGGGAGCTTCATATTTCGTTCCGTTCGTAGGAGTCGGTTCTGTTCCATCCAATGTATAGTAAACAGGTGCATTATCCACTGTGCTAAGCTCTATCATTACTGCTTTTTTGTCTGGGTCGGATGTGATATTTGATTTAATATCAAACACATGTTTGCCGTAGTTGAGGCTATCACGATCATAAAAAGCTAAAAGTCGGGGCAAGCGTTTGGTGAAGTCACTATAATCCTTCTTTTCGGGAAGTGTCCATTGAACTTCTGCCAAAGCAGCCATACGTGGGAGTACCATGTATTCTACCTGTTTTGTCGTAGGGATATATTCACACCAAAGATTGGCTTGAGCACCAATAATGTGCTTTTTCTCTTCTGCGTTTAAATCCTCTGGAACAGGTTCCATACTATATACGCGTTCCAATGTTATACAACCACCGATAGCATCTGGTTCATCTTTTGTGTCTGCTGTTTGGTAATAGTCAAAATATACATAAGTGTTTGGAGTCATAATCACATCGTGTCCCAACTTGGCAGCTTCTATTCCACCAGCCATTCCGCGCCACGACATTACGGTCGCATTGGGTGCTACGTCCCCTTCCAGGATCTCGTCCCAGCCAATTATCTGGCGCCCTTTACTATTGAGGAATTTCTCTGCACGTTGCATGCAGTAACTTTGCAAACGGTCTTCCGCCGTATGTTTAGTGTCAGCTTTCAAGCCCTCTGCTTTGATACGTGCCTGGCACTTCGGACATTTGGCCCAACGATTGCGTGGAGCTTCGTCACCTCCGATGTGGACATACTTATAAGGGAACAGGTCGGCTACCTCGCCCAGTACATCTTCTATAAATTGCATTGTTTTATCGTTACCAATGCAAAGTACATCTTCAAATATTCCCCAGTTTTTTTCTACTTCATACGGACCTCCCGTACAACCCAGTTCCGGGTAAGCAGCCAAAGCAGCAACCATATGTCCGGGCAGGTCTATTTCAGGGATGATGTTGATATAGCGTTCCTTTGCATAGTCTATAACTTCTTTAATTTGTTCTTGTGTGTAGAAACCTCCATAAGGTGTGCCGTCATATTCACCGGAGTTGTGTCCTATTACTGTTGCTGAACGTTGTGAGCCTATTTCCGTTAACTTCGGATATTTTTTTATTTCAATTCTCCATCCCTGGTCGTCTGTCAGATGCCAATGGAAAGTATTCATGTTATGTAGTGCCAGCAGGTCGATGTATTTCTTTACGAATTCTATCGGGAAGAAGTGGCGGCTTACGTCGAGATGCATGCCCCGGTAACTGAAGCGTGGATAATCTTTGATGGTTACTGCCGGAAGTGCAATCTTGGTGCCGGCAGTAGTTGCCGGAATTGATTTTCGCAAAGTTTGTATGCCGTAGAACACTCCATTAGGCGTTTGTCCGTTAATGGTGACTTGTTCGGAAGATACTGTAAGCTCGTATCCTTCTTTTTCCGTTATACTCTTGTCCAACCCTAAGATAATAGTATTTTGCGGTGTACTTTCCGATGTGATTGTTGCAATGTCGAGTTCTTTTCCTGTCGCATCTTTGATATATCCGGATAAAAACTCTGCGTTTCGTTTCAGCAACTCGTTTCCTTCCGGATAAAGAATTTTTGTGGTTTCCTGTAGTGTGAAAAGCGGTTCCTGACTGACAACGACCTCTTGGGGGAGAGGGATTACCTGATAATTGATTTCTTCCTTTTGCGTATTGCATGAAGCGAAAGCCAATGTAGCGACCGCAAGAAGTGCATGGTTAAGTTTTCTCATAATAAAATTGATTAGTATTAGTTTGGGCAAATATAGTAAAAATTATAGTTATGATTTGTTTAAATAGGATATTAAGTATAGGGATATTTTTTCAGTAAAAATCAAATAGATGTGCGAATCAGTAGTTGGCTATTGAGTTCAAAGCTGATCGTAAATAGATTCATATCCGTATAGTAACGAAGATTATAACCCTATCTTTTCGATAGCGGAAGTGTCCATAGACGGCATTGTTACCCTTGCCCGGTATTGTACTTTGTCTTTCTCAGAAAGGAACATGCCTTTCCCCGGTGAACAGTATTGTTTTAGATGTACATGTAAAGCGGTACGACATGTACATGTGGGACAGCACGACATGTGCATCTCATGCTGCTTTACATGTACATCTAAAACAAGACTGCTCACCGAGGCTTTATACGTTACTCTACGAGAGGGGGCTTTATCAATACCGGATAAAGAGACTGATCCTTTGCGAAAATCTGCGATCATCTGCGTTTCAATAAAGATTCAAACTCTGTGGAACTCCGTGTTACTCTGTGGTGAAATACATTCAAAACCGTACAGAGATGAGCAAAACTAAATTTTAACTTGATTTCAACTACTGATTCGCATTAGATATGTTAAAGTAAATCTGCAATTAGTGAGAAAAACAAAGAAGATATTGCACCTTGAATTACGTATTATATCTTTCTTAACACTTCTGTAATATATAGGAGAGTTGCAAATATACCATAGAACGAAAAAGTTCAGCACAATTGTTCTTTCTTATATTAAAATGTTATGTTTGTATAGTCTTAAATATAATAGTAATGAATGAACCTGATTTGATAACTGGCATAAAGAATGGGGATGTACAGTGTTTTGAAGAACTTTTTATGAAATACTATTCACATTTCAACCAATTTATATTCGGATTGGTGAAGGACGAATGGATCTCTGAAGATATTACGCAAAACACATTTATCAAAGTGTGGGTTAACAGAGAGAAATTACAAAGCGACTTATCGATTCACTCTTATTTGTATGTAATTGCTAAATATGAGATATACAACCACTTTCGTTCCAAGCAGAATCAAATTGTAGATCGTTTCCTGGATGGCGTACACGACACCGTAGTCACTCCAAGTGCAGAAAACGAGTTGTTTTGGAACGAAATGCAGAAAGCGATTGCCGCTATCATTGAAACAATGCCGGAGAAGCGGCGTGCCATTTTCAATATGAGCCGGTTCGAGCATAAGTCTGCAAAAGAAATAGCCGAAATAATGCATATTTCGGCACGTACGGTAGAAAAACATATTGAGCTTGCCCTTCGTGAATTACGTACGAAATTAACTCCTTTCTTATTTTGGATATTGGTCTATGGACATATTACATTGTAATTTGGATTACGATGTCTACTATCTTATTTCTTTATGAATTTAATACAATCATGTTTGCTCTTAAAAAGATATATACCATGTTGTAATGAATTTATATCTAATTCTGCGATAGTCTCTTTTATTGTTTTATTAATAACCTCCATTCCGTTTACATCCACAATAGCAATATCACCAATCGGATTTTCTGAAGTTATATCAATTTTGTTATTATTGATTGTTATTTCATCTTTAGTTTTCAGATTATCGGTTCCTGTTGCTATGGTTTTGGCATAGAGTATGAGGTCAGTTTGGGTGGTTGAATTCTCATCATAGCGATTTCCTTTCTCATCATACCATCCTCCAAAAGTCGTTCCGTCGTCGGGAACAGGATTTTGTGGAAATTTCATTTCTGTATTGTTGTAAAGTACTGCATATTCGTTGCCATTATACATAAAGACTGTTTTGTAGACTCTGTTGGTACCACTATAGACGACTGGCATGTTATTATCAGAATCAAGCTCCTGTCCGAAAAGAAATTCCATTTGATCACCGTTTAATAAATAAGTAGCTTCTCCGGAATGAAACTTTTTTATATCCATAGGAATTCCACCTTTGCCTGTTAAGGTATAGCCCGCATAATAATAGTTGTTTTCACAGTCGAAATTTACAGTGTTGTTTTTTCCGTAAATAGTTCCTTGATTCGTGGCCGTGCAGTCAATGGTGCCGATAACATAATTGTTCGTAATGGTTTCGGCAGCTTTTGACAAATTAGAATACGAATTGATTCCGGCTACATATTTAGGGGTTCCAGAACCGTTATTTTTAATGCTACCGTCAAAGTAACATCCGTTAATAATAGCTTCGATGCCGGTTGTACTTGAATTTGTACATCCCAAAATGCCGCCGACACCATTGGTCACTTTTCCAGATGTTGTGATTATTATATTACCTGAATAAGAGCAGTTTTTTACATTCGCATTTTTCATAAATGCCAATACACCACCCACATATCCCGGTGCTCCCATGATGTTGATTTCAACATCGCTATGGCAATTAACCATATTTCCTAAGGCATTGGCTTTACCAATGAATGATCCGACTTGAGTTTTCTGAGTTATGGATGCGGGAATATCGATTTTTCCTGAGAGATTGATGTTGAGAATATCACAGCTTTCGCTGTTTGTACCACCTATTAAACCTGCAAAATTTGATTTTTCTGTAAGGTCACTTTTATTTATATACATATTATAAATGTGATAACCTTGTCCGTCAATTTTTCCGGTAAAATAAGTTCCGTATCCTATTGGAGTCCATGGTTGATTGCCTAAATCTATATCTTTTGCAATTTTTATACCTGTTATGGCATGGCCTTGATTGATTTGATTGGCTACCCATGCTAATTCTGCTCCTGTGTAAATAACACAATTACCGGAAACGTCACGAGCCGGTTCAATCATCGAAATACCATCCCACGGACCTTCTGCTACGGGTTCGAAGGGTACGACTTTCACAATACCCGGAACCATAATAGCCATAGCATTGATGTAACCAGTTTTGTAGGTATCTGCACTTGTAGCTCCCGGGGTTACCGTAAATCGGATATGTCCGTCTGCATCCGGATATATTGAAGAGAGTTCAGCGATTGAATGATCGTTGTTGTTTCCATTTAATCCAATGTAATTTTCTACAGTTCCAAAGGTTGAATACTCAGCTTCATGAACTTCTGTAGCATTCATATAGGAACCAAACATATAAAAATCATAGGATTCCTTAGGATCCAGATTGCTGAATACGATTTCGGCATTGTCAATAAGAACGCCGTCTTTTTCGATACCGTTTACCCAATAACCTGTTGTAGACGCATTTGCGGGCATGTTAAGCAACGTATTTGTTTTGGATGCACCGTTTTCTGTGACACCGGCAAAACCTTTTGTGATGTTTAGAGATATGCCTGAAGCCTTATTCTCCGAATCTGTCAAGTTTTCAATTTTAGTTCCGGCAAGATGGGATGTCACATTATTCCAGTAATCTTCTTGAGTTGTTTTTCCATTGGTGGTAAAGTTGATATAGATAGGAATTTTCCCCGGAACCTCAAGATGTGGAGTTACCATCAATGCTCCCAGATAATAAGTTTTCTTTTCTTCGTTATTGTTTGCGCCGGCTTTTACAGTTAAATAGATGCGTCCTTTTTCATCGGCAATTATTCCTTGGACCGTTGCAATATTTGCCGTGTTTTTTGTAGGATTCAGAGAGGCGTTTCCATTATTTTCTCCTTTGAATGAGTAGACGGTTTCAGAATTGGTCGATGTATTATTCATAACTGAGGCAAATACGTTCATATCATACGCCTGCCCCGGATATAATCCGGAAATAATAACCGAACTCTGTGTAGTACCATAAAAGGCTGATTTAGACACATTCGAAGGCATATCTAAAGCTGTAGTCGATGAAGTAGTTCCGATAGAGGAAACACCGTCGAATGGTTTTTCTATTGAAACTTTCACTTCGGTTCCATAACCTTTGCTATTATATAGATTTCCCACATTTGCTCCGGTTAATGTGGTTGTTAAACTATTCCATGAATATTGAGAGACAGCAGATGAACCAACACCGATGCCGAAATTAATCATTAGCGGTCTGTCGATGACCTTGGGTTTTGCATCAGGATTTACCCCATAAGTATCTGCAAGGCTACTGATACTTTTGGGGTGGATAATGGCTTCATGTACGGCATGTTGGCACATCTCTGCACAGAAATCACTGATGGAAGCAGGGTGATAACTTAACCCGATGACACTCTTTCCGAAGATTTTTTCGTACCATGTTAGTGCTACCGTATAACGGCCGTGACTGAGATTCATGTGATAGCCATCACGATTATAATCATCACCAATATAACTGGTACGTCCATTTTGGACAGCTGTTCCGCCCGGAATTATGTTTTCTTCGCCAATTCCCGATTGTATGGCAGCGCGGCCTGCACAATCAACGATTTTTGTATATTGATCCATTTGGTCGGTGTAAAGACCTTTATTGATTAACTCCTCTAATTTTGCCGAACCATTTTGATAGGCCCAGGTCATGTAAAGATAAAACTGGGCGTTTTTATTCGTGAGATGAGTTTTAAAGTAGGTGATCAGATTGCTCAGGTATGGAAAATAGTGACTATATGCACCCGAATAATTATGGTCAGTTTGTATAATGACAATATCCCAGTCTTCATCCGTAATGATATTTGTATCGAATTTGCGACTGTTGCCTCCTGTCGATGTCATTTTTCCATCTTTAATTTTGTAGTAATTGTATATCTGCTGATTTGTGGTAATATAATTCGTGTGAAGTTCCAGTGTGGTTCCTCCTTTATATGGAAACCCCAGTACAATATCATCTCCAGCAGCTTGTACTATCGGAAGAAACTCCTGTAAAGCCGCATCAAACGAGAAACTGTTTCCAACAACGAGAATCTTTTTCGTTTCTGCATTCGTTGTAAAAACTGTTCCTGTAATACTTAAGAACAGCATTAAATAAAGTTTGAAAACCTTTTTCATTGATTTATTATTTTGTTGATGACTAATATGAATTACAGAACCTTACAGATGACAGAACTTACTCCTTGGATTCTCAGTGATAGTTTATCTTTCGATTTCTTTACTGACAAGTTTTGGGGATTTCCCCAAATAACTTCTAATCGATCATATCCTTCAATGGATGCCGTAGCACTTTTTTCTCTCGGATTAATAATTATCAGATACTTTGAGTGATCGTCGGAACGTTCGTATACGGCAGGATATGCTTGTTGCGGATCGCTGACAAACTTCCATCCTCCTGTATTTCCCAATGCGGAGATTGAAGAACGGAGGGCAAGAAGCCCCTTCGTCCAGTTAAGTATTGAATGCGGGTCATCGATTTGACCGGCTACTGTCGGACGCTTCGGATCCGGGTCTATAGGTAAATACAATTTTGAAGGGTCGCAGGTCGAGAAACCGGCTGTTGCACCTGCTTCCCATTGCATGGGTGTTCTTTGTGCCGACCGGTCACGACTGCCTTCAATAAACGGCCATCCGTCCATCGAACGCATCCCGATCTCTTCTCCATAGTAGACAATTGGTACCCATGGCATTGTCAGGAAGAACGTCATGGCTACTTTTAGTTCCTCCGGGGTAGAACGTTGGTTACGATTTAGCCTCCATGTATCATGGCTGGATGTGGGCATACATGGGAAACCATGCCCCTTGGTTACTTCATAGATTTTTATAAAAGGTTCTACAAAAGAACTGAATTGCCCTTTTCCCGCCCTGTCAAACCAACAATCTTTCGGTTGGTATATACCGGTTTCCGGATCTGTATTCCGATGTGTATTGTGTACCAGATCGCGATACATGGTTTTTCCACATCCGTTGTGGCGGATAATATCGATATCGAAGCCGCAGGAAATAGCTTCTATCGGACTTGACCATTCAGACAGGAAGATCGTTTCGGGATAGTTTTCCGCTTGCCAGGAAAATATTTCATTCCAAAGTTTTCTTACCCCATGAAACTCTGCGTCATCTCCCTTTACCAATGACCAGGCCAGGTCACAACGAAAACCGTCAACTCCCTTATCAAACCAGAAAGAGATGATATTCTTTATCTCTTGGCGGACTGCTTTTGGACCGGGGGCATTATAGGCTTGTTCCCACGAATTCTCCGGGTTCGGCTGATAATATCCGTAATTAAGTGCCGGCTGAATATCGTAATAATTCATCAGATAGTATCCGTCGCGCGGATATTCATTTTTTACCCAGCCTCCTCTTTCCGGTTTCGGTGGAGTTGTTTTTTTACCTTTCGTCCAAATGTAATAATCGGCATAATGACCATTCGGGTCTCCATTTGCAGATTCCAGAAACCAGGGATGCTTGTCTGAAGTGTGACCGGCTACGAGGTCGAGGCATACTTTAATACCCTTTTCATGTGCATCGTTTACCAGATTTACCAAATCGGTATTTGTGCCGAAGCGTGGGTCGATTTTATAGAAATCGGTGATATCATAACCGCCATCTTCAAATTTACTGCAAAAGACCGGACTGATCCAGATGGTATTAAATCCCAGATCCTTTACGTAGTCCAAGCGAGAACGTATACCCTCCAGATCGCCGTATCCGTCTCCGTTGCTATCCATGTAAGAAGAAGGATAGATGTGATATATGGCTGCACTTTCAAGCCATTTGGGGTAGTTTCGGATGGCAAAGAGGTTACTTGCAAGGGCCATAAAGCTAAAAAAGAAAATGATTCGTTTCATCTGATTATTTTTTGTGGGTTCTATGATTTACCTATTGAAAACTGAAATTGTGTTACCGTATCTCTATAATGGTGTTATCATGATATATAATTTTCATCTGTTGTGATGCATTCAGGCAATTTAAAATCTGTTCAATTGTCTCGTCATTGGCAAATATTGCATCGTATTTTATCGATTTTAATTTTGGATTGGTAATTACAATCTTCTTTTGGAAGTGACGTTCGAGTTGATTGGTTATATCTTCCAGCTTTTTATCGATAAAGTAAAATTTACGGGATTGCCCAGGGTTGGCTATAGTCGAAATATTCATTTGTGACATTTCGCCGGTATTCTTATCAATCTTTATAATATCACCGGGAGCCATGAGTACTTCTACCTGTTTATTGTTGAAATCTGATTCTACGTCCACGCATCCTTCGTATAGCATTACTTCAAATTCTGAATCGGATTCATGCGATTGTACGTTGAATTTAGTTCCCAATACTTTGATTGTGGCATTGTTACACACAACGAAGAATGGATGTTTCATATCTTTGGTTACCTCTACGTATGCTTCGCCAAACAAATGTACTTTCCTGTTACGGGCAAAATCATTTGCTGCGTAAAAGAGAGTACTTGTGGGTTTGAGATAGATTTTTGTAGAGTCGGGAAGTATCACCATTTTTGAATCACCTGCCGATGCATATACTTTTTCCAAATTGATATCGCCGAACCGGGGACTCCATAAATGTATACCCAATAGGAAACCGCATATCAGGACGGTGGCGGCTATTCCCGATATCCAGCGGTATATCGTCTTCCTCTTTTTTATGCCTTGGGGTGTCCCGATACCTATACGATAGCATGTGCGGTTGAACGCGTTTCTGGCTTTTTGTTCATCCTGATGAGTACATTCTTTCAACAGTTCCAGAAGAATAGTGTCCAATTCGGCATTATTGATATTGTTTATATACCATTGCTCTATTTTCTCGGAATCAGCGGGGGTGGACTGACTCTCAAAAAACATCTTTATGCTTTCTTTTTTCATATATTTATTATTAATCTTTCCTTATATTAAAGGAACACATTACATGATATGACTACGTAATCCGATTTTGAAAATAGACATTTTATTATTGTGCGGATGCATATCTCTTTCCGAAAAAGCGGTCGATAATAAGGGTGATAGCGCCGTCTCCACTTACGTTACATGCTGGGCCATATCCGTCGAGAGCCAGATAAATGGCCATCATCAGGGCACTCTGTTCAGGCGAAAAACCGAGAATCGATTCCAATAATCCGATTGATGCCATTAAAACTCCTCCCATTACTCCGGGGGCAGCTACGGCAGAAATCCCTTGCAAAAGGATGAAATTGGCAAAGAGGGCGAAACTAATGTTCATTCCGCTCAGATACATCACTGCGATTGATGTAGTGATAAGCTTGATAGTCGATCCGCACATGTGGACTGTTGAACAAAGAGGGACAGTAAAGTTGGCGATCTCTTTAGTCGCACCATTCTTCATGGCACACTCGAGAGTGACTGGAATAACGGCCGAACTGGAACAGATTGAAAAGCCTGTCAGGTACGCTGGCATAATATTCCATATACATTTAAAAGGATTTTTTTTAGCCACCAGTCCGGCTATAATATATTGGATAATGAGGTAACAGATAGACAGGATAACACCGGTTGCAATGACTTTAACACCTGTTCCCATGACGGTTGACAGATGCCCGGCAGCACTCATCTCACATATCATTGTAAAGATGTAGAATGGTAAGAGAGGGATGATGGCATGTTCAATCGTGAGTTTTACAATTTCTCCGAATTCATCGAAGGCTTTCTTCAGTCCCGGGGCTTTGGTGAAAATAATGCCGATGCCGAGCATGAATGACAAGAGGAGAGCTGTCAGTATGTCACAAATCGGAGGGAATTTGATATTGAAATAGGGCTCGAATACTTTTCCTTCCAGCGCAGAGGTAGAAATTTCACCAATACTTAGATAATGAGGAAGCAGACTTGAAGCAAAACCATATGCAAAAAATCCTGCACCTATCGTTGACAGATATGAGATAACGATAACACTCAATAGCATCTTTCCAGCTCCACGTCCCAGATTAGCTACAGATGGAGTCACAAGGCCCAATACGAGTAAGGGTACGATAAATTTGAGAATTTGTGCAAAGAATACATTGAAGGTTTTAAATATTCTGATCATAACATCCGGCGCTATAAGTCCCAATAACGAACCGATAGTTATCGCAATCAATACCTTAGGGAACAATCCTAACTTTCTTTTTTTCATTTTGTCAATATTTTAATTTAAAGGAACACTCATTCAAGGAACACATCACATCATACATCTACGTAGTCGGTATTTTTATTTGTTTTGAATATTGTGGTTTTTGACGGCTTTGCTGTTGTAATAAAGCATGTTAATGTTTTTTAAATCAGTGTCGGTTTTGTGTTGTTGGTTACGTATTCAGTACTTTTTGATAAGTCTTCATAGTATAATTTTAAAGATACATATATGAAAAAAAACATTCTTTTGTCTGGTATTTTACTGCTGAGTTTTTCTTGTGCTATCGCTCAAGATTATCATGACGATGTTGTCGTGTTGGATTCTGTAAAGGTGATGTCGTTCAACATCCGTTTCAATAATCCGAATGATTCTCTTGATACGGCATGGGATCGGCGTCGGGAACCGTGTGCCCGTATGATCGCCCAGTACCGTCCCGACGTGATAGGCATGCAGGAACCACGTAACGAGATGTGGCAGCAAATCTTTGCCATGCTACCTGATTATGGCTATTATCGTATAGAGATGAACGACACGTTACCTGATTCCCGCACCGGAGGAGTATTATTGTTGTATCTTCGTGAGAAATATTCAGTGATACGTTCGGGACATTTTTGGCTGAGTGCTACTCCCGAAGCTCCATCCCAACCGTGGGACTCGACTGACAGACATTATCGGGCCGCTTTGTGGTTACAACTCAAGGATAAAAAAAGCCGGAGAGAATTTTATATTGTCACCACTCATTTGCCCTATAAGAAAGAACCGGTGGACACTGAGGTGCGTGCCCGGTGTGCTGCATTGATAAACAATAGAATGAAGACCATCGCCGGTGAGGAGGCAACTGTTTTCGTAACCGGTGATATGAATGCTTCTTACAATCCCTATGATCCGCGGCGTGAGAGCTTGGCTCCATTTTACCGTTGGTTTGCTTCTGCCAGAGAAGATGCTTCCAAAACGGATGATCATTCCAGCTTTAATGGTTTCGGACGCGTTTCTCCTTTGGTAAGAAACAAGAATCTGGATCATATTTTCTATCGTAATGCTTGCCCGTTGGTGTTTGAGACCATTGATAAGCCAGTTTATGGTGTGAGGTGGATATCTGACCATTATCCTATCATTTGTACATTTACTTATTGATTTGTAAAGATGAAATATAAGAAAGTTTTTTTGATGTTTATGGTGGCTTTCACTGTTACAATAGCTGGTGCTGCCGAATATAAACTGGGCTCTCCTGATGGGAGGCTTACGAGTGAAATTAATGTCGGTGATAGTCTTACGTTCACTCTTTCCAATGAACACCAATCAATATTGTCTCCATCGACCATTGCTATGGAATGGATGAATGGCACAGTTTGGGGGGCCGATATGAAAGTGAAAAAAGTACAACGCTCGTCTGTTGATGAAGTGATTCTTTCTCCACTGTATAAGAAATCACAGGTGCGAGATAAATATAACCGGTTGATATTGACCACGACTGCCGGTTTCAGTATCGAATTCCGGATGTATGATGACGGAATGGCTTATCGTTTTGTATCTTCACTTTCGGAGGAGTACACAGTGAAGAATGAAAAGGCAGTGTATCGGTTATCTCAGAATTTTGAGACATGGGCTCCGTATGTACGTGACCGTAAGAAACGAAAGGACGCCACCCGTGAACAGCAGTTTTGGAATGATATGCAAAATCTGTATACGTATCTTCCGTTGAAGGATTTCGATGAAAACAATCTGTTGTTTACACCGATACTTGTCAATCTGGAGTATGGCGAAAAATTGTGTATTGCCGAAGCCGATGTTGAAGATTATCCCGGAATGTATTTAGCGACAGATAGTTGCAGACCGCAGTTGAGAGGAGTCTTTGCCCCTTATCCGAAAAGTGTGGTACAGGGCGGACATAATGATCTTGAACATCTGGTTACTTCGCGGTATCCCTATATTGCGAAGATCAATGCACCGCGGACTTTTCCGTGGCGGACTTTCATTGTTACACGTCGCGACGGAGAGTTGGTGGAAAACGATATGGTATATCGGTTGGCGGCTCCGTCACGCGTAACCGATCGGTCATGGATCAAACCGGGAAAGGTTGCCTGGGAGTGGTGGAATGACTGGGGGCTTTATGGAGTAGATTTTAAGGCTGGCATTAATACGGAAACTTATAAATACTACATTGATTTTGCTTCCGAAAACGGCATCGAGTATGTTATTCTCGATGAAGGATGGGCTACTAAGGGAAAGTGTGATCTTCTTGATGTCGTCCCGGAAATAGATCTTCAGGCAATAGTAGATCATGGGAGGAGAAAAGGAGTTGATATTATTTTGTGGGCCGGTTATCTGGCGATGGAACTTAATTTGGAAAAGGTCGTATCGCATTATGCCGATATGGGTATCAAAGGTTTTAAAATAGATTTCCTTAATCGTGATGACCAGGAGATGATTGATTTTATGTACCGTACGGCTGAGGTATGCGCAGCCCATAAGATGCTTGTCGATTTTCACGGCTGTCCCAAACCAACGGGTATGCAACGCACGTATCCCAATGTGATCAATTATGAAGCGGTATTCGGGCTTGAACAGTTGAAATGGTCCAAGCCCGATGTCGATATGGTTTCTTACGATGTTTTATTGCCATACATTCGCATGGTGGCTGGTCCGATGGATTATACGCAGGGAGCGATGCGCAATAGTGTCAAAGGTGGATATTTTCCGAACAGGAGTAATCCGATGAGTCAGGGCACCCGTTGCCATCAGCTTGCAGAATATGTCGTTTTCGATTCTCCGCTTAACATGCTTTGTGATTCTCCATCCAATTATATGCGTGAACAGGAGTGTATCCGGTTTATATCCCAGATTCCCACAGTTTGGGATGACACTTTCGTGCTCGATGGTAAAGTTGGCGAGTATATTGTCGTGGCTCGGCGTAGAGGTGATAATTGGTATATCGGAGCATTGGGGAATTGGGATACCCGTGAACTGAAGGTGAGATTACCGGATGATTGCATCGGGAAGCGGATCGAGATATTCAGTGATGGAGTAAATGCCCATCGGGCAGCTCAGGATTACCAGAGAACGTTCGGAGTATTGGAACAGAATGAGATTGTTGTCCGACTCGCACCGGGTGGGGGATGGGCAGCTTGTATTTCATCGACGGAGTAAAAAGAAAGATGGAGAGTGTGCTATAACTTTCCTTTCAATGAAATCACCCACGCTCCAATAGTTGCAGCGTGGGTGATTTTTTAATTTACTGGCAGATAATCTTATTTATCTTTTTATAAACCGGGAAGTTCCTCCTTTCCAGGATAGTATATATACTCCGGGATAAAGCCGGGAAACATTGACCGGAGTCTCTCCTGGGGTAACTTCGCCCAGAAGAATAACCGTTGATCCGGTCATGGAGAATATTTTCACATCCTGTAATGTCATAGAAGTAGACAGATATAAAATTGAACCGTTCTGGTATGTTTTGACCGGATTGGCGACACTTGCTGTTTCGGTAATACCCGTACCTTCTCTTCTATATTCATACGCACCGATCGATGAGGTTCCATCGGTCAAACGTTCTACTCCTCGTTGGTCGAATATCAGTTTGTTTCGTAGTTCAATCGTGTTGTCTACATCTCCTTTTAATAATTTTTCTTCCAATTGAGATGCCGGCAGCACATTGATTGCATTCGATCCGAAAAAGCGTCTTTTCACTTTGACTGTCTCAACCGGACCACCGTTTAATGCCAGAACAGGGATAATATCTCCTTCTACTATGTTACTCTCGAGCATATTACCGAGCAATAGGATGGATGAATCGACTGAGGTTCCTAAAATATCGGTTTCTGCCGGTGTTATATTTATATTATCGGCACTCGAAAAGATGTTATAACCGGTAGTTGCCAGCTGTCCTGCATTATAAACATCACCAGTATGCGCTGAAGTGGAGCGGTTTCCGGCAATCACGTTGTTGAAAATGAATGGTGTTCCGTTGTAAATATGCACGGCTGCACCATAAAAGTCGATGGTAGGTGTACCGTTTTTGTAGCATGATGCATGGTTTCCGACAATCGTATTATTGACGATCGAAATTGTAGATGCTACGTTCAAATTGGCATAGATGGCCGATCCTCCTTTCATTTCGTTAATGACACCGCCGATAGCTTCTACCCGGTTATTGACAAAGGTGTTGTTGACAAAAGTCGTTTTAGAAGCATAAGCTGTTCCGTTGAGTGAGACGGTTCCTCCGTAAGTTGCCTTGTTATCGACATAAGTGTTGTGTCCCAGGTAAGCCCACGAGTATCCTGAATGGTATCCGGCAGAACCTTGTACTGCTTCATTTTCCGAGAAGTAACAATCGGTCATTGCATGGCGCCACCATAGTTCTACACCGGCATAGGCAGTGAAATAAGCGCCGCCGTTGGCTGAGGAGACGTTACGGATAAACCGGCAATTGGTACATAACAATTGGCCGGCTGCATAGATTCCGGCACCTTGACCTGTGGCCTGGTTATTGCGGATGATCACATTATCGAGTATCAGTCGGGAACCCAAACCGGCGATACCTGCCCCTGTGGTAGCACTTCCGTTGGCGTTTCCTCCGACTATTTCGAAATTGCAAAGCATCAGTGCGCAGTATTTCTGAACTGTCACTACATGATAAGCATTTTCTGCATTACCGGTCCATACTCCGTCTGCGATTTCATCATCGCCGTTTATATCTCCTGATAGAACTGTACGCCCTGTCACTTCTTTAAATGCAGAGTCGTAGCCGCCGAATATATCCAGAGAATGAGGAATATTGAGTGTAGCGTCCCGACCTTTAAATTGCTCCGATTCGGTTACGGTATAATATCCCTGGGCAACGTAAATGGTATCGCCGTTGCAAGTGGCATCGACAGCTTCCTGGATATTACGGAACGGCGCTGACTTGCTTCCATCGCCACCATCAGCAGCATTTATATCGACATAGCGGGTATGGGAAGCCACGAAAGGCTCTAATGAGACGTTCACTATCACGGGAAAATGGTCGGAAGGAGTGACGCCGCGTCCGAAAGTCTCATTGATGTGATTGTATGTATGTACTTTCATCCCTTTTACCCATACATAATCCAGTCTGGTCCCATCTTTTTTCTCGGGATCCCATTTGCACAAGGTGCCGTCCTTAGGCCATGGGAATGGGGTTTCCGATACTTTGCGACTGTCTGACATATAGGCACTGCAAAGGTCATAGAACGGATAACGTATGGCCGACGAATTATGATCACCGCATATGATGGCGGGGTAATGACCGGAAATGGAACGTACTTTTTCCATGTTAACGCGCGTTCCTTCATTGCGGGCATCACTTCCCTGATGATCGAGATGGGTGATGAAATAATAAAAGATATCGCCTGTTTCCTTGATTTTCAGCTTGGCCCATACGGTGAAACGTTTGTTCCCGCTGCTGTTATCCCACGAAAGTAGTGATTTCGAGGGGTCTGTACACAAAAAGTAATGTCCTTCTTCAAGCAGATCGAACTTATCGGTACGAAACAATACCGCATTGATTGTTCCCTGGTTGGGCACTGTTGATGAGTTTCCTCCCCATTCTACGAATGAATACTCCGGAAGTAAACTTTTCATGTCCTCTTGTTGTGAACCGGCATTCATTTCGTTGACTCCGACAATATCGTATTTGAAATCGATAATTGTCCGTGCAACATAACTCTTACGGTTGTTCCAGCTTAGCTCTCCCTGATCGGCGCTCGTTTTGAAACGGATATTGAAACATCCGACGTTTAAAGTCGTGGTATTGGCTATGCCGACCGTCGACAGGGTCGATAAAAATAACCATAGAATGGCGAATAGTCTGTATTTGATATGATAGAAAGCCATATAATAATGATTTATAAAACAAACAAGTCGACTGCTTTCCAGATACGGAAAGCAGACGGACCTGTTCAATAGATTAGTTACAATATTATCTGGCAACTTTGAACGTTTGTCCGTTCACGTTAGCCATGTAAATGCCTTTTGTGAGATCACGCAGGTCAATCGTGTTACCTTGGGTAATAGACCGGATACGTATACCTTGTAAATTATAAATATGTATCGTAGCATTGTCGGTGAGTCCTACAATCTGGTAGGTACCATCACCTGATACTTGTAATTTGAGAGAGGACATCGGAGAATTCGTAACGGCAATACCGGTCCCATGATTGGTCAAGAAATCATAGGCTCCCGGAGCCGTTTCACCGTTAATCTCTTCCTGGCTACGTTTCGAACCGGTCTGGTCTACAGTAACGTCGATCTCGAACGGGAGATATTTGCCTTCATCTTTTAGAGTCTTGATGTACTCTCCAAGTTCGAAACCATAAAGGGCGTAAACTCCGAGTTGGTCGAGAATGCCATTATCTACAGGTTTCAGCGTCTTGGTGAATCCGCCGTTTTCGCCGGCTGTGGTTGTGCCGAATATCTTGGAATAAGTATTCGGGTTACTGCCATCCATGTGATCATTGTTCCAGTTGATAGCAATGGTTGGAGAATTCATGACCGAGCCGAACGTGCCTAATATGCTGCCACCATACGAATTTAAATAGGCGCTGGAGGGTGTTTTTTCCGTACCGGTAAGAACGATAGCGGCTTTGGCAACTGCACCGTCATCTTCGCGTCCGACAATAATGGAATTACAGATATTCACTGCCGGATCACAGGCAATACGTATTTGCGATCCCAACCATGAACCAGGATTAGTGACAGTACCGGTTTCCGTATCTTCAGCATATAGTTCCGAAGGATCGGCAGCGCATGTATTGCCGGCAATTGTACAGTTTATGATATGTACTGCACGTACATCATCATCAAAGGAGCTGCCATTGGCGCAGATTCCGGCACCTTCGTAAAAGGCCTTGTTGTCAACAATAGTGGAATTTATGATCCACATATTTTCTCCTGAAGATTGGGCGATGGCACCACCGTAACGGGATTCTACTTCATTATTACCGAAATAACAACGTTCGATTACGCCATTCGCTTTCTTAGAACTGCGGGAAGTACACCGGAATCCGGCTCCGGTCTTATGCGCTTTGTTGTTGTATACATTGCAGTCTTTTATATGATAAAGTCCGCCATAGATGTGGATACCGGCACCGATTCCGTCTCCCGTACCTTCGCCTTTGCTTATATTATTATATATATTGCAATATTGAAGTTCGATGGCTCCCTGCGTGCAATAAACTGCTCCACTTGCGTTAGTTGAACCTTCGGGAGAATATGAACAGGTAAAATCGATACCTATCAGTTTGCAGATGTGGGCCAGGTTCTCGGCAGCATCATTCCGAGCCTGACGCACATGAATTAAATTACGGAGGTCGCCTGCACTCGGTCCTCCGTTTTCGTCGAGGTCACCGGAGAAAATTGTAGGTGTTGCCGATGGATAGGCAGGCCACTCAGTAACCACACCTTTACTTTGATCACATCCTCCAACGAAAATATAGCCACGATAAATACGCCCGGCATCGGAACCGGGACTGGTAGCATTGTAATAGGTTCCTCCTGCAAGAAAGAATACGTCTCCGGTTTTATACTTGGATACCTCATCGTTTTTTGCAGCAGCGGCATCATTTTCGAAAATGTCATACATGGTAATCGCTTTTTCCCAGGATGAACCGTCGTTGCCTGTAGCACGTAACCCCGGTACGACATAGTATTCAGCCGAAAAAACGGTTGTAGGAATCAAAATTCCCATCACACAGAGTAAGAAATGTTTTAGTTTCATAATTCTCATAGATTTGTTAATAATGTATTGGTAAAATCACTTGGAGTTTTTATACGTTTGAGGAGGTATTGACAACAGCCTCCTTACGGTTGTAAAGACTTTGTATAATTTTCATAAAGCAGATTATAGGCAGTGACAAGATCTGTAAATCCATCTACTTCTTTTGCTCTTATTTCATAGAGGAACGGACCAGTGTAACCGGCATGATCAAGTGCCTGAAGAATAAGAACCCAATTGTTTTTCCCGCGTCCCGGGAGCTGATGACACTCCTTCTCTCCGTCACCGTCGGCAATGTGGACACTCTTTATGCGAGAGCCGAGTGCAGCGATCAGCAGTTCGGGATTTTTGATGTGATTCATGTCGACTGCTGCATAAACATCAGCCGGCATTAAATCCATAATTTCAACCATCTCTTCGACAGTACGGCCCAACGGGCGTTCTACCCCGGGACTGCGAAGTAATTTGTATCCGAGAAGATTTTCCAATACAATGATGGCCCCTATCTCCTTTACATCTTTATTCAGGGAAGTGATGGTTTTTACCAGTTGGCTCATGCGTTCCTTGCGTTCGTTGAGGCCTAACCGCCAGCTTGGATGGAACAGGATTACTTCCGGCTCCAATACGCTGACGACATCGATGTAGCTACGGTAGGCATTTTCGGAGTGTGAACGAATGGTTTCGTCAATGTGTGACGGGTCACAGTCGGCCCCATAAGGCATATGTATCGACCAGATGTTGATCCCTGCACTGTCAGCATTGTGTTTTACCTGGCGGAATTTCTCTTTTAATTCGGCATTTGGAATAGGATGATCTCCATTTACTAAGCCGGTGAGAGAAATTTCTATGTCAGAGATACCCGCAGACCGTGCTTCTTTCAGGTTTTCATAGGTTAACCCTTGCAAACCGCCGAAAACGCTTATAGTTGTACCTATTCGCAATTTTTGCGGAGTATGTACTTTGTCTTCGTTCATGGTATCCATGCAAAAGCCACTTACGGAAACCATTAAGACAGATATCCATACATAGATTATTTTTCTTTTTAACATACTGTTTACTTGTAATTTAAAACTTAATAATAACTGACTTGCGAATAAGATGTGGTTAAAAATTTAGTCCGTCATCCCATCCGGGGTTCTGTGTAATCATACCTTTGGTAAGTGTACGTTCATTACTTGGGATTGGATAGAGATAATCTCGGTCCTCGTTGAAGGCCCTCATTAATTGTCCGTGAGCCAGAATATAACCGGTCTCTCCTTCTGACAGGAATATGTCTTGGTTTATTTTTAATGGAGTTACTCCCGGAGCGGGAATACGGCGGTCCAGATAAACCACAAAATCGATTTTTCCATTGCCATCCATGTCATAACGGCCTTCACCGGGTACATAGGGTCCATAAAATGGCTGGGCCAGAAGTTGGCCTTCACGCCAGCGGCATAAATCGGCAAAACGGATGCCTTCGTTTACCATTTCTATCGAACGCTCCCGACGGATCTCAAGAATGACTCCTTTGTTAGGACCGTTATCCACATTCTTATATCCATAAAGTTCAGATGTGAGGAACGGGTCAGGATCGGCATTTACTGCTGATTTGTCCAGGTGGGGCATTCCTACGCGATCACGGATTAAATTGATGGAGTGATCGAGGTCATCTTGTGTCAATGTTCCCAGTTCGGCTTTGGCTTCGGCGTAATTGAGGTATACTTCGGCCATACGGTAAATAGGTATATCTATTGTCGAAGCATTGACAAAATTGGGTCCTGAAATGTACTTTAGCATCGGATATCCTGTCACGGTATTGGCAAAATTGAAGGTTCCTTCTGTACCATCGATGTATTGGGTATTTTGTGTCAATACTGTTTGTGCAAGACGCGGATCGCGTTCTTTAGTCTCTTCGGTAAATGGCATCGTTGCCCATCCTGCTTTATCGGTAAAGCGACTGCCGTCTTGCATTAAGTAAGAGAAAACGAGTGCCTTGGTGTAACCGGCCATGCCTTTGGAGGGCATTAATGCATAGGCGTCGACTGCATGTGCGAAATTTCCTCCATAGCAACGTGCAAGAATTACTTCCTGTGCAATGGCGCTTTCTGAAGTAAAGAGTGAATAATAAGGGTTTTTCCCTGTCGAGTAGATGGAATACTTTTTATCATTCATAATATCAAGCGATGCATTAACACATTCCTGCAAGATAGCTTCATAAGGTAAATTGCTTTTATTAAATGTGTGGCCGGCATGGTATTTACGGAAAGTTCCTTCAAAAAGGCATGCACGTGATTTTAATGCAAGGGCTGCATAACGTGAAACTTTATAAATAGAGGATGATGTAGGAAGGCTTTCTGCAGCTTTGTTGCAGTCTTCTATGATATGATTTATGATGACGTCGCGGCTGTCACGTGGTTTGGCCAAAAGTTCGTCTTGGTCGGAAGCCAATACCTGATCATACCATGGTACCTCGCCAAAACGTTTCAGCTTTTCAAAGTAAAAGTAGGCACGCCAGAAATAGGCAACACCGTCATAGCGTTTGCGAGCGGATGCATCTTTACAGCGATGGGAATTTTGCAGATAATAGTTGATATATCTCAGATAAGACCATGACCATCCCCCGCCGGAGGAAGGAACGGTACGTGTCAGTCCTACTACGACATCGCTCTGAGACAGACCATCAACAATCAGGTTGGATGGTTCGTCATACAGATTGACTGCGGTAGGTTCCATGAGATAAAACTGGTTGGTATAAAGTTCCAACTCTGATTCTGTATGAAAGAAGGTGTCGGGACTGATGGAATCCTTAGGAAACTCATTAAGGTCACACGATACAATGCCTGTTAATAAGGTGGCGGATATGAATATATATTTTATAGTACGCATAGCTGGTTTGTTTTTTAGAATGTAATATCGATGCCAAATGAGAATACCTTACTGAAATTGTATACTTCACCGGAATTCTCAACGTAAGACGAAGACGAAACAGCTGCTTCGGGATCAATGTATTTACAGTATTTCTTCATTGGCGACCAGTAAGCAAGATTTTCTCCGGTGAAATAAATACGTACCTGCTGGAGATATTTTTTTAACACCGGAAGGGTATAGCCTACTGTCAGATTCTTAAGCCGTAGATAGGCTACGTTCTGAATATACCGGTCATTGGGTGATGTCAGAGTATAGTGAGAATTGGTATTGTCAGAGTATGCTTCATAACCGCGAGGGAATGGGAAGTATGCATCTGTATTATCTTCGCTCCATACCTGATCAACCAATTGCTGGCTTAAGAATGTATTGTGCGGACGGCAATACGGTCCCCAGAAAAGATTGGCTTGGCCGGAGCTGGGATACCAGTTGCGTTTGCCCACACCTTGAAACAGAATAGAAAAATCGATGCCGTTCCATGAAAAATCACCACCGAATGTATAAGAATACCTTGGAAGTGAATTACCGATGACTACCCGATCTCCCGGATCTTCGACCGTGTTTTTACCGATGGAAATCTTATTATCTCCATTGAGATCCAGGAATTTCGGATCGCCGGCATGAAGTCCCTTGCGGGTGGCTGTGGCGTCGATACGTTTGGTAAAGTAGGAGCAGTCAACTTTTTGGGCATATTCTGCCGCCTCTTCATCGGTACGGAAAAGGCCGTCGATTTTATACCCCCAGATATCTCCGAGTTTTTCACCTACATAGTGTTCCGAGATCAGTCGGGTATCATTGTCGAACCGGGTTACTTTGGTCTGGTAATCGCCGAGACTGGCGCGCAACGAATAAGAGAACGGCCGGCTAAACAGAGTCGCTCTGTCGCGCCAGACGAAACTGAGTTCCCAACCTTTAGTACGCATATCCGCAGCATTGGTACGCGGTTCGCTTGCACCGTAAACTCCGGGGAGTGATGCTCCCGGCATCATCATATCGGTGGTGTTGCGTATGTAATAGTCACCACTGAATGTTAGTCTGTTGTTTAAAAAAGCAAGGTCGACTCCCCAGTCATACGTCGTTATCTTTTCCCATGTCAAATCATTGGCTACAGGGGCGTCTTCACGGGCATATGTCAGCTTATCCGTACCATTGAACGTAAAATCTCCACTGGTGAGGTTGGTGTTGATCTTTTGAACAAACAGGTAGTCCGATACTTGTTGGTTGCCAAGACTACCGATAGAAAAACGTATTTTGGCATTATTCCACCACTGGCGTAAAGGTTCCCAGAAATTCTCCTGACTGATACGCCATCCGACAGAACCTGAAGGAAAGTATCCCCAGCGGTTACGACTCCAGAAACGTGACGATCCGTCGGCACGTCCGGATGCTTCAAACAGATACTTGCCGTCATAGTCATAATTAACACGTCCAAAGACACCGAGTGTCTTGTACTTTGATTGTCCTCCGCTGACAGAATAAGTCGATCCGGCAGAGAGGTTGAAATCATTCAGGTCTTCCGAAAGATTTCCATCGACCGATACCGCATTCTTGCGGTAATAACGGGTGTCATATTGCATACCGGTTACAATTTTGAAATTGTGTACCCGATTCCAAGTGTGCGAATAATCGGCAAATGCTTCAAATGTCTGTTTATAGAGCGATTGGTTGGTTTCTTGAAGTTCGTTACGAAATTTGCTGGTGGTTTCCCATGAAATCACGCCTTCATGTGAAGAATACGGTGCATTGTTATAGCGATATTGTCCGAATTCATGAGAAAAACGATATGCGTGACTCAGATGCAATGTTAAACCTTTCACGATATCTAATTCAAGGTTGTTTTTAATTGTCGCTTCATTCACTACCTCTTCGTTGGAAGTTTTGCCGTAAGTAAGCATCAGGTTCATGTCACCAAGTACGCCGGCTCCTTGGTTTACTATTTCGGTACTATGTACGATTGTTCCATCGGGATTTTTAGGGACAAATAATGGAGAACCACCCATGGTTACATTACGAAATGTCGTTTGCTGGTTTTTCATTCCTGGCCACCACATTTTACCATAAAAATAGTTCAGATTGGTGCTAAAGCGGGCCCACTTTGTAATATTAATGTCTAACTTTCCGCGAATACTGTAATTGTCATAAGGGTCATTTTGCAGGTTCATAATCCCTTCGGTATTGTAATAACGGCCGCTGACGTAGTATTTTACCCTGTCATTTCCCCCTCTTATCGATACATTGTGCTCATGTTGCATGCGAGTACGTTTGTAAATGTAATCATACCAATCGAAATTTCCGTAATATTTGTATGTTCCGTCTTCTTCGGCTACTACCCACGGGCGTTCGGGGTTTTCGGTCTTATCGCCGCGACGTATCTCGAGTTCATTCCAATCGTCCTCATCATATTTAAGATAGTTTATCCCCTTATTCGAATAATAGAAAAAGCGGTCAACTACTTTGGCCCAGTCGTAACCACTGGTTATGTAGTCGGTACTTGTGGTGTTCTTTAATAGACCGAAACGGCCGTTATATGTAACTTTTACGCTGGAATCACTACCGGTTTTGGTGGTGACTAATACTACACCGGCTGAGGCTTTTGCACCGTATACCGAAGCCGCTGCTGCATCTTTTAATATGGATACTGACTCTATGTCGTTAGGATTAAGGCGGTTAAGCTCCATCTCCACACCGTCGACGAGAATAAGTGGGGTACCTCCATTTAGAGATGCGGCACCACGAATATCTATTTCATAGCCTGAATCGGCTCTACCGGTATTAATGCCAATATTTAGCGATGGGTCCAGCCCTTGCAGGGCTTGTGCAGCGGAAGCGACAGGGCGGCCGTTGATCTCTTCATTTCCAATCACCCCGACAGCTCCCGTTAGGTTTACTTTTTTCTGGCTACCGAATCCGACTACTACTACTTCGTTAAGTATAGTCGAATTCTCGGTCATGGTAATATTCAAGACGTTTGAATTGCCTACTTTTATCGAAACATCGGAGAAGCCTACATAAGAAAACTTCAGTGTTTGTCCTGAAATCGCTTCAATGGAATAATCACCGTTCACGTTGGTGATTACGCCTTTACCCGATTCGGGATTAAGGACGGTAACACCGATAAGTGGTTCTTTATCAGTACCATTTATCACTTTTCCGGAAATCGGGCGTGGCTTTGGGGTCGCAGGGGTATTCTCGGTTGGTTGTTTCCGGTTTTGGATGATAATACTTTTGTTGGTCACTGTATAAGTGACATTTTGTCCCGTAAATATACGGCTAAGTATTGTACTAATAGATTCATTTTTAGCTGAGACTGAAACTTTACGATTCATGTCCACGTCATTCGATTCTACTGTTACGGAAAATCCATATTGCTGTTGCAGTTTCAATACAGCTTCGCGTACAGTCACATTCTTTACTTGAAAATCAATACCTGTTGCAAGTGCCTTACCGGGAAGCAATGCGCTGACAACCAACGCAAACACTATAAAGGTGTTTCTTAGTATTGATTGATTAAAATGATAGCTGTTGTACATGTTATAAGATTTATTATAATTGATTGATCAGAATTGATTCATTGATATTGTTTTCATTTATTGTAGCAGGGATATTTATAGTATTTCATGAAGTACTTTATTCTATCTATGTTATTAGATTTAGTTTTCTACGAGTCATCATTCCATCGTTTTAGATTGGATAAGGGAATTGGGTTTCTCATTGTATTTGGTGCTAACTTTTTTATCATAAACGAATCTGATATGGGTAGTTCTACTTAAAGAACCCACAATAGAAAGAGATTACGTAATGGAGAGTTGCTTTTTTTGTTTCAACTCAATATATTGTGTGAATTAATTGTGATATACATTCTTTTTTATTGATAGATATATTGTGATATTTTAATTTATGGAGATATTTGAATGACATTGATAGATACCTTGTCGTAATTTTTTTTGGGTGTAAAAATAAAACAATAGGTAGCCTGTTATTTTCTTTCATTAAAACGTAAATGATCGCAGATTATCGCAAATTAGATGGCTTGCTGTACTTGAGCGTCGATATTCTTTGCGTGAATTTGTGATAGTCTGCATTTCAATAAAACTATCTTTTAATTAGGATACAGTACTTATTGAAATAAGCTTTTAGAATATTGCAATTTTATAGGTGACATTGAATAACCGGAAGTGTACATTCTTGTATAGTAAAAGTATATGTTTTATATATATGTATATATGATTATCAGTTGTTTACTGGAAATCTATTTGAGTGGTTATCTATATGTTTTTTCTGTACAGCTATGAATTATCGTTTCATTTATCTTCAGAATATTCTCTTTGCAATATGTTATTTTCTTTTTTGTAGAAGAATATTTTGTACTGGTTTTCCGGTACGTGGGAATAAATCTATAATAAATTTGTTCTTTTTTTTTCTTTTTGCTGTGGCTGTGATAGAAAATTGTTATACATTTGCAATATAGTTTTGCTATTCGTGGTGGCGAGTTATAATAAGCAAAACTTTTAAATATTAGAAAAAAACGCAAGAAGCGTAAAGTTATTATCCCCTAATTCGGAATCTGGAAAATTCAAAATGTCATGGGATAATAGCAACAGTCTTCTCACGCCAACGTTATAGTTAGGCGTGAGGATTGTTGTCTATTCATGACATGGGCATTTTCCAGAGCCTCGGATTTAGAATAGAATTAACAGTCCTCGCGCCTTCTTTATGCAGTTAACCTCCGTCAAAGAGGACAGGCGGAATAAAAACTATACACAATGACAAACCAAGCAAGGCGTGGCTTCTTTTTAGTAGTCCTCTTTTTGACCAGCTTCTTATCTCAGTGGGTCTATGCACAAGGAAAAATAGAAGTTGCTTCTTTTAACCGAATGGAAACTGACATTACAGCTCGCGTCACGGCTCCTAAGAGAGATCAGAACGGAGAAGTATGTGCACTGATCCGGATTGTAACTACTGTAAAAGATCTGATGTTCGAACCGGACGCTTTAGGAATCACTGCCCGTGAAAACAAACCGGGCGAAATCTGGCTTTATGTACCTCGCGGCGCTCGCCGTATTTCTATTATGCATGACAAATATGGGGTGCTACGCAATTACTTTTACCCCGATATTATTGATAAATCTACCGTCTATGAAATGGAAGTACGAGTCAATGACGGTACTTCCCACGAACCTGTAGATACAAATACACAACTTTTAGTGATGCGCCCCGACCCGGCTGATGCTACTATCTATATAGATGATGAAAAGGTGCCTACGGAAAAAGGGCTCTTCACGGCTACCATGAAGAAAGGTAGTCATACCTATCGTGTGGAAGCTCCGATGTATGCTTCGGAAGCCGGAGTCGTCGATCTGGGGAGTGAACAGAAGATTATGAGTGTTACTTTAAAACCAAAATTCGGATACCTCGAAGTCTTTTCTTTACCGGAGCAGGATGCCAATGTTTACATTGATGGTACTTTGGCAGGACAAACACCTTATAAAAGTGACCGTATGCCAATACGTTCCTATAGACTTCGTATAGAGAAAGATCTTTTCTTTCCTATAGATACGGTGGTGAATATCTCCGCCGGAGAAACAAACGGGCAAACCTTCACAATGATTTCCACGATTAAACCTAAAGAGCCACGTCGTATGCTGGTGATGGCTGAAGTAGGTTATCATCCTTCACAATTGTCTTATGGCGGTATGATTGGTTTTGTTCGCAAGAACGGAGCTTATGTAAAGTTTCGTAGTGATTTCGGTTCTGCTTCCGCTGATTTGGAGTGTGATGATAGCGGCGCGTTGACTTCCGGAGGTGAGGGTACTCCCTATTACAAAGAAGGAGTCACTCAGAAAGCCCGTTTGTCGGTCACTGCCGGTTATCTGCGGCAATTATGGAAGCCCGTTTATCTCTATGCAGGTGCAGGGTATGGTAGCCGTACATTGGCTTGGGAAACTGTAGAAGGTGAATTGGTGAAGAATACTGATCATTCGGCGGTAGGTGTTGCTGCCGAACTGGGTGTTATCGGGCGTTTGGGTAAGTTTGCTCTTTCTGTAGGATTTCACACTGTGAATTTCAAGCATCATGAAGTTACTGTTGGAGTGGGTATTATATTTTAATTAGTGGAAGTAAAAAATGAAAAAGATAACACATCTTATTATATGCAGTCTGCTGTTAGTGATGGCAGCCTGTGAAAAGGATACGGAGCCTGCAAATTTTGCTCCGAAGTTGGCGACTGGTGAAGCGACCAATATTTATCGAACCGGAGCTACTCTGTCAGGAAGCATGGAAAAGGCAGAAGGAGTGGTGGTAAAAGAATACGGTGTTCTTTATTCCACGTTGCAGAGTATGGCAGAATATACTGAAGTGAAAGTTGGCACAGACAATGAAGGTAAATTCAGTGTGCAACTTCAGGCATTGGAACCCGGTAAGACATATTATTATTGTAGTTATGCCAATAGCGGATACAGTATTGCTAAGGGGGAGACAAAGAGCTTTACTACGGTAGAGAGCAAGACGCCCGTCTTTAGTGATTTGCAGGTCTCGGGCACCGATGAGAAAAGTTTTATCGTATCTACTTCTGTGCTGGATGACGGAGGAGGTGAAATGTTCCTTTCCGGCTTTTGCTGGAAAAGAGACGACAGATGCGAATTATGTGCCTACGGAGAAGGACAACACAAAGAATATAGACGACGTGTCCAACTATCAGGTACGTATCAATGACTTGAAACCGGGAAGGCTCTACGCAGTGCGTGCGTATGCTATCAATTCCAACGGGCGTGGGTATGGTACAACAACTTATGTAACAACAAAGACGACTGATCTTCCCGTTGTTTCTTCCTGTGCTCCGCAAGACTCTACCAATGTCTCCATCACAATGCAGGCACGTATATTGGCCAATAGTACTTTGGTGACAGAGAAAGGATTCTGTTATAGTTCGGAGGTACAAGAACCTACCATTGCCAATCTGAAAGAGATTTCATTAGTGCCCGATACAACGATTTATGGAACAATCGGTGGCTTGAAGCCGGGAAATACATACTATATCCGTGCATATGCTGTCAGCAGTCTTGGTGTTGGCTATGGTGATGTATTCTCGTATACTATCCCCGGAGGAGAAGTAGACAATGAGTTTTCCGTCAATACCTTGAGTGTAGAGGATATCAGCCGGACATCAGCGTTAGTAAGAGGAAAGGTGAATGTGAGCGATCTGAGTTCTCTTATCGAATTCGGACTGGAGTGGTTTGAGGGATTGTCGGATATGAGTTATGTCATCATAGACAACTATCCGAGTGCTAATATCAGTCAGTTGACCGGAGAATTTTCATTGCAAATGTCCTCTTTGCCTTCCGGCAAGAAAATCAGGGTGCGTGCATGGGCGAGGATCATGCAGGGCGGAAATGAAGTAAGGGCGCAAGGTGAACTTCTGGAGTTTACCACCGTGCAGAGCAATCCGGCTGTTGTGGGCTATCCCACAGTGAGTAATGTAACAGCAAATTCGGCATCTATTTCTGCCTCAATTGATAAGAATAAAGGCGGTGAGATTACAGCATGCGGATTTTATTACAGTACGGTTCATGATACCCCCGACAGTCAGGATGTCCAGGTGTCATCCTCCACTGCAGGGAATGCGGTTACAGCTAATCTGACAGGACTGGAGGAAGGACAAACTTACTATATTCGTGCTTACGCAGTGAATGAGGCGGGGATGTCCTATGGTGATGTTGCTGTTTTCCGGACGGTGGCTGTCACCCTGCCTGTTGTAAAAATGAATGAAATCACTAATGTGACCCCTTCTTCTGCAAAGTTGTACGGCACTGTCACTTCGGCCGGATCCGGCATTATTCATCGGAAAGGTTTTTGTTGGAGTAATACGCAGACTTCTCCTTTGCTTGGACAAGATGCCAGTTGTGAAGTCTCAACCGGAGAGGATGCGTACTCTTATGCCTTGACAGGGCTTTCCGGGAAAACGAAATACTATGTTCGTGCCTATGCTGAAAATGAGAAAGGAATAAGCTATAGTGAAACCGCTGAATTTCAGACAGGGTCTGCTGCTGTAATTCCTACACTTGGCGGAACTACTGTAAGTGAAATAGGTGAAACTTCTGCCAAAGCGGTCGCTACAGTCGTGAGTGATGGGGGGATTTCTGTCTCCGCTAAGGGCTTTTGTTATAGCTCGACAAACAACCAGCCAACGTTAGAAGCAGGAATAGTGTTTTCGGACGCTTCAACAGGAGGTTCGATAACCGGGGTTTTGAAGGATCTCGAACCCAATGCAAAATACTACATTCGTGCTTATGCCACTAACGGAGAAGGAACGGCGTATGGAGTGGTGAATGAGTTTCAAACGACACAGGTCGTTTTACCTGCTGTAAAGGAACTGAGAATCACTACTATTGAAGAAACCACTATTAACGCTTCTGCCACTGTCGCAGATGATGGTGGAAGTGCTATTCTTAGCAGAGGTTTTTGCTACAGTTCGACCAATGAATTGCCCACAACGGGAGATTTGAGTGTACTATCCAAAGATAATACTCCGGCTTTTACTTCCGGGATAACAGATTTATCGCCGGAAACTACTTACTATGTAAGAGCTTTTGCCAGCAATGCAAAAGGAGTAGCATATAGTGATGCTCGTACAGTGAAAACGCTGGCCTCTGCTCCCATCATTCCGGGAGAAGATGATAACGAGCCACCTGTAAACACAAGAACTATTCAAAAGAAGTAGATTATGAGAAATTATTTTTGGTTAACTATTTTATTTGCATTCATACATTCTATTGATTTGAATGCTGAAAGTATATACGTTGAAACCGCAGGAACATTGAAGGTATTGGTCGGTGACAAACAAGCTACTATTACAGAGTTGGTTTTATCCGGATACATAAATGAAACAGATATTGCTTGTATTCGTGAAATGCCGGTGTTGAAGATATTGGATATGAAGCAAAGTATAATTACTGAAAAGGATAAGGATACTTCTATTGTGACTACCATGACCTCTCTTTGGAGTAATATGTTTGCAGGAATGGATGTTATAGAAAAAATCATTTTACCAGATAATATATTGAATATTGGGTCTTTTTCTTTTTCGCGTTGTAAAGTTCAGTCTGTTATTCTACCGGAAGGTTTGAAAACAATTGGTGAATATAGCTTTAGAAATGCAGAAGAACTGGCTTCAATTCACATACCTTCTACGGTTACATCAATAGGTAATTCTGGTTTTGGGGGATGCTATAATTTAAAGGAAGTTACTTTTGCCGATAATTCTCAACTTGAAATAATAGGGGAGTCAGCTTTCTATAATACTGAGATTACAAATATTGAAATACCGGAAACTGTTACATCGTTGGGTGCTTCTTGTTTTAAAGAATGTGAAGCATTAGTTTCTGTAAATATACCGTTTCGTGTAAAAGTCATTGCGCAAAAAATGTTTAATAAATGTATCAATCTGACAGAAGTGAAATTACCTGAGGGATTGGAAACTATGGAGAAGGGGGCCTTTTCTGAATGTTCTAAGTTATCGGACATAATATTACCTTCAACTTTGGTTGCAATCGGAGATACGATTGATAGTTTCCAATATGATGGTGCTTTTTATAGAACAGCGTTAAAATCAATAATAATACCGGAGAAAGTAACCATGTTGGGAGCGGATACGTTTGACGGATGTACCCATTTAGAAAGTGTTACTTTACCAGATGGGCTTACTTTCTTAGCTGATAAGTTATTTAATGGTAATAGTTTGTTGCAAATTGTAAATTTGCCCAAGGCTCTTACTATGATAGGTACTTATGCTTTTGGAGGGTGTTCCAAGTTAAATATGGTATTAGTGATTCCAGAAGGGGTGGTGGATATAAGAGAAAATGCATTTAGTACTTGTAATTCTATTCCATCAATAGTATTGCCAGAAGGCTTAAAGACAATAGGATTTCAAGCTTTTTGGAACTGTTTTAAATTAGAGAAAATCAATATTCCTTCAACGGTTAGATCAATTGGTATTAGGGCTTTCTATGGGTGTTACGCATTATCATCTCCCTTGATAATACCCGAAGGCGTTAGTATTATAGAATCCGGAACGTTTCAGTCTTGTAAGGCATTACCTGCCGTGCAGTTGCCGAATTCGATAAGCGAAATAGGTGAATTAGCTTTTGCAGGGTGTACAGTATTGGCTGATATACAATTGCCAATTGCTTTAACAACTATAGGACCTTCGGCTTTTTCCGGCTGTTCTGCTCTAAACAGTCCTATGGCATTACCTGAAACGATGCAGACAATTCCTAATAGCTTATTTTCTGATTGCGTCAGTCTGGAAGAAGTCAGGATCCCCAATACAATGCAAGTGATAGAAGCCAATGCTTTTAAAAATTGTCAAAAAATAGCTAACATTGTATTACCCGATAATCTGCAAACTATTGGAGCGTATGCTTTTTATGGTTGTTTGAGTTTAGAGGCTATTAAGTTTCCTGAAAAACTAAACTCTATTGGGATAGAAGCATTTGTTGCAACTAAATTACAGGAAGTCATATTGGATGACAAGCTGGAAACAATAGAAAAAAGAGCATTTTATAGTAATGATAAATTGAAATATCTTTATATTCCTAAGAGTGTTACAAGTATTGGCGCTTATGCGTTTGAAAATTGTAAGAACCTGAAAAGCATTATATATGATGCGGAGATTGATATACCTGATAACATGGCTTTTGGTTTTGCATTAAATGAGTATAAGTATTTTGATAATATTCTTTTGTACCTGTTTTCTGATGCAGTGAAAGTGCCCGAATCATGGGAGAAGGTACAGGTGATTCGTAATGACGAGATCGAATCTGTTACATTTGTCGATTCCGCATCGATATACATTGCACGCCCTTTTAAAACGAAACAAATCAGCTATTCCCGTGATTTCACCATGGAGAGTGGACTACACAATTCAGCAGGCTGGCAAAGCATTGTTCTTCCTTTCACGGCTTCTCGTTTTATGCATGAGACAAAGGATGAACTGGCTCCTTTTGGTAGTAATACCTCCGGGGCAAAACCGTTTTGGCTTCGTGAACTGACATCAGACGGTTACGTGATTTCTTCTGTTTTGGAGGCAAACAAACCTTATATTGTTTCAATGCCTAATAATAGCGCGTATGAAGATGCGTATAACATAACCGGAGTTGTTACTTTTGTTGCAGAAAATGAGGTTGGTATCACAATTTCTGCCACCCCCGCTTCTATGCCGATAGGAGAGACCGCCAACTATAAACTCATACCTGCTTATCAGACTGTTGCGGCTAATGATACGGTATATGCACTCAACTCTTCTGCATACAATGAGAATCTTCCCGGTAGCGCTTTCGTGAGAAATCTTCGTGACGTTCTTCCTTTTGAAGCCTATGTAGTCAGCAAAGAAACTCGTACTGCTGCGCCGGTAATGTATAGTATTGGTGGTGCCGGAGGAGATATCACCGCTTTGGAGAAAATACTTCTGAAAGAAGCTAATACCCTTCATATTTATGCGCAAGGCAATACCTTATATATTGAAACCGACAAACCTCGCCTAATCTCAATCTATGGAGCGGATGGAATCCGGGTTCGTTTGGTTAGTGCTCAGGAAGGTAAAAACGCAGTCAACAACCTTCCTGCCGGTATCTATTTCCTTGAAGGCAAAAAAGTCATTATAAGAAATTAACTGGTAAATTTATGTTTGTTTTTTAATATCCTTGCCACCGTTTGGGAAAACATGTGGCAAGGAATTTTTTTATTATACAGCAACTTTGTTTCAGTGCATGAATTTACTTTTTGAGTTTATATGTATACTGGAAAATTCACTCGCAGCTGTCCCCTTCCGTTCACTTCAAAATGATCCCCTAAAAACTTTTAAGAGGAAAATTTAAACAGACTTTTTAATTAGGTAAGTTCTTTCAAATGAAACCTTTCCATCGGTATTATTCTATCTTTTATATAGTTTTACCACAGCGGAAAGGTTTTTTCTTTTTTTCGCCATCCATTCATATTCTTCAATCGATTCTGTCAAATATATCTTATCGGTTCAACTTAAGCCATTGTTATAAGAGATTCACATTGCTTGTGAATGAGATTTTCAAAGAAAAATCCCGTATTCTTTCTGTCTTTATAAAGAATATCCAACTTGTACAATGCTCTTATCCTTATCAGTATACTTTTATATATGTAAGTAATATGCCTTTATATATATAAGCAATAGCTTCGATATGAGAATAACTCAAAGATAAAGAAATCACAACACCCGGATGTTGTTATAGAAAACATCCGGGTGTTGTACATTAAAACATCCGGGTGTTTTTGGTAACAACATCCGGATGTTATGAATATAAGAAAGGTGTATTATCACTTGTATGATCTTGGTATTTAACGTGTTATATATGTATATTCATAGATAGTATAATATACTACTTATCTGCTGTAATTTACAGAGTGTATTTCTAAGTTAAGTCTTGTACATATGAAACCGGGGCTTAGCTACTTTGAATTTCTGAATTATCGGAGACGGGAGGTTATAAATCGATGCCATTTAAAATAGATTGTTAGAGAATAATGCAAAAAGAGTATGCATTATTATTGAAAGGGTGATGCCTGTTCTCATTGGGATTTGCCATGCGTGAATATGTATTTGCTAATTTATTGCCCCTGGTATACGTGCGCGCGTATATATTATAATGTGTTCCTTTTTTTCTCTTTCTTTCCCTGTTTCTTTTTTTATGTTCTACAACACCTTTGCTTATCAGCATATTACGATAAAATTTCATTTTTATTCCAAAATAATTCCTGATATGTTTTGCGTATATTGTAAAAAGGTCTACTTTTGCATCCGCTTAGCAAGAGAGTCTAAGCCTTTTAAGATTGACATATTGAAAGCGCGGATTACCGGATAATGAATAAACAAAAAAACTTCTGAAAAGATTTGGTTTT